>JAFRGA010000076.1 GCA_017434045.1 Eggerthellaceae bacterium
CGCCACGGGCAATCGTGGCGCGCTTCTCGTCTGCGTGCAGAGTCGCCAGACCTTTAGCATGTTAGTAATACCTAACGAGGAATGCAGCTGCGATGATGCCGACGAAGGCGATGATGAAGATGACGAGCGAAACGATGTTGAGAATCTTTGCGATTCGAATCTTGTTATCGTAATCCTCTTGCGAGGTTGCATCTTTGGCAAGCACTGTAAGGACAGTTGCAATGATGCCAGGGATAGTGCATAAGAAGATACTGATAATTGACCAAACCAGCATGCCAGTTGGAATCTGGAACCGAGACTGTTGAGCGTAAACAGGTTGTTGAGTGTAAATGGGCTGCTGGTACGAGGTTCCCCATTGCACATTAGTGCTCAGGCCGCACGACGGACAGAATGTGGCGTTATCGGGAATTTGAGCTCCACATGAGCTGCAATACATTTGAACTCCTCATCTTCAGCGGCGTTTTCTTGCAGGAGGCCCTTATCGGGGTAGAAAGGCAGCTACCCTTCTCGACATTGATTATACCAACACCGAGTTACAACTGAGCGCGATTGACAGACGCGTTCCCAGGCTATTCGTTGGCAAAAGGCGGATTTCGTACAAGCGCGTTTTCGTCTAAAGGGCCAGGAATGCATACGATACGGCTGCCGATGTGCTTCACATGTACCTCGATGCCGTAGAGTTCGCGCATGCTCTCATCGGTGATGACGTCACGTGCCAATCCTTCTGCCACGATGCGGCCGCCAGAGAGCACCGCCGTCTTCGATCCCAACATCAACGCATGGTCGGGAAAGTGCGTTGTCATGAGCACGCCCATGTTCCGTTCACGCAGCTTCTCCACGAGCTCCACGAAGCGGTCAGCGTTGCCGAAATCCAGATGCGCTGTGGGCTCGTCCAATATCATGAGTTCAGGCTCTTGGGTGAGTGCTGATGCAATCATGACAAGTTGCCGCTCGCCACCTGAGATGTCAGTGTAGGGCTTTTCCGACAGGTGTCCCACTCCCAGGTAATCGAGCTGTTCGTGTGCGAACGCCACGTCGTCGTCGCTCGGGTTTGCAAGGTAGCCGATACGCGACGTGCGTCCCATGGTCACGATGTCGATGACCTTGTAGGCAAATGACGGAGTATGGGATTGCGGGATGTAGGCGACCTTTCGAGCGAAATCGCGAGCCTTGTAATCGTTCACACCCTTGCCGTCTATCGTTATCGTGCCTTTAGAGATGGGGAATGCGCCTATAATGCATTGCAAAAGCGTCGACTTGCCCATGCCGTTCGAACCGAGGATGCACAGCACCTCGGGGGAGTTGTACGTGAACGACAGGTGCTCTATGACGTTGCGCGAGGAATCGTATCCGAAGGTGATATCGTCAACCGTGAGGTTCATCTACCAGCTCACCTTCTTCTTGTAAATGAAGTACAGGAACAGCGGGACGCCGATGATGCCCGTGATGACGCCAAGGGGAATCTCGGAGGCCGTAAGCGTTCGGCAGAGGTCGTCCACAACGAGCAGGTAGCAAATCCCGATTGATACCGACGTTGGGATAAGCTTGCGGAAATCAGGACCTACGAGCATGCGGGCAAGGTGCGGCACCACTATGCCGACCCAACCGATTATGCCCGAAATGGAGACGACGAGCGCGGTGAGCATGCTGCTCGTGCCGATGACGATCGCCCTATCCCGGCGTACGTTCAGTCCGAAGGACTTGGCTTCTTGGTCGCCAAGCGACAGCACGTTCGTGCGCCATCTCAGCAGGAATACTGCTGCCATGCAGACAACGTAGAACGGTAGGATTTTCGCAAGCGCCTCGAAAGTCGACCCTGAAAGCGATCCCATGAGCCAGTAGACGATTTGCGGTAGTTTCTCGAGCGGGTCTGCCGTGAACTTAAGCAGCGACACGAGTGACGAGAACAGCGCGCCGATGAGCATGCCGGCCAACACGAGTGTGACGGTATTGCGCCTGCTACGGCTGGCGATGAGGAACGTGAGCGCCACTGCCAGAAGGCCGAAGGCCACGGCAAACGCCTGGATTCCTGCAGCTCCGAGCGAAAGCACGATGGCCAGGGCGGCGCCGAAGCCGGCCCCGTTGCTGACGCCGAGCGTGTAGGGCGAAGCCAAGGGGTTTCGGAAGACTCCCTGGAACACAGCGCCTGCAACCGAGAGCCCGGCTCCCACCAGCGCAGCCGCGCAGACGCGTGGCAGACGGACTTGCCAGATGACGTTGACGGTGAGCGCGTCTTGCGGTGGTGTTTGGCCGGTCAGCTTGCACCAGATGATTTGGCACACGTCGACAGGTCCCGCATTATAGGACCCAAGTGCCAGCGAGAATAGGAAGAACAGGATGGGCAGGATGACAAGCACGATTCCCGTTAGGGTCATCCAAAAGCCCGCGCGTTTCTTTTCCTCCATGAGAACCTCTTGAAGAAGCAGGGTTGATTGGAAGGGGACACGGTGTAAGGACGGGAGAGCTTTTCAGCTCACGCTATCGAAGCCGCCTCGAAAAGCGAGGGCGCCGTGGGCCCGGTTTCGGGAACCACAGCGCCCGAGGGAAGGAAACTCAAACTGTTGGGGCTTTACTTGACCGTCCCCTTGAAGTCGATGCCATAGAATTGGTCGTAGAACGCCTTGGCCTTGTCTTCGACCTGCTGAGCCGAGACTTTCTCTGGATAGAACGTGTGTGCAAGCCACAGTTCGCCCAACGCGATGGAGTCAGTGTCGGGGTTGCCCCATGGCTTGGTCCAGTATGGTGCCTCGATGACCTTGCCGTCCTTCACGGCCTGGAGCTCTGCATACTGCGGGTCGGTCGTTATGGTCTTGTAGTCATCTGGATAACGGTCCTGTGTGATGATGGCCTCGGGGTTCCAAGTAGCCACGAGCTCGGCGTTGTAATCGGTGTTGCCCTGCACGCCTGCAAGCGCGGCAGCGTTGACCGCCCCCGAGCGGAGGAGCTGGCAGCCCACGTACTTGTCGTTGCCGTAGGCGATCCCGTTCGCGAGGACGGCAACCTTTACGCGTTCGGCATCGCTGATGTCGCCGACGGCAGCATCGACGATGGAGCGGCTATCCAGGCAGAAGTTCCAGATCTCTTCGGCCACGTTCTCCTTGCCGGACAGCTTGCCAAGCGTTTTGACGGCCCATTCGCATCCTTCGGTATAAGCGGCATCCGCGTCGGCGAGACGGGGGTTTTGCGCCTCGGCTTGCTTGCCCTCGCCGCGCAACGAAACAACGACTACGGGTATTCCCAGATCGCGAATTTGCTGCATAGCGTCCTCGGGCGCTTGGGACGCAGCTATGACCACATCGGGGTTCAGTTCGGCGATTTGCTCGACATTCCAGGTATCCAAACCGCCCGGCATGGGCAGCTGGTCGATGCCGGGGAACACGTCGAGCATGTAGTCGCCCAAGTTCTTCTTCCAGCTGTCGACGATGCCGACGATGTTCTCCTGTGCGCCGAGTTGGCAAAGCATGTCGAGGGAGTGATGCTGGAGAACGACCATGCGCTCACACGGCACTGCAACCGTGACGTCGTAGTCGTTCTGATCCTTGAACGAGATCCCTTCCTTTCCAGATGCTGAGCTCGAGGTCGATGCCGAGGATGAGGCCGAAGTCGAAGCAGGGGACGAGGCCGAGCTGGCGTCGACCGCTGAGCTGGACGAGGCGCTTGTCGCCGATGATGCGCTGGACGAACCGCCCGCCGAACAGCCGAATGCGCCAAAAGCAGCTAGCGCGCCAGCTCCAATGGTGCCAAGCTTGATGAAATTGCGGCGGGAGATGCCCTCCTCGGTCCCCATGGTGCGCTTCTCGGATTCTTCCATACGATGTCCCTTCCCTCTTAGCTTTCGCCAGCCGGAATGCTGGTATTGGACGATTATACATTAGTAAAAATATTTATAACAAGATATATATTTAGTCATAGATAATTATGATGATGAGATCCAACAGGGTGGAGACGGACGAGGACAAGCCAATTTGTCTCCGACGCGAAGCGACGAAGCCGGTCATAGGGAATTGGGGATGTGGATTAACGTCTAATGATTTTCAGGCGAGGGAAGGTAATCGCGGACAAATGCCTGAGCATAGAGCACGTCGGTGTCATTGGGATGCTTCTGCCCTTCGGTTAGCCGCAAGATTCCCCACTTGTCGAGATGGTGCGGGTGGCTTTCAGGTAGGGCCACTCGCTCCTCGATGCGCTCTTTTCTCACCTTGCCTTGGCAGAGGTAGACGCCCAGGCATTCGTTGCCCTGCTCGATGAGGGTGGTGACGTTGTTGCGAACTAAATCGGCGTATTTACCTTGGGGGAATCCGGCAAACGTGCCCAATGCGAGCACTTTTCTTCCAGAGCATGATTCCACGAAACGCATGCTCTTGGGGTCGAGCGAGCTTTTCCTACACCAAAAGCAGACGATTACGAAATCGTCTGCTGGGCATTGGCCGAGTTGCGCGTCATGCACGTCCCAGCCGAGCTCGTCGAGCACGGCGCGCACTCCTTCTGCGATTTTGGCGGTGTTGCCTGTGATGGACGACACCCACAATGTTGCCGTCGGCCTCATAGCTGATTCCTCAGAGAGTTGTTACAGGGCGCAGAACTGCTCTTTCTTGTCGAGGATTCCGTTCATCAGTTCTGAGTAGTCCATGTCGGTCTTGTTACGCAAGAGTTCGGTTATCTCGCATATCGGATCGTAAAGCGGCGTCAAGGACAGGTTACCCAGAGAGCCTTTCAACGCATGGGCGGTTTCAAAAGCTTCTTCCAGCTTATTTTGCGCGATAGCGTCTTTCAGGCGATCGAATTCATCTGAGGCCTGCATGGTACCCACGAGCCTGAGATAGAGCCCCTCGTTCCCCATGCACCTTGAGAGCCCAGTATCGACATCTGCGCCGAAGGCGATCAAATCGTCAAGCGTCATAGTTTGGATCCTCCTTGCCTGTTTTCTACCTATAGCACTATAACATCGTGTACTTGAGGTTTCCCACTACGCGGAACATATCGGCCAATTGATCGACGTCCATGAGTTTCGGGACGGGGTACAACGGGTTCGATTCTGCATCGGCGTTGATGGCGAGCTGGGGGATGTCGCGCTCTTCGATGCCATCGATGTATTTGGGGATATCCATCGATGCGTTCATCTCGTCGACCCAATCGATGAAGGCGTTTGCCGCCGTCTCGTCATCGTCCGATGGGGATGCGACGCCGATAAGCCACCCGAGCTTTCCAAGCGGCTTATAACAGGTGCTGCCGTACGCGCGAAGCATATGCGGTAGGATGACCGCGTTGGCCAGACCGTGTGGCGTACCGTATTGCCCGCCCAGCGCATGCGCCAAGCCGTGCACGTAGCCCACGTAGGACTGGGTGAACGCGATACCCGCGCAATAGGCTGCATACAACATGTTCTTGCGAGCTTCCGCGTCGTTGCCATCATCGTAGGCGCGCTTGAGATAGCGATGTACTAGCACTACGGCCTTCTCGGACATCTCCCGCGTGTATTTCGTCGTGCTTCTGCCGATATAGGCCTCGACGGCGTGAGTCAGCGCGTCCATGCCCGTTGTCGACGTGATGTGCTTGGGCAGGCCAGTGGTGAGGCGGTAGTCGTGGACTGCATATTGCGGGATGAGGCAGAAGTCGTTGATCGGGAACTTGTGATGCGTCTCGGCATCCGTGATGACGGCGGCGACGGTGACCTCGCTGCCGGTCCCCGCCGTTGTCGGTACGGCTATGAGCAGGGGAAGTCGGGCATGCACTTTAAGGACGCCTGCCATTTTCTGCACGGTCTGCTTGGGTTTCGCGATGCGCGCGGCCGCGCCCTTCGCACAGTCCATGGACGAGCCGCCGCCGAAGCCCACAAGGGCCTTGCAGTCGTTTTCCAGGTACAGGCGGCGGACTTCCTCGACGTTGTCGATAGTGGGGTTCGGGATGGTCTTGTCGTAGAGCACCGCCTTCACGCCGGCTTTCTCACAAGCCTCGAGCGCGTTGTTGCACAGTCCGAGCTTGCTGATGACCTCGTCGGTGACGATGATGATGGAGTCAATGCCCTTGTCGACGCAGAGCTTCGCTATGTCCTCGGTGCTGTCCAGAATCTTGGGCTCGCGGTACGGCATAACGGGAATTGCAGCGCGGAATGCGGTTTGATATGTGCGGCACCAGACTTTGTTCAGGGGATTCATAGCGGCTCCTTGTCTCTTGGCTTCTTAACGTGGTGGGCAGTTGTCTGAAAGCTATGCGTTTACGTTTGTGCGGGTTCTTTCGCCTCTGAAGCTGCCTTTTCAAGGTGGACTGCATCGATTGGGCAAGCCTTCACGCACAGCCCGCAGCCTATGCAGTCTGCGGGGTGCGAGAGGATGGCGCGCATGTGGGTGTCGCCCTGATAAGCGGGGTCGCCGATTCGGATGCAGTTCTTCGGGCAGCTGACGACGCAGAGCGAGCATCCGGCGCACGTTTCTTCGAACACGGGATGCGCCCAGCTTTTCTTGGGGATGCGGGTCGTGCGGTTTCCCAGCTCGTCGAGGATGGCGCCTTTCGGGCACAGCCTGCCGCATAGGCCGCAGCGCACGCATATGTCGGCATCGATCGAATGCAGCGCCTTCCGCTGCCCGCGAATCGCTCCGACAGGGCAGCTATTCGCGCATGTTCCGCAGCCAATGCACTTGTCGGTAATGGAATACGCAGCCATGCTAACCTCCGCAAACCGGTGACATCAAGTGTACGGTATCGCCCTCGGAGAGCTTGGCGCCCTTCCGTGATTTCCTGCCGTTCACCAGGACGACGCAGCCGTCCAGGTCGGCTTTGGTGACCGTGGTCTGCGGGTTTCTCTCCCGCGCCTTCTCGAGCAGCTGGGGGTACAGGTCCTTTACCTTGTCGGCTTCGAGTGAAACCTCGTGCAGGCCGGAATCGAGGCGGAACAATCCGAGCAATATGACGTGTACCTGGGGCATGTCTCGCACCTTGCCTTAAACGATCTTCAGCTTCTTCAGGGTGCTCACTTTGGGGCGCCCTTCCTGCGTCCAGCCACGAGCCTGGTAATACGTCTTCTTCATAGTGTCGAGCGGCACCTTGGTGGAGGGGTTGTTCGGGTCTTGCGGGGTGTCGGTGAGGCGTTTGGGCAACTTGTCGTCCTTGGCCCCGACTCCAAACCGAACCGAAACCTGCCGGTCGAGCGTATAGCCGCGTTCTCCGCAGCGGATGAAGTCGCCCATCTTCATCTTCATGCCGGTTGCGTTCTCGAAGGCCTTCGTATGCGGCAGGATGGGCATGTGCATCTGTATGGCGAGCGGAAACTTGTTTATGGCGCGGAAGACGCCTCCCGTATGGGGGAGGGCCTTGTTCAAAACCGTGGTGACGGGCCCGTTGGGCCGCGTGATGAGGATGCTGGGGAAGAAGACGTACGTCGAGAACAGGCATTGGCCGGCAGCGGCGACGGCTTCCATGAGGTCTTGGAACATCATGGTGATATCAGCTTTCGCCCGCGGCGTCTGCGGGTCGATGAACAGGCCGAGGCCCTCGACGATCACAAGGTAGCCGCCGTTCAGGTGGCATCCTCCGCGGTTGCTCACGGCGTACCCGAGCCCCATGCCCACGGCGCGTCGGGGCTCGTAAGCTGAAAGCTCCAGTCCCTTGCTTTGAATGGCGAAGTCTTCGCCGCCATAGCGTTCGGCAAGACGCTTAGACCCGAGGGCCAGCTCATCGCCTATGCCTTTCCGTTGCGCGATGTCGCGGATGGTCTGCACGAGCTCCTCGGCGTTCCCGAAGGACAGTCCGTTATCCCACAGGCCCTTCTCGTTCGCCTCCATGGCCCAGGCGATGGTTCCCGCGCACGATATGGTATCCATGCCAAGCTCGTCGAGTTCGTTGTTCAAGCGCAGCACGAGCTCCAGATCGTCGTTCTCGATGTTGGCGGAGAGAAGCCCCAGCGTCTCGAGCTCGGGTCCCTTGACCGGTTTGCCGTCCAGGTTGACCGTTCGACTGCAACGGATGGGGCAGCTGACGCATCCCTTGTTGACGATGTTGTGTTGTTCGGCGAGGGTTTCCCCGCATACCTTGTCGAAATGCTCGAACTGGCCGGCGGAGAAATTCCGCGTAGCCAGCATGCTGCGCATCTGCATGGGACTCACGAGGCCGGCGGTGCCCATCCGGGGCATCTGCTTGCCGGTGAGCGGGTGGTTGCGCAGTATGTTGAAGAACTTCTTGTTCCAAGCCTTGTTCTTCTCGGGTGAGGCGACCGTGATCTCGTGATTGCCGGTAACGGAGATGCCCTTGAGGTTCTTCCAACCCATGAGCGCTCCCAAGCCGGTGCGTCCGGCAGCGCGCTCATCGCTGGCAATGCCTGCGTAGAGCACGAGGTTTTCACCTGCAGGACCTATGACCATCTGACCGAATTTGCGTTTGGCGCCCCATTTTTCCTCGAGGAGGGCGGCCATGCGCTCTTGGCTGGGAGTAACGTTGAGCCCCCAGAGGCCGTCGTCGTCGGCCGAGTGGAACGTGAAACGGCCGTTGTCGATTTCGAGCCAGGTGTGTTCTGCGCACTTTCCTCGGATGATGATGGCGTCGAGGCCTGCTTTCTTGAGGAAAAGGCCGAACGTGCCGCCGCAGTTTGAGGAAGTCACCAAACCCGTTTGGGGTGAAAGGGCGGAGATGTTGAAGCGCCCGGAGCAGGGGACGCCCGTTCCCGTCAGGGGTCCTGTGGAAATAATGAGGGGGTTCTCCTCGGAGAACGGCTCCTCATGACCCGTGAGCAGGTCGCTCAAGATTTTCGCGGCTATGATCTTGCCGCCTATGAACTTGCGGCGGTCCTCATCAGTCCAAGGGTATTTGCGCGTTGTCTGGGAGGATAAGTCCAGCTCAACGACTTTGCCCATATATCCGGAATATAATGTGGGCATACGCGTCTCCTACGAGCAAGTGTGCACACGAGCGGAATTAGAGCGGATGCGCTTGCGCAGGACACCCGCTATAAGCGGTATTTTAGCACCATATGGCGTCGGTTGATTTCTAACGGAGCTGTTAAGAGTCGTCGTAATCCGACCACGCAATCGCGGGCCAATACCGCACCGCGCTCGAGGAGCGTGCGATGAAAGCTCTCATTGAATCTGGGTGCGATTGACGGGAGCCCAGAAGGAGCTGAATGGGGAGATATGGGAGTGATGCCGGGTTACGCTGGGTTCACGTGGACGGTGACGTGCTTTACTTCCGGGCACTCGCGCTCTATGCGGTCATGGATCTCCTCGGCATGCTCATGCGATTCGTTGAGGGTGAGCGAGCCTTCCATCGCAATCTCGACATCCGCATAGAACTGGCTGCCGAAGCGGCGTGTTATCACCGAATCGATATGGTCGACGCATGAACAGGCGGACACGCATTCGGCGATCTTCTGGTTGAGGTCCTCGCCGCCAGACTCATCGACGAGTTTGCCGATCGCCTCACGGCCGACATCCCATGCTACCTTCAAGATGAACAGGCAGATTATGATTGAAGCGAGCGAATCGCCCAAGGGAAAGCCCATGCGGGCTGCGCCTACGCCAACGAGGGCGGCAACGGAGGACAGTGCGTCGGTGCGGTGATGCCAGGCGTCGGCCATGAAGACGTCCGAACCGATCTTGCGTGCCCCGTGGCGCGTGTACCAGAACATCGCTTCCTTGACCGCAATCGAGACGGCTGCGGCCACGAGGGCAAGCACCCCGGGCGTTTCGGCTTCACCGCCGCCCATGGCCGCCTGCACGCCGGCGATGCCGATGCCCACGCCTACGCTTGCGAGGATTATGGCAAGCACTGCGGCAGCGAGTTGCTCGAAGCGCTCGTGCCCATAGGGATGGTTCTCGTCTGCTTCGCGGCGGGCAATGCGGTCGCCTACATAAGCCACTGCTGTTGCGAGCACGTCAGAACCTGAATGCACGGCGTCCGAGACGAGCGCCATCGAGTTTCCCAAGATGCCCGCAATGAGCTTGAAGACGGCAAGCAAGACGTTGCCGCCCACCCCTACAGCGCTCAGCTGAGCGACGGTTTTATTCCGCTCGGCAAGCTCCGCGTCGCTTGCGGCGTTGATTCTCGGCTCGATGACATGGGCGATGTCATGTGGCTGTGTATTGTTCGTTGTCGTATCCATAGCGCGAAGCCTAACACGAGGGTATGCGGTTAGTCATCTGAAACATTATGTTCGATTCAGATAACTATTATTGCAGATGTGAACAGGGATAATGATGAAATCGATATCTCTGATTGTGCAGGTTTTGTCATGCTCGTCCCACACGCGGGCTGTTCGCGCTCCAGCAGAAGATATTGCTTGTTGGCGTGGGGCGGATAGCAGATAATGCGGGATGCCGATAGCGGAAACGCTCTCGTAGGCGCGCAGGGAAGAGAAGCTGCGCCGAAGCTCGAGGAACGGAGTTCACTATGCCAGAGCAAGACAGGGGCACGACGCCGTCAACTGTGGATGCGGAGTCCGGGGTTGCGGCTATTCTCCAGGAGAACGCCCGACTCATCGACGCCAGGCTACAGCGGGGTCTTGCATTGCTCCGCGAATACTACGACGTGGTGGAATGCCCCGTAGACCCGATACTGGCCAATCCCGTCATCGGGGGCAGGCAGCACAATGCGCGTCGCTTCGATATCGAGGGCGTGGGGAACCTGCTCATCATGTCTGTGAAAGAGGCTGAGGTGAACCAGCTCAGCTCGTTTGTCATCACGCCGTACGAGAAGAACCTGCCGCTCCTCTCGTCGGACTACGTGTACTCGGGCGAACGGCGCTTCTTCCTTATCGAGATTTACGACCTAGCCGTTATCCATGACGACTTGTTCCAGGGCTGCATCGACGTGTTCTCGGCTTGTTCCGCGTCTTGGGGCGATATGCCCGATATCCCGGTTCAACCCTGCTGGTACGATGAGATTCGTCCCGTATTGATAGCCAAGGCCCCCAGCCGCGACCAGGACGAGCTCGCCCTACGCCGCTTCCTCGAGGCGTTGCAGATCTTCATAGACTTAGAGCAGGTCACGCCACCTCTTCCCGAAGGGGCCCGTTTGGAGAAATGGCGGTTGAACAAGGGGTATGCCGATCGGCTCATCGACGAGGGGGGCGTGTCGACCAACCTGTTCACGGAAGCCTTAGGCGCCGAGAACACGCGTCGCTTCTTCGACGAGGTCTTCTTCGCCCCCGCTTGCTATAGGTAGAAAACGGTTTTACTTTTGCCGTCCTGCCGCAAAGCTCTTGGAGCGGGCTTATTCCGGTATGGCGGAAGAGGGCGTTGCCGCAGCCTGCGCGGGCGGAACATCGGCCACTTCAGCCTGCACGGGCTCTGCGGGATTGATTTCCGCTGCTTTCTGCAGGCCGTTCTGCTCGCGCCAGGCGGCGAAGGCTTTGAGCTCGGGTTCGTTGATCATCATGGCGACGGCGGCGACGGCCAGGTCGTCAGCCATTCCGACGATCGGCACGTTGTCGGGGATGATGTCGTCTCTCTTGACGAGATAGAGGAACGCGCTGACTAGCGAGATGATCACCTTGGGCGATACGTTTGTGTACTCCCTGGTCACATAGCTCTTGACCATGTCCGCCATCAGCGGGACGTTGTTTAAGGCGTTCGTGACCGTGTCGGGGAGGCCCTTCATCTTCTCCTGAAGCTCCTGCAGCAGGCCGTTAATTTGATCGGGGTCGTCGATGAGGCCCTGCGCTTTCTTCACGCCGTTGTCGACGACGCCGCGCGCCCATTCCATGCTGTACTGGTTTGCCATGATGCATCCCTTTCTCGTTAGTCGGTCGAGCAACGTTTTTCCCTGACTATATTGTAATCCTTAGCACGCCCTGTGGGAGCGCGACTCGATTGGCGGGCGGCATAGAGCTCCTTCAGGATGTGGTCGATACCAAGTGGTTCCATGGCTTTGGCAAAGTGCGGTCTCGATGGTATATTGCCGAGTAAAGCCACGGCAATAGTCGGATGGATCATCGGGAAAGGAGCGCAGGCCATGGGTTACAACGCGCTTGCCGGCATGCAGGAGAAGAACCGTTCGGATTATGGCGTGGAGCATTCGGTGCGCGTTCCCGAGATGGCGCGGCCTCCGCGCAGCTTCGGCTACGATGCGCTCGCCTTCTTGCGGGATGAATGCGTGGACTTGAAGTTCGATACAGCGGACGAGCAGCGCGCCTCCTTGAGCGACTCGGATGGTCGGAGCGCTGAACCAGGGCAGATTCCCTACAACATGGAGCGAGATCTCGACAGGCTCAGCTTCGAGCTCGCTATCGAAAGGTTCTTGACAAGCGGATCGCGCGAAGACGCATTCGACATCTACTATTGTTATTGCGAGATCTTCAAGCCGTTCGGTGCCGGCTACGATACCACGGGGCTTCTGCTGGAGATGTTGTCCGAGCACGAGACGAATGCGAGCTCGTTGCTGATGAAGCATCGCGATCATTATTCCCACAGCGCGTACGTGTTTCTCGTGGGGTTGTCGCTCTACCGCAACCACGAAGGCATACGCAAGGCGTACAACTCGAAGTACGGTTTGCAGGACGGGCCTGGTGCCGCCTGCCATTTCCTCGAGCATTGGGGCATGACGTCCTTGTTCCACGATATCGGCTACCCCTTCGAAATCGCCCATCAGCAGATGAAGGCGTATGTTTGCAAGCTTTTCGAAAACGCCAACGACGAATCGGGGTTCGCGCCGTACGTCTCTTACCGCAATATGGAAGAGTTCACGCTCACGCACCTCGGCGACCTCAACGACCTGTACGCCCAGGCGATTACCGAGCGGCTCGCTGAGCATTACCTGATTCGGACCGGTCGTGAGCCGTATTACCTGCAGCACAAGCTGCGGGGAGTCTTGGTGGACCGTGCCGTTCATGAGAATCCGGCTGAGATGAATTACCTGTTCATGGATCATGCGTATTTCAGCGGCCTCATTTTGGCGAAGGCGTTCCTCGACCGTCACCCCGAAGTAGCGAGCCCCTCGCAGTTGCCCGAGCCCGTCCTGGACTCCTTCTGCGCAATCATACTTCACAACAGCCTGTTCAAGTTCACCATACGCTCGCTTTTGCATACGCGGGAGCCCTTGCACCTCGATGACGGGCAACCGCTGGCATACTTGCTCATGCTCTGCGATGAGCTGCAATGCTGGGACCGGGCGTCGTATGGCCACGATAGCCGAGGCGGCATCTACCCCTTCGATTTCGACGTGCGCTTCGACGGGGGGAACATGCACTGGACCTATTACTACGACAGCGCCTACGAGCAAGAAGTGCTCTGCGCCAAGGCGTATCGCGACATGGTGCCAGATGGCTACGTGAAGAAATCAGGAGCTGTCAGGCAAGGTCGCAGCAAGTTCGTTGACGACATCGACGAGATAGTGAGCTTGGCGGACGTGCTTCCCGAATTCGAGTCGGATGTGTCGAAGCCCGATTGCAGCGGTGCGATCGAAGTGGTTCTCGAGGAGAAGCAGAAGAAGACGGGGCTGTACCTCTCCGACAGCAACTATTTAAACCTATACGATTTTGCGCTCGCTTTGAACGGCCGGTATTGCGGTGCCCAGACGGAGGACGAGATGAAGCGGGCTTTCGAGGAAGGGCTGTCGCTCGAATACAAGCTCTCGAACGTGGCGGAGGCGAAGGGCTTCGCATCGCGGCTCGAGTCAATCGGGTGCTTCTACACCGATCGGCCGGTGGAATACGAGGCATTGACGGAGTTTTCCGACGAGGAACTCTCGGCAATTGCCGAAGCAGAGCACGTCCGCTGGTGCGAGGAGAAAGACTCGATGGGATGGGACTTCGGCGTTGGACACGTGGGCAAGAAAGGCGAGCGCAACAACAACGTCATGCGCGAGCGCACGCGCCTTCATCACGACTTGATTCCCTTTGATGAACTGCCTGAGAGCGAAGTGCTGAAGGACTCGGAGCCCATGCGCAAGATGCTCGAGCTCATTCGCGAGTTCGAGGGCTTGACAATCTACCGGATGTACCCCGTGGCCGAGGGGCGTTAACGTCGACATGGGCATACCAGTTGTCATAGGCGTCACCGGGCATCGGAATCTGCGAGAGGCGGATCTTCCCCAGTTGAAAGCAGTTGTCAGGGAAGAGCTTGAAAAGCTGCAGCGGTCTTGCCCGCATTCGCGATTCGTCATGCTCAACTCATTGGCCGCAGGGGCCGATACCATCTGCGCGCAAGAGGCGCTCTCGCTGGGAATGGAGCTCGTCTGCCCGCTGCCGATGGAGATCGACGAGTATCGCAAGACCTTCGCAGGTCCCGATCTCGAGGTTTTCGAGCATCTGATCGAGCAGGCAAGCGACGTCTTCATAGCGCCGGCAACAGAGCCTTTCATGGAGGGCCGTGACTTCCGCTATCGCGAAGCCGGGCTTTACGTCGCACTGCACAGCCACGTGCTGCTGGCGCTTTGGGATGGGAAACCCGCGACTCCCGGAGGATGCGGCACGGCCGAAGTGGTGAGCTTCATGTTGGACGGTGGTTACATCGGCGCTCCGACATTCGATTCCCTCGGCGATGGCGCAGTCATCCAAGTGGTCACGCCGCGCGCCTCTTCGACGGATACAGCTGACATTCATGCGCAGCTCATCGAGGAGCAACCGGGGAGCCTTTCCGAAATACTCTCCCGCACCGAAACGTTCAATAGGGACTGCGAGCTGCTGGATAAGAAAGAAGGCAAGGCGAAAACTCGAGAAGAAGGCCCGAAGAGGACCTGCCGGGAGCGTATGCGGGAGGTGTATGACAAAGCCGACAGGATCTCCATGCATTGCCAGACCCGTTACCTGAGGACGCTTGGGAGCCTCTCCCTGTTCTGCGTTTTACTTGTGCTGGCGTTCCTGTTGTACGACGAGGCCGAGCTCAGGTGGATGCTCGTGGTGTATGGGGTCGTCATTTCCGCTTACGCCATATTCTATTGGCTGGTGCTGAGGGGCCGCTATCACGAGAAGTACATCCAATACCGGGTGTTGGCCGAGACGATGCGCGTACAGGACCATCTGGCTTCGCTTGGAATCCTCGCGAGCGTCGGGGACGATTTCACCTGGACGCAGCGCCACGACATCACCTGGATACGAAAGGCCTCGCGCGTCCTGCTCGTCGGAGGGGCCATACCGGCAACCATGACGGCTGATCAGGTTAAGGAGTTGTGGATTGACGACCAGAGTGCTTATCACCGTCATGCGCTCGAGCGCGACTCCGGCAAACTGCGCGTGAGCAACCGCGTTACCCAAGCCATGATCGTCGGAACCGTCGCCTCCTTCCTTGCCATCATCGTGCTCGAGTACTGCTTTCCTGCGGTGATGTCGTCGAGTTTCGCCGGCATTTCATTCCGGGCTTGGGCGAAGATCGTATGGGGATGCTTGTCGGTCGTCGCCTTGTTCGTCGCCGGGTATTACGGGAGGTTGTCGTTCGAGAGGAAGGCGTTCGACCACGAGAAGATGGCCATGCTGTTCGAGTCTGCCGCCCAACGCTACGATTGCAATCCGGGCGAATACGAACTCGTGTTCCGCGAGCTTGCACGCGAGGAGATTATCGAGAACGGTAACTGGATGTCCTATTGCAAGGAGAACAGGCCGACGTTCAACTTGTAGTTTTCAAAGCCGGCTACGTTTCCTATGTCGCAGCAGAGCCATGAAACGCGAACGGTTTTATAAGGCCTAAAGCCTCGCGCCATCGCAGATGAGCTTGATCGCCAACGTCACCAGGCGGTCGATTGGAATCGTGCGCCCGCCGTCGACCCACGACTTGTAGATGCGGATCTGCGATGAGTTCACATGGGTGAGATAGAGCGCCCATTCGTCCTCGCTCCAACCTTTCGGGGGCGTCCAATCGCGGAACCGCTCTTCGCCCATGTCGTCCATGACGTTCTGCATGATGCCCGCATAGGCACCGCTCGACAAGATGATGTCGTACAGGGGGCCCTGCTGAGCGCTGTACGTCATGAACTCGCGGATAAGGGCTTCGATGTCGTTGGGATAACGCAGCCCGGCGGTCCGTTCGGCGTAGGGGCGCGCATATTCGGATTGCAGCTCTTCGAGCAGGTCGTCGAGAGTGGGGTAGTAGCGGTAGAAGGTGGTCTTGTTGATGAGGGCCCTTTCGCAAAGCGCCTTCACGGTTATCTTCTCGTACGGCATCTCCTTGAGCATCTCGATGAACGTGTCGTGGATAGCCGTGATGGTTTTGCGGATGCGAATGTCTTCGCTACCTGTGAGCAACATGAAGTAACCCCCTACTGCAATGAAATCGAACGTGGGTAGTTTAACGGTTATCAAGTAGGATTATGTGATACAACTGTGTTAATTTGTCCTAAAACATACAGGGGTCATTTTTTAGCGACATAGAAGGCTTCCCAGTCGTTAAGGCGTAGAACACCCATGTTAAGGCCGTAAACGCACCCGCAGTCGATGTCATGCTTGTGACCCCAGTGCATCATTCGCCCGCTATTGCCTTCGGCGCGCACGGACTCGGGACAATTCGGGATTTCCGGTTGGGAGCTGAGGAGGAACACCGGCGTATGGCCCGAAACCACGTGGAACGGCGGCTGTTCCGGCGCGCAATACCATTCGGTTCCTATCCAAAGGAGGTCCTCCATGGACTGAATGAGCCATTCCGCCTCTTCGGATTCGGGCTCGGCGGGGCGGATGCCGGCATGGCAGAGAAGGATGGGGCCCTCGGGGGAACGGAGTTTCACCGCCCGGGGCGCGTTCTCCACAATCGCCTGAAATGCGTCGACGATGGAAGGGTCGAGCTCCTTCATCTGGCGTATCGTCTCGTTTCCCCCGTTGCGTTCCCAAGAGCTCAGGTACAGTGGGTTGAAGCGGAAACTCGACCAAGCGTCGGCGAAGGCCCACGAGGCCAGTTCTTCGTGATTTCCCATGAGGAACGTCACGTTCGAGCCCTCGTCGTTGGCGTTGCACTCGACGAGCCAGTTGACGCATGAGCCGATTTGAGGGCCGCGGTCTATGAGGTCCCCGAGCACGAAGAGGTGGTCGTCTTCGCCGAAGCCGGCAAGCTCGAGGGCGGCCATGAGCTCGTCGAAGCAACCGTGTATGTCGGATATCGCGTAGGTGCTCACGAAGTCTCCTCGGCAACCTTTCGTCCTGTCGCGAACAATCGGTTTCGTTAACGGTTATGCTGCTGGTTATTGGGCTAATCGGAGAAGCCTCTGACTTAGTCTGACCACGATTATACTATCCCGTTCCATATATGCACGAAGATAATGGTTGTTGCAAAATGGCAAGGTGCTTTGGCAATCCTTGGCATGGCGCCCCGAACGCCTCTCCGCTTAAGCGCGGGCTAACCGCTCCTGCGCTCCGGCGCGGCAGCTGGGCCGAGCGCCCGGAAAACGAGCCAGCGGCTCGTTTTCAGCGAGGTCGGGCAAGCTTTAGCTTGCCCCTGTACATAGTTACAGAACTATTTCCCGAATGTGCGTAGCACAGTCGGGAACAGTCCTCGCTCCCGCCGCGCCTGCGCTTGTCGCAGCCCGCGAAACAGCGTCGAGGCATTCGGGACGCTATGCATGTGTGCATCATGGCGACGATCAGGGGGCTCATGCAGAACACGGTGGACAGAGACGGTTTGGCCCTGCAGGTCGTCGACCTGGCAAAGGCGGCTATCCTGACGGATAACCATTTCCTCGCCATGGCCATCGGCCGTCTCTCGGTCAAGCCCATGCTGATCACCGCCTCGTTCGCAACCGATGGGTATTTCCTTGCGTACGGATCGGGATACGTCCTAAACGACTTCCTTTCCACTGAAGAGCCGCCCAAGCACGATCTTCTACATTCCGTCGTCCACTGCCTGTTCCTGCATCCCTATGTTGAGGCTTCCGTCGACAAGAGGCTGTGGAACCTTGCGTGCGATATCGCCGCAGAGCGGGTGGTCATGGAGCTTCTGGGGCCGAGGGGCGGGAGCGAAGGCGCCGCGATCGTGATGTTGATCCAACAGGTCGAGCGCGATATGCGGGGTCGTGCCGATGCGGAGCGGATTTACCGGCATCTGCGCGAAGGGCGCTGGGCGGAATCGGTGGAGGAATGGGCAGCGCTGGTCAAGTCCGATTCGCACCAACTGTGGTATGCACCCGCCGGATCCCGCGACGAGGAAGAGGGGGAGGGGGCCGGGGAAGGAACCGACCCACGTGGAGGAATCGGGACCATCGACGGCGTCTCCGAAAGCGTTGACCAGAGCCCTGGCGGCGATCAGGGAGAATCTGGCGAAGGATCAGGAAACGACGACCTTGATCTGCCCGACGCCGCGCACGGCGACCTTGACGGGGGCGATGGCTCATCGGGCGATGGCGCCGACGGCGAAGACGACGATCCCAATATGCCAGGTGCAGGGCAGGCTCAGTTGGGGGACCCCCGCTTCGGAAGATCTTCAGATCCGATGGCAGGTTCTGCGAACACATCCCCAAAAACTCAGCCTTCCAAGGAGCAACAGCAGCAGGAATGGCGGAACATCGCCAGAAGCCTTTCTGTCCAGCTGCAAACCATGTCATCGCGACGCGGGGGGCAGCTCCCGGGCTTCCTCGACGATTTGGTCGCAATAAACAGGGAGCGCATGGAGTATGCAGATTTCCTCCGGAGCTTTGCCACGATGGGCGAGGTCCTGCGTTTGAGCGATGACGAGTTCGATCAGGTCTTCTATTCGTACGGGTTGCAGCTCTACGGAAACCTCCCGCTCATCGAGCCGCTCGAATACCGCGAGGAGCGTCGGGTACGCGAGTTCGTCATCGTGCTCGATACCTCCGGAAGCGTGCGCGGGGATGCCATCCGCGCGTTCGTGACAGCCACGTTCAACATATTGAAGACGACCGAAGCGTTTTTCGATAGCATTCACATGCGCATCTTACAGTGCGATGTCCGCGTGCATTCCGACGACGTCGTGACCACTTCCGAAGACTTGGCTCGCTGGAGCGAATTCCTGCGCGTGCAAGGCGGAGGGGGAACCGACTTCCGACCGGCGTTCGCCTACGTGGACAAGCTTGTGGAGGAGGGGGCGTTCCACGACTTGGGAGGGTTGGTATACTTCACCGACGGCTGGGGGAGCTACCCTGAATGGGTGCCACGGTACCGGTCCGCCTTCGTTTTCTACGACGAGAACCATCGCCCTGAAGACGTTCCCCCCTGGGCGATTCAAACCACGCTAGATGAGTATGCGTTGAAAGCCGCGAGCTGGCAGTCCAGTAGAGAGGAGCTCGCCGACCTATGAACATCAAACAGGCCAAAAAGCAGATAGAAAGTGCGACTCGCGCGTACTTGGCAAAGGACGCCCGGGGCGTTTACCGTATCCCGCAAAACATGCAGCGCCCTATGGTCGTATTCGGCCCTCCGGGAGTAGGGAAGACCGCGGTCGTCTCGCAAGTGGCGGATGAGTTGGGAATAAACTTCGTCTCGTATTCCATCACGCACCATACGCGTCAAAGCGCCTTGGGTTTGCCCTTCATATCGACCGAGGTGTTCGATGGTCGCGAATACCACGTCGCAGACTACACGATGTCCGAGATTATCGCAGCCGTTCATAGGGTCCGGAAAGAAACCGGCGTGGATGAGGGCATCCTGTTCCTCGACGAGGTCAACTGCGTGAGCGAGACCTTGGCCCCCGCCATGCTCCAGTTCCTGCAGTTCAAGACGTTCGGCATGCATCGCTTGCCTGACGGGTGGGTTATCGTATGCGCCGGCAACCCCCCTGAGTACAACCGCGCCGCACGCGAGTTCGACCCCGCCCTCCTCGATCGAATCAAGAGGATCGACGTGGATGCTAACCTCGAGGTCTGGCAGGAGTACGCGGTGTCGCATGGCATCCATCCTGCCGTGACGACGTTCCTCGACGCGAAACCCGCATCGTTCTACATCGTGCGTGCAGGTGTCTCTGCGCCGCGCCTCGTGACTGCGCGCGGGTGGGAGGACCTTTCGCGTATCTTGCAAACCTACGAGGCGGAAGGACTGACCGCCGACGTGGACCTCGTTCGCCAATACCTGCAAGACGACCAGGTCTCTCATGAGTTCTATAGCTATTACGACCTGTTCAGGAAGTATCAGGACGACTACAAGGTATCCCAGATCCTGGACGGCGAGGCGGATGGAAACCTTGTCGAGCGTGCCTCGGATGCGCCGTTCGACGAGCGCTTGGCGGTCGTCGGGCTGTTGCTCGACGCCGTCCTTTCCCGCATCCATGGCGCGGCTGTGCGGAAGGAGGCGCTTGGAATGGTCCGCTCGGATCTCCAAAGCGCCCGTGCGAGCATGAACGATGACGATTTCCAGAGCTCGTTCGCAAGGCGGCTCGAGCGCGTCCAGGTCCAGTTCGACCACGAGTTGCTCCGTCCCGGGGTCCTCGACGACCACGATGCGGTGAAGGTGGATCGCCTGTGCATGCTCCAGCAGATGGCGGATTCCCTCAATGCTGGTTTCGACACGTCGTTCGACGCGGCGAAGTCGGCGTTCAATTCTCTTGTCGACGGCTACGAGGCCCAGGTGAAGCAATCCATGGACTCGGTCGACCACGTATTCGGCTTCCTCGATGCGGCTTTCGGCGAGAAATCTCAAGAAGCGCTGATCATGGTCACGAAACTATCAGCCGATCCAACGATGGTCGATGCAGTAGCAGAGCATGGGAGCGGGTCGTTCCTGAAGCACAACAAGGACCTCCTGCTCTCCGAGCGCGGAAACGACCTGGCTAGGCAAATACGGACACTGGAAGGGATCGATTAGAGGAACCGGGAAAGACGGCCGGGTTTCATTGGCGAAAGGATGGACCTATGGATGGCAAAGCTAGCGATTTCGTGCTTGAACACAGGGATGACGGATGGATCGTATCCGGTTATACGGGCAGCAACCCAGAGGTCTCCGTGCCGGGCGAAATTGACGGCGAACCCGTGATCCTGATTGCCAAAGGCGCATTCGAGGACAACAACGTCATCGAGTCGATAGAGCTGCCGGAGACGGTTACATTCATCGGCAACCAGGCCTTTTCCGATTGCCGGTCCTTGAAACGGGTGACCATTAAGGGGCCGATAAGCATGTTGAATTTCGACACGTTCCGGAATTGCCCGGCCCTCGTCGACGTGTCCCTGCCGGATTCCCTCAGCACGGTGGGGGCGGGTGCCTTCAGCAACTGCACGGCCCTTACCTCAATTACCCTGCCCTCTTCGGTTACCGTTATCGCAGACAGGTCGTTTACCGGCTGTTCGTCGCTGCAGACGATGGTCGTGCCGGAAAACGTCGAGACCATCGAGCGCAGCGCGTTCCGCGATTGCCCCAACTTGACGACCGTGGTGGTGCACGAAAAGCTGACGTACATCGGGCCGCGCGCGTTCCAAGGCTGCCCGAAACTGAAGTCCGTGACCATCGTGGGCGAGAACATCGATACGACGCTCAGCTCGTTTCTGAACAATCACTCGATGTCGTACCTGATTGCAGATTACGCTATCGAACGGAACCTGGTTTCGTTCGATCAAGCGAAAAAGCTGTTGAGATCCGAGCTCGAGCAGGAGCAACTGTTCGGGGCACGGTTGGTGGCGCGTCATCCCGAACGCTTGGGGGAAATTCACGAGAAGCTCGAGATGGTCAAGGCCCTGTCTGCCTATGGGTGCACGGACGAGTTGCGCGCCCTTGCCGACAAACGGGGTTTTCTCGGCGCCTACAACTTGAAGAAGTGCATCGATGCGGCCAATGCGAACGGGCAAACGGAGACCATAGCCTTTTTGCTCGACCTCTCAGCCGCACAGGAGGGGCCTGCGGTGACGGGGGCCGACAGCTTGCGGCTGTAGTGAAACAACCCTCTTTAATCGTCCACGAACGTTATCGAGGCATTGCGCGGAAGGGCCATCTGCGAAGCGGCTTCCACGGCCTTGGCAATGCCGGCGATGGTCGGACATCCCGCATGGATGCGCGTTCCAAGACGGGCGGTCTCGAGGGTGGGATCAGCACCCGACAGGCCAAGGAGCGCGAAGACGTCAACGGGTTGTTCCAAACCGTCTACCAGGTCGGCGATCATCTTGCACTTGGTGTCTATCGCGATGTTTGCAGTGTATCCATCGGCCATGTCAACTTTGATGTCGGCGGTTAGTCCGCAAACGCCGGGTTCGACGATGACGTGCGTCATTGCAACCTCCCTCTCTGTGGCTTACGCTTCCCCAGTATAACGCCATCGACGGATCGATGCGCGCAAGAAAACGCTCCCAACCTGCGCGTTCGCGCATTACGAGGCGGTCGCGTTCGTTGCGTGACGCCTTCGCGATGAAAGCCTTGATGCCCGTCACGCCACCTCGGGAGGGAGGCGGTCGTGCTTAATGGTGCTCGGCGATGTCCTTGCCGTCGAATTGTATGGCGGAGTCAGCGCAGACGCCGATGAAGCCGTTTACCGACATGACGGGGCGCATGACGCCCGAGTCCGAGAGCGTGATCCCGATGCGCGTTGGGTCAAGCAGTTCGAACAGCTCGTTTTGCAGGCCCAGTTCAATGTTTTCTTCGCCGGGAATCCAGCCCCTGCTCGCGTACGACCCGTTATCCAATGCTTGTTGCTGGATCTTCTTCTTGAGCCAGCGATGGGCGCTCATCGAGAAGCCGACTCCCCAGGCGTTGTAGAACATGCCCTCGAGCATCGAGTTCTCCGGGTCTGCCATGAGCTCATCGTGGCCGTTGACGGTGACGGCGTATGCTACGATTTCGTCCGCACGGTGAAGCACCTCGGCGAGCAGCTTGCTTTTCAGGACGATACCGCCCTCAAGCTGAAGTTCTTCGCCGTCTTTGGAAGTTATGGCGAATCCCCTGGAAACGCCCTGGCATTTCAGGTCTTTGAAGCATCGTTCGAGGGTCTCGTTGTAGGTCTCCTCGTATCGTTGCATGACGCGTTCCTTGTCCATGTGCAGCGACTCCAAGGCAAAGTCCTCGGCGGTTGTGAGCTCGTCCATGGGAATGTCGTATATGCGCTCTTCGATTACGGCCATAACGAATCCTTTCGACTTATTGCGTCTCCCTTTCCTTCTCGGCTCTCGTAAGACGGCATGGAGGTTGCATTCAAGCGAACGACCTCGCGGTCGCACGCAAATGCGCCTCCAGGTTCCCGGGCCTCCCTTCCCCCGATTGTCGAATCGATTGAATGGGGCGGATGGCATACACCGTCAATCGGTGACCACGACGCTGAGCGTTAGAACCAGTATACCTGGCGTCCGGTGTTGTGGCTTGCTAACTATGAGTTATTTCCAAGTAGCTCAAAGCATTTTGCTCAAATCAAAGTATCCTGTTCAGAACAAGCTGGCGGTGCTCGGCTCGCGTGGAGGAGAATCGCGTTTTCTCTGTAGCGGAGACCTGGCAAAGCTGTTGCGTGCATGCTCGAGGGCATCTGGGGTATGATGAGTTCGTTATGCCGAGCTGGAACATACATACTGCGCATGTAGAGCATATGCTCTCGGAACATCGAGCGGAGGGGCTTGGTATCGCGGATGCGAATGCTTTTCTGTTCGGGAATTACGTGCCCGACGTGTATGTGGGGTTCATGGTGCATGATGCCACATTCCGAATCGATTACTGCATTACGCATGTGGCAGAGCCGAACATCATCCCCGTTCCTGATGCCGATTGGTTTTGGGATCGCTACGTCGCGCGTCGCACTCCCAAGGAAGCTGCGAATCTGAGCTTGGTGCTCGGATCTTGGGCGCATCTCGTAGCCGACCGTTTTTACAACGGTTATTTCCGCACGTTTTGCTCGGAAAACGAAGTGCCCGAAGGGGAAGAGCTGCGCATAGCCAAACAGTCTGACTTCGATTTGTTCGGACGGTCCTTGAGCGTGACGAACCACGTGCAAGCTACCCCAGAACTGCTCGAGGCAGCTCGCACGTTCAGGCCTTATAGCATTCTCGCCGACGATGTGGCTCGCTCTATCGAAACCGCAAGCGCCATCGTCGACAACGGGGGGTTGATGGCGCTGGATTGCACAAGCTATCGCCTTCTCGATGAGCAGTGGATGTGGGATGTTTTCCATGCATGTGCAGAGAGGCTCGTCGCTTGGCTGCATGCATGGCAGCGGCTTATGAGCCGGGAACACAGCTATACCTCTACCGATATACGACAGGAAGCAGGCTTGCCGTTGGCAGGAGGATCCTTATGAGCTTTACATGCGGTGCCAAGACGAAAATCTCCGCTTTTTTGCTTGCCATCAGTGCCGTAGTCGTACTTCTGGCGACCATGGCGATTCCATCTCCAGTCTATGCCGCAGGGGATTCCAAGGATCCGATTCGCGTCGGATATTACGAGAACGAGGTGTTCCAGGAAGGCGCTCGGGAGGGCGCCGTCAAAACCGGGTACGCGTACGAATACTATCGCAAGCTCTCCGAATACACCGGCTGGAAATACGAGTACGTGTATGGCGATTATGGCGCTCTGTACCAGAAGCTTCTCGATGGAGACATCGACCTCCTTGCCGGTCTTGCATGGCGGGAGGACCGCGTCGGTCTCATCGGTTATCCGGATACTCCTATGGGCAACGAGGTTTACAGTCTCGTGAAGCACGGAGCCGATCAGAGTATCGACTCCAATCCTGCGACATTGTCGGGAAAGAAGAGAGGCGTGCTCGACAGCGCCCTCGTCGGGGTATTGAACGAGTATCTGGACAAGAACTCCGTCAAGGCAGAGGTCGTCACCTTCGGCGGCTACGAGGAGCTGTTCGCGGCGTTCGACAGTCGCGAAGTCGATGTTCTCGCAGCCGAGGGCGACGGCGCCTATGGGAGGAACGACGCCCAGGTTATCGGATCTCTCGGTTCGTCTGATTACTTCCTATGCGTGAACATCAAGCGGTCCGACCTGCTTGCCGAACTGAACGAAGCGCAGAAGCAGTTGCAGGCCGAGGAGCCGAACTACATCAGCTCGCTTCGCTCCAAGTATTATCCGGTAAGCGTTTCGAGCAGGGCGTTTTCCGCTGCGGAAAAGGAATGGATAACCACGCACGATGCCCTTCGCGTTGGTTATTTGAACAATTACCTCCCATACAGCAATACCGACGCATCGGGGAATGCCGTGGGCATCGTGTGCGACATCGTCCCCAAGATCTTCAACGATCTTGGCATTGCGAACGTGGAAATCACGTACAAGGGTTTCGACAACTACGACGATATGATCGCGCATTTGGTCGAAGGCGACATCGATGTGGCCTTCCCCGCCGGAGGCGGTCTGTACTATTCGGAGGAAAGCGGTATTTTCCTGTCGAACCCCGTGGCCACTTCCTCGACTGCGCTCATCTACAAAAACGAGTACAGCGACGAATGCGTCTCCCGCTTTGCGGTGAACGAGAACAACCGCATGCAATACTACTTCGTGAAGGCACACTTCCCCGATGCGGAGATCATCACGTATCCTTCCATCGATGGTTGTCTGGAAGCCGTCAAATCAGGCGAGGTCGGCTGCACCACCTTGAATGGCCTGAGAGCCAGTGAAATTCTCAAGAACGGCAAGTATGACGGCCTGTCGTTCCGACAGCTGGGCTACGGCGACGATCGTTGCTTCGGCGTCCCGATTGGGGACGAGGGGCTTTTGAAGCTCCTCAACCGCGGCATCAAGGTGGTTGGCGAGGATTATGCGCAAAACCTGGCCTACCGTTATACCGGCGGCCTGTACACGTACACGATCTCGGATTTGCTGCACGACAACTCCGCCTTGTTCTCGGCGCTCTTCCTGGCGATCGTGGCGCTCGTGATCTTCTTCCTCGTCCGCGATTCCAAACGCTCGAAGCAGGAGATTCTCAACAAGGAAGCCGCCCGTCGTGAGCTTGAGGAGAAGAACGAGGAATTGGCGAAAAGCGAGGAGGCGCTTTCCAACGCCCTCGCGGCGGCAGAGCATGCAAATCGCGCGAAGACGGTTTTCCTCAACAACATGTCCCACGACATTCGCACGCCCATGAATGCCATCGTCGGGTTCACGGCGCTTGCCGCTTCCCATATCGACAACAAAGAGCAGGTTCAGGATTATCTGGGCAAGATTTCGGTATCGAGCCAGCATTTGCTGTCGCTTATCAACGATGTGCTGGATATGAGCCGTATCGAAAGCGGTAAGGTGAAGATCGAGGAATCCGATGTGCATCTCCCGGATTTGATTCACGATATCAAGAGCATTATCCAGGCCGATACGACCGCGAAACAGCAGGAGCTGTTCATCGACACGGTGGATGTTGTCAACGAGGACATCGTCACAGACAGGCTGCGTCTCAACCAGGTCCTGTTGAACATCTTGTCGAACGCCATCAAGTTCACGCCTGCGGGTGGAACGGTGAGCCTCCGCGTTATCGAGAAACCATCGTCGAGGCCGGGGTATGCCTGCTTCGAGTTTAGGATCAAGGACAACGGCATCGGCAT
Source organism: Eggerthellaceae bacterium (assembly GCA_017434045.1). Taxonomy (GTDB): domain Bacteria; phylum Actinomycetota; class Coriobacteriia; order Coriobacteriales; family Eggerthellaceae; genus UBA9715. Next base: position 26,287 of record JAFRGA010000076.1, read on the forward strand.
GAGCGAGGAGTTCATCGACACCATCTTCGAGGCGTTCACCCGAGAGCAGACCAGCACGGTGAGCGGTATCGAGGGAACGGGCCTGGGTATGGCCATCACCAAGAACATCATCGACATGATGGGCGGGACGATCTCGGTGACCAGCGTATTGGGCAAGGGGAGCGAGTTCGTCGTCAATCTCGACTGCAGGGTGAGCGGCAATCCCGCCGAGTACGAGCAGCTGCCCGAACTCCTTGGGTTGCGTGCGCTCGTGGCGGACGACGACACGAACACGTGCCTGTCGGTTTGCTCGATGCTGCGCACGATAGGTATGCGCCCAGACTGGACGAACTTCGGAAAAGAGGCCGTCATCCGCGCCAAAGACGCGCTTGATAGCGGCGACGAGTTCAGCGCATACATCATAGACTGGATGATGCCGGACCTGAACGGCATCGAGACGGTGCGGAGGATTCGAAAGGTTATAGGCGATGCTGCGCCCATCATCATCCTGACCGCCTATGACTGGTCCGACATAGAGGAGGAAGCACGCGAAGCGGGCGTCACCGCATTCTGCTCGAAACCGCTTTTCATGTCTGAACTGCGCGAATTGCTCATCGAGCCATACCGTGGATCCGAAGACGGCGATGAAGCCGAGCAGGCGACGAACTTAGCGGGCAAGAAGGTTCTCCTCGTGGAGGACAACGTGTTGAACCAACAGATAGCCGAGGCGATTCTCGGGGAGCTGGGATTGATTGTCGACATTGCGTCTGACGGCACCGAAGCGGTCCAGATTATGGAGGATAGCCCTTCTGACCGCTACGACATTATCTTGATGGATATCCAGATGCCTCAAATGGATGGGTATGAGGCTTCGAAGAGGATTCGCGCCCTTGACGATCGGCGGAAGGCAAGTATACCTATCGTGGCAATGACTGCTAATGCGTTCGAGGAAGACAAGAAGATAGCCGCCGAAGCAGGCATGAACGGACATTTGGCGAAGCCTTATGAGATTCCGGCAATAGTGAGCATGTTGTCCGACTTGCTTTCGCTTTCATAGCATGCAATCGGAAGAGGTGTCCTGCACGTTTTTTCAGTGCCTTCTGTACCCAGGCGGCGGAAGGTTCAGCTGCTTATTTGGCGTCGGTTTATTTCAGGGTAATCTCAACCCCGTCCATTCCAGGAGAAGGGCGATGGCAAGAAAACGCCGACCCGCTTGAGCGGGCCGGCACGTTACGCTAATTAGAACCCTGGGATTCCCGGATGGCTAGGAATAGTAGCGATGAAGGAATGCCTGAACATCGACGCCCATGAGCGTCGCCACGACGCATATGACGATTGTGAGAATGATGCCAACGAGAATCCAGATGAGGTTCGCGCGAGCCCAGTTTTTCTTCGAGGACGCCGTGCCTGAACCGAATGCCCAAACGAACAACAGGATGAGCCCAACAAGGGGGATGGCCACGAGGAACAGGTTCAAGAACCATTCGCCTGTGCTCGTGACGTCGTTCATAGGCTGCCATCTGCTTGAATGCTGTGGTGCCTGCTGCTGGTAGCGCTGTTGCGTGGCCTGCTGCTGGTAGCGCTGTTGCGGCGCTTGTTGCTGGTAGCCTTGTTGTGCGGGGATTTGCTGTGTCTGGGGTGAGTACGAGTTGTAATTGTCGGCCATGATACCTCCTCGTGGTCGTCTTCGTTTTCAGTGCTCGCGTATCGTTGCATTGTGGCTGCAATTGCCCCGACTGCCTTCATCTGGCCTTGCAGGCCGATACCCTGCTATTCTATCAGGATGAACCAGGGTTGCCCACGAAAACGTTGGCCAGCAATCACCCCTTTTAGGACAGAATTATTCACATTGGTTCCAAGTCTGTTCGCCCAAGCCGGCGGCGGGGCGCTAAGCCTACAGCTGCTCGCGTTTTAGAATAATAGAGATTTGTAGCTGCGCAAGCGGCTACGCACCCCGCCGCCGACCCGGACTGCTGTTCCAAACTGTTTGCCCAAGCCGGCGGCGGGGCGCTAAGCCTACAGCTGCTCGCA
>JAFRGA010000077.1 GCA_017434045.1 Eggerthellaceae bacterium
CTGTGCCGCGAGCATGCCAGCGCTTCGGAAGGGTGAGGGCGGGTTAGAAGCGTTCTGGTGTGGCGAAGTGGCCCGATGGGCGAGCGACGCGGCCTTCTGTGCCGCGAGCGACCGCGAGGGGTGCGGCGCTTCTGCGGGATGCGGGCGGGTTAGTGGCGTTCTGGCGTGGCGAAGCGGCCCGATTGGCGAGCGACGCGGCCTTCTGTGCCGCGAGCGAGCCCAGAGGGCCGATTCGCCCGCCAGAACGCCGCTAACCCCAGTTGCCGAAGATGAAACGCTGTATATCTTGGTTCATCATTATGATGAAGAAGAGCATGAAAAGCGCCATTCCGGCGAAGGAGAGGTAGTTCATCGCGCGGACGCCCACCACTTTGCGACGGATGCGCTGGTAGACCTCGATGACGAAACGGCCCCCGTCGAGAGGCGGAATGGGCAGCAGGTTCATGACGCCCAAGGAGACCGACAGCATGGCCGTGAAGGACAGGACGCTTGTGAGCCCCGCCTCGAATGCGGACTTCGACATGACCGCAATGCCCACAACCGATGTGGAGTTGGAGACCGTCTCGGCCGCAGTTTGGGGATTGAACAGGCCCATAACAGCCTGCACGACCATCGCGATGTACATGAAGCCAGCTTCGATGGCGCGAAGGGGCGACACGACGATGTGGGATATCTCGCCCGTCTCGGTGTTCTGGTAGTCGAAGCCGAGCACAGAGTAGATGATGACGAACGCGAGCATGGCGAACAGCAGGTTGACGCCGGGGCCTGCCAGGAGGATGGCCATTCGCTTCCAGGCGGGCAACGAACGGTACTGCTGACGGTACTCGGCGAGAAACGCCTCGTGTGGATCGTCCAGGGGAGCAGGCACACCTTCTTCGAGGACACGGCACGAGGAGACGTTTACGTGAAGCTTTCCGTCGACGGTTCCCGTTGCGGCCATTTCCGAGGTTTTCGCCGCAGAACCCGTAACTTGAACAGGCACAGCGGCATCAAGATCATGTTCACTCACGCGCTCCTCGGCAAACTGGGCGCCTTTAAACCCCCGTCGATGAGCGCGTTTCATTTGAAGCGCAGTGGGTTTGCGGGCGGGCACGCGGTAAACGTTGTACTCGTCGGTCTTCTTCGGCCCAAGCACCGTCCCCCATTCGACAAGCTCTTCGAGGGCTTCGTACGCCTCGTCATCCGTGCAGCCGCAATCGAGTGCAACATCTTCCATCACAGCCGTTCCACGTGCATAGACGCTTGCCATGGCAGCTTCCAGATACGGCGACATCTCGCCAGGCTCCATGCCGCACACACGCGCGTAACCCCCCAGCGGAATGGCCGTGACGCCGAACTTGGTCTCGCCACGCTGAACCCCGACGTGAGGACCGGGCAAGCCGATCATGAACTCGGAGACGCGCACGCCGAAAGCACGTGCCGCTAGGAAATGACCGCCTTCATGGATGAAGACGAGGAACCCGAGCACGATCGTGGCAGCTAGAATTGTGAGTAAAATATCCATGACGTCATTATAAAGCGCCATTTCCCACGTCACCGAGTGGTTGCCAAAGCGCCATACCAATTGCACTGGTTTGCCTGGCTCGGCAAATGCACAAGGCGAGTTATACTCCGCTAGCGCCTTTTATCGGTTACCGTATGTTATCGCGTGCGCGCGCTCGAGCCCAGGAGTCGATCTCGAGCAGTTGCCCGATCGATTCGACCGGCTGAACGTCATGCGCGTCCATAACAATCTCGACGCATTCCGCAATGCCCAGGTACGAACCCTCACCCGCAAGGAAGGCTGCCACGGCTATTTCGTTCGCCGCGTTCATGACGCAGGGCAACGTGCCCCCGCGCTCGCCTGCCGCACGGGCAAGTGCCAGGCAGCGGAACGTCTCGACGTCCGGAGCATCGAATTGGAGGCTTCCCAGCTTCGTGAAATCGAGGGGTGTCACGGGAGCGTCCCAGCGTTCGGGGTAGCTGAGCGCATATTGGATGGGTATGCGCATGTCGGTAGTGCCGAGATGCGCCTTCACGGAACCGTCCGAGAACTCCACCATCGAATGTATGGCGCTCTGCGGCTGCACGACAACGCTTATCCGATCGTAGGGCATGGTGAAGAGGTGATGCGCCTCGATGACCTCGAGGCCCTTGTTCATGAGCGTCGAGGAGTCGATGGTGATCTTCGGGCCCATGTTCCAGGTGGGGTGCGCAAGCGCCTGCTTTGCCGTGATGTCCTTCAGCTCGCAGCTCTTCTTGCCGCGGAACGGCCCACCCGACGCCGTCACCCAGAGGCGCTCGACTTCGCGGGCCTCCTCCCCTATGAGGCACTGGTAAATCGCGCCGTGCTCGGAGTCTATTGGCATGAGCGCCCCCGCAGGCCCATGGTCGGGCGCAAGTCCCGCAGCACGGCGCTGCTCGTCAACCTTGGAAGCGAGCGGCATGATCAGGTCGCCGCCCACGACGAGCGATTCCTTGTTGGCGAGGGCGAGCACCTTGCCCGCGCGAAGGGTCTCGTAGCTGGCCTGCAAGCCCGCAGCACCGACGAGAGCGTTCACCACGACATCAACTTCGGGAAGCTGGGTCAGCGCTGCCACGGCATCGGAACCGAAAGCCAGCTCCACGCCTTCGGGCACCTCAAGGCCAAGGGCATCGAATTCGCCTGCGTCCATGTTTGAAGCAACGTAGCGCACGCCGAACTCACGGGCTTGCTCAAGCGCCTCCTTCACGCGGCGGCCGACGGCTAGGGCCACGACCTCGATCTTGTCGGGATGCCGCCGCGCCACATCCAGCGTCTGCGTGCCGATAGAACCCGTTGAGCCCAGAACTGCTATGCGTCGAGCCATGATGCCTCCTTGTTTCGCCTTCCGCCATTGTAGCCCGTTTCCCTGCCATGGTGGGCAATGCGGGAAATCATTAAAGAACGCGGGCGTGATGAAGTGCCGGGCAGTTTGACACGCCCAACAAGAGGTTGTAAGAAACGATCGTTGGGGACTGTCCCCTCCGATCGTTTCCTCCGATGAGTTAGAAAGGCATGGGAAGGCAGCCGAAGCCGAAGAGGAGGATGGCAGCGGCCACTGCCGTCGGCATGAGCGAGTCGCAGCGGTCGAACAGCCCGCCGTGCCCCGGCATGATGGTCCCGGAATCCTTGAAGCCGACCGAGCGCTTGATGCGGCTCTCGCACAGATCGCCCAACACGCTGGTCAACCCGCACACAAGACCGAACAGCATGCACTGCCATACCGTGATCTGAACACCGGGGATGGCCAGCATGATGCACCAGATCGCCATCGACACGACGAGACCGGCGATGAAGCCCTCCCAGCTCTTCTTCGGAGAGGTGCGCGGAGCCAACTTGTGCTTTCCGAAGCGGGAGCCGAACATGTACGCGCCAGCATCGTTGAACCAGATGCTCGCGAAGATGACGAGCACGATGACACCGCCCCACAAACCGTCGATAGACATGCGGATGAGCAGCAAACCGGAGAGCTGCATGCCCGTGTACATCGCGCCGAAGACGCATATGCCGACGTCGGCGACACGTGCACGCAACCAGTAAACGTACCAGATCGTCACTGCAAGCAGGAGGAGCGCAGTGACCAACACAACCCCGAATATATCGAAGAAGAACACGCTTACGGGATACGCGGCCGCCGCGAGCGTTCCTATGAACTCGTTGGGCATCTTGGCGTCAGAGCGTAACATGTAATAGAACTCGCCTGCGCATATGGCTGCCGTGACGGAAAGGATGATCATCGTCGTCACGTCGCCTGCCAGGACGCACACGATGTTGAGGGTGATGTAGAGAATCCCTGTGCGCAGGCGGACCTGCAGGTCGCTTGGATTCTTGAAGCGGTCGGGCGTCTTCTCGTACGCCTTCTCCTTCACGCGTTGGGCCCGCTTGCCCGAATCGGGTTTCGGCTCGCCAGTTCGCGTCGTGCGAACGGGAGCAGGGGAAACGTGAGCCTCTTCGCCTTTCCCGAGACGTCTGCGCAACCGCTCGCGCGCCTCGAGGGTCTCCTGTCCGTCATCGAAGCCGTCTGCTGGTCCTTGGTCGGAAGCGCCGTCGAACGCTACCTCGCCTATGCCAGAGCCTTCAGCGCCAGGTTCATCCGAATCGGCATGGGCCGCGGGTACTTGCCAGCCGTCACCTTCCCAAACGCCCTCGCTCTCGCGAACATCTTCCCAGTAACGCGGCACATCGCCCTGAGCGTCTTCGCTGAAACGGTCCTGGCTCATGCCTGCACCGCCCCGAAACGACGATTCCTGCCCTGGTAAGCGAGCAGCGCCTTGAGGAACTCGTACCTGTTGAAATCGGGCCACAGTACGTTCGTGCAGTAGAACTCCGTGTACGCGAGCTGCCACAGCAGGAAGTTGGAGACCCTCATCTCACCCGATGTGCGGATGAGCAGCTCGGGATCGGGACTTCCCGCCGTATAGAGACCATCCTCGAAGAGGTCGCCCGTTATCTCGGGCAGATTGTCCGTCTTTTGGAACTGGTCGACTGATTGCTCGACAACCGCCTGAACGGCATGGAGGATCTCCTCGCGGGACCCGTAGTTCACGGCCACGAGAAGCGTCATCCCGTCGTTGCCCTTCGTCTTCTCCCAAGCCTCCTCGAATGCCTCGCGCGTCTCGGCGGGAAGCTTCGACATATTCCCTATGGTCTTCACGCGCACATGCTCTTCATGCAGGCCATCCACCTCAGCGAGCATCGTCTTTGCGAACAGCTGCATGAGACCCTCGACCTCGTCATCTGGCCGTTTCCAGTTCTCTGTCGAGAAGGAGTATATGGTCAGGTAGCGCACGCCCGAGTCCGATGCGGCGCGTATGGTCTCACGCACGGCCTCTATGCCGGCTTTATGCCCGCGCAGCCTGTTGAGAGCGCGCTTCTTGGCCCAGCGCCCGTTTCCGTCCATGATGACGGCCACATGCTGGGGAACACGCCCCTCGTCCAGCAGGCGGGGATCAAGGCCCTTTGGAGGGTTCGGGTAAATCTCTGTGACCGGCTTCGCGAACATTTCGCTTAGATCTCCATCACTTCGGCTTCTTTGGCCTTGAAGGCTTCGTCGATCTTGGCAATGTACTTGTCCGTGAGCTTCTGCACGTCGTTTTCGCCACGCCTCAAGTCGTCCTCGGTGATCTCGCTTGCCTTTTCGGCCTTGCTGAGCGCGGTGTTCGCATCACGGCGGGCATTGCGCACCGACACGCGCGCGTCCTCTGCGTAACCCTTGCACAGCTTGACGAGCTCGCGACGACGCTCCTCGGTAAGCTCTGGGAACGGCAGGCGAATGACCATGCCGTCGTTCGAGGGCGTTACGCCCAGGTCGCTTTCCATGATGGCGCGCTCGATGGACTTCAGCGAGCTCTTATCCCACGGCTCGATGACCAACAGGTGGGCATCGGGGGCTTTGACACCGGCCAACTGGTTGATCGGCGTCATGGCGCCGTAGTAATCGACCCTGATGCGGTCGAGAACCTTGCCGCTCGCACGGCCGGTGCGAACGCTGCCGAAAGCATTGTGCAGCGCCTCCACCGCGTTTTCCATACGCTCTTCGGCTTCAAGCAGAATCTCTTCGGTTTCCATCCTCGGCTCCTTTTCGCTTACACAGCATCCATGCTGTTCAGAGGCCACGTGATATACAGCGCCAGCCTCGTCTTCCCTTTATACCGCTCTTTTACTCCACCGTCGTCCCGACGTTCTCGCCCTTGAGCGCCCGCGCGATGTTTCCCCTCACCGTCAGGTCGAACACGATCATGGGCATATGGTTGTCCATGCAAAGCGACGTCGCGGTGCTGTCCATCACGTGGAGGCCGCGGTTCAGCACTTCCATGTAGCTGATGCGATCGAACTTCTTGGCATCGGGGTTCTTCTTCGGGTCGCTGTCATACACGCCGTCGACCTTTGTCGCCTTCATGAGAACGTCGACGTTCAACTCGCAGGCGCGCAACGCCGCGGTGGTGTCGGTCGTGAAGTACGGATTGCCCGTGCCTGCCGCCAAGATGACTACTCGACCCTTCTCGAGATGCCTCTCGGCCCTGCGGCGAATGTAGGGCTCGGATACCTGCAACATGTTGATGGCCGATTGAACACGGCTGATCATGCCATGGCGCTCGAAAGCATCTTGAAGCGCGAGGGAGTTCATGACCGTGGCCAGCATGCCGATGTAATCGGCTTGTGCACGGTCCATGCCTTCGGCCGAGCCTGCCAGCCCGCGGAAAATATTGCCTCCGCCCACGACGACGGCAACTTGCACGCCGTCGTGAACCACTTCGCCGATCTGCTCGGCTAAATCGTCCACAACCTTCGGATCGATTCCATAACCTTGATCTCCGGCAAGAGCCTCGCCTGAAAGCTTGAGCAAGACGCGTTTGTATTTGTAGTCACCCGACATGTCCGGATCCTCCTCGTGCGTTTGCTTGTACACCTTTTGACATGATACCCGAATTTGAAACGACGGTGCGCTTGTCTTGACGAAAGCGAGACGATTAACAAAGCCAAAAGGGAGCAGGGCGAGAAATCACCCTGCTCCCCGAAAAATCTCTATGTTCGCGTCTCTACTGCTCGAGAAGCCGCAGCAGTTCCTCCAGTTCTTCCATCGTGTATCCCTGGCCGTCAGAGCCGCGGCCGCCCCAAGGGTTCTGACCCTGGCCCTGGCCTTGCTCCTGACCCTGACCCTGGTCTTGGGTCGACGGGGCAGCTTGCGTCATGTTCTCGTCTGAAGTTAGTACGACGTCTATGTCCATCTCCTCTCCAGCACGGTTGACGGTCAGCGTGATCGTGTCGCCCACGTTGTGGGCACGGACCTCGAGCGTGACGTCGTTCGGCGAGGTCACGGCCTTGCCGGCGACCTTCGTGATGATGTCGCCTATTGCGAGATCCGAATCAGCTGCGCCCGTGTCGGGGGTGATCGCCGAGATGTAGGCGCCCTTGTCGGTGGACAGGTTGTACTGCTGGGCAATGGTGCTGTTCACCTGCGAGAGGGTCACGCCGATGATCGCATGGGTGGGTTCCTTGCCGTCGATCACGTTCTTGGCGATGTTTATAGCGTAGTTGATGGGAATCGCGAAACCAACGCCCGCATAGTCACCCGAATAGGAGGAGATCATGGCGTTTATGCCGATGAGCTTTCCGTTTGCATCGACGAGCGCGCCGCCGGAATTGCCCGGGTTGATGACCGCATCGGTCTGGATCATGTTGGGATAGTAGGTGTACTCGGGAGCGGCGTTACCGTAGTAGTAGCTGAAGATATCGTTGGAATTGGTGTTCGAATTCATGATGGTCGAACGGTTCGTCGCGGAGACGACACCGGTTGCAACCGAGGACTCAAGGCCCAGCGGTGCGCCGACGGTCATGACCCATTCACCGATCTTGAGGTCGTCGGAATCGCCGATATCGGCTGGGACCAGGCCTTCAGTGTCCGAAACTTTGACAACGGCGATGTCGGAGCTTTTATCGCCGCCAATGTACTCGGCATCTCTTTCGGCGCCGTTAACGGAAACCTTGAGTTGAGAAGCTCCGTCTACCACGTGATAGTTCGTGATGATGTAGCCCTCGTTGGAAATGACCACGCCGCTACCCATGCCGGTTGCGACAAGCGAGCCTCCGCTAGTATCTCCAGCACCGTAGCCGGTACCGAAGCCGAAACCGGACGAAGGTTGCTGGGCTTGGTAATTGTAGATGGCGACCACCGAGGGCAAAGCCTTTGACGCAACGGCCTCGGCGAGCGTCTGGCCCTCGTCGACGGCGTTGATGACCGATTGGTCCGTCGTGCCGATAAGCGCCGCGTTCTGGCCGGGTTTCTGTGCTCCGAAGCCCGAGAAGCCACCTGCGAACGCGAAGCCCCCGAAGGCCAAAGCGCATGCCAAAAGGGCGCCTAGGAATCCGAAGAGAAACGATTTGCCCGCACCCCCCGATTTCTTCGTGTCATAGTCACGGCTCGGAGCACTGTTGGCGGACCGTGCCGAATACGTTGCCGAAGGACGGGAGTACTGTGACCCATAGGGTACCTGTGAGGCCTCCTGCGAAGCCACATACGTCCTCTGCTGCTGGGAAGCGTATGTAGCCTGAGGCGCCTGCTGAGACGCGTACGTGTTCTGAGAAGCCGGTTGGGATGCATACACGGCCCGTGGATCCGATTGGGAGCCATACGTAGCCTGAGGGGCCGGCTGAGACGCATAACCGCTTTCCAAGTTGCGCGCAGCAGCGCTCTGCTGCCTGGCGGGGACTGCTGCGTTTTCCACTTGAGCAGAAGACGCTTTGCCGGCGAGCATGTTACCCGTATCCCCTGCCCGTGCAGACGAGAAGCTCTCGGTACGCTCGCTTGAAGGCACCGGTGCATGGGACGCGTCTAAAGACGCTTCGCCCGCGATGTCCAAGCCGCTTGTATCAGCCTGGGTTACGAGAATGCGTTCTGGATTGTTAGGCACGTTTTCCCGCATCGGAGGCTTGGGAGATCCAGGGGAGGACTGGAAGCCGTTTTCGTTTTCATTCATGGTGTCGCTCCTTCGCTACCCTCTTCGCTTACCGAAGATGACGGGTCCACCATAGCACGCACGATGCCGCTTAACGCATTTACCCCCCATTCTGTCACCAGCATGACAAAGTGAGCCCCCTGGTTTTAAGGTTGCTTTAAGGTTTCTTAAACTGCGTTGTGAAACACGCTTTAAACGCGCAGGTTTTGCCGCGGCATCATCATCTAACCACCATCGGGCCACCCAGCAGGTCGCCCGCCCGAAGGGGTGAGCCGCTTCCGTGGGCGGGCAGCGATGCGGCGTGTGAATGAAGCCATTACCGCCGGAGGGCTGTAGGCGAACCCCTTCGGGCGGGCGACCCGTCGAGATTGTTGTAGGATAATCCCTCCAGGCGGGCGGCACGCTGGAAACGCAAAGCCTAGCACCAAGCCCGAATGCGTGTTTGGTATTCCTAGTCCTCGCTGAGGAGAAAGGCCTTCGTGCGATTATGCTGGGGGTTGTCGATGACGTCGACGGCGAGGCCCTGCTCGACGATGACGCCACCGTCCATGAAGATGACGTGATCGGCCACGTCGCGCGCGAATTTCATCTCATGCGTGACGATGACCATGGTCATGTTCTCCTCTGCCAAGTCGCGGATGACGCGAAGCACTCCCTTCGTCAACTCGGGATCGAGTGCGGAAGTGGGCTCGTCGAAGAAGAGGATGTCGGGATCGAGCATCAAGGCACGCGCTATGGCGACGCGCTGCTGTTGGCCGCCGGAAAGCTCGCAGGGAACCATGTTCTCTTTGCCTTCGAGCCCCATCTTCCCGATGAGCTGCTTGGCCTTGGCCTCAGCTTCGGCCTTCGGAACCTTCTGCACGGAGACGGGCGCATCGGTGAGGTTCTTCATGACCGTGTAATGAGGGAACAGGTTGAAGTTTTGGAACACGAGCCCGAAGTGCGTTCGCGCACGTTTCAGGACGTCCTTTCCACCGTAGACTGCCACGCCGCCTTGGTCGGTTGTGACGACGCAATCGCCGAACGAGAGGGATCCTCCGTCGAGCGTCTCGAGAAGCGTGCAGCATCTCAGAAGGGTCGACTTGCCACCGCCTGATGGCCCGATAATAGCCAGGACCTCGCCTTTCTCCACCGTCAGAGAGATGTCTTTGAGCACCTCGTTGTCGCCGAAGCTCTTGCGAGCGTGCTGCAGGTCCAGAAGCTTGTTCGTATCCGACATTGGAATCTCCTCATTCGTCGCGGGTTGCTCGAGGGCAAACGCTTATCCCAGCGCCTAGTCGTGGTAGTACGACAAGCGCTTCTCGATACGTCCGAGCACGAACTCGGCGAGAATCGTGAACAGCCAGTAAAAGAGCGCGGCAAGGATGAAGGGAATCATGGTCACCTCGCTCGCGACGATTTGCTTGACCACCGTGAACATCTCGGCGAGCGCGAGCACGAATGCAAGCGACGTGTCCTTCACCAGCGTGATGACCTCGTTTCCCATGGCAGGCAGAATGCGCTTGATGACCTGAGGGAGCACGATTTTCATGAACGTCTGGGCGCTCGAGTAGCCCAGCACCTCGGCAGCTTCGTACTGCCCTCTCGCAATGGACTGGATGCCACCGCGGTAAATCTCCGCGAAATAGGCCGCATAGTTCAGGATGAAGCCGATGCAGCAGGCCGTCATGACCCAGCCTATCTCGACATGAAGGCCCGCGATGTCCATCGGGCCGATGTTGAGGAGGTTGAGCTTGATTCCGAACACGTAATAGGGGATGTAGTAGATGGCCATGAGCTGCAGCATGAGCGGCGTGCCGCGCATGAACGAGATGTACAGGCGCATGAACCACGCGAGCGGCTTGACCTTGCTCATTCGGCCAAGCGCGATGAGCACGCCAAGTGGCAGGGAGCCTATGAGCGTGATGATGAAGATCTGGAAGGTGACAACCAAGCCGCCACCCATGCGCATAAGAAGGGTGGACAGCGTGAGGCTACCGTCCAGCCCCATGTACGCTGCTCCGAATTGGTTTAAGAGAGTTACGATGTCCAAGGGAATCCTCCGCGACGTTAACCATAAAAAAGGCGCCCGCCTTTTGTGGCAGGCGCCTTACGTGAGTGCGGTTATTCGGTGAGCACCCAGTTTTCGAACTTGATGCCCTGATCTGCGTACTTCTCGCACAGGGTCTTGACGGTGCCGTCCTGGTACAGCTCGAGCAACGCGTCGCTGACGGTCTGGGCGGTTTCAACTTCGCCCTTCTTGAAGCCAACGCCATAGTGCTCGGAGAGCAGCTTCTCGTCGAGCATGACGTACTTGCCCTCTGCCTGGGCCATCTGGAATTCGGCGATGGACAGGTCGCAGGCTACGGCGTCAACTGCGCCGGATTCCAGCTGCATTATCGCGCTGTTGTAATCGGGAATGGTCTGGATTGCGCCACCGTCGAACGATGCGCCCAGATCGGCCATGTCACCCTCGGGGCCGAGCAGTTCCTCAGGAGGAGCGCCAGCCTGGGTGATGACCTTCTTGCCGGCCAAGTCTGCCAGGGCCTTGATGCCGCTGTCAGCTTTGACGAGAACGACCTGCTCGTTGAGCATGTACGGCTTCGAGAACTGGTACTGGTCCTCACGGGTCTCGATGGTGAAGCCGTTCCAGATGCAGTTGATGTTGCCGCTCTCGAGCTCGAGGTCCTTGGAGTTCCAATCGATCGGCTTGGCTTCGATACCCCAGCCTAGCTTCTCGCAGACAGCCTTGGCGAGTTCGATGTCGAAACCGGTCGGATTGCCATCGGCGTCCAGGTAGCCGTACGGCGGGTACTCGGCGTCGAAACCGACGACGAGCGTGAATGCCTCGGGAGCTGCGCTCGAGGAGGCCGCGCTGGATGCAGCCTCGCTGGATGCAGCCTCGCTGGATGCTGACGCGCTCGAAGCGGCTTCGCTCGAAGCGGCCTCGCTGGACGAAGATCCAGATGCGCTTGCGGAGCTGGCAGCCGAGCTGCTACCGCCCGACGAGCAACCCACAAGCACAAAGGCGGCAAGCGCGAACACTGCTACCGCGATGGCTACGAACTTGAACTTCTTCATATGTCTCCTTCCCTTCGGTGACCTGCTGGGTCCTGACCGTCGACCACGGCCCCCTCACCCAGCTTTCGCCTTGTCACTTTATCGTGATAAAGCGTACGTGAGTATACCACACCTGGCGTTTCAGTCCTATGGCATTATTAGCCACAACGCCTTTTTAGAGTATTTAAACTCGTTCTCTTTAGCTTTATATTCCCTGTTCAGGATGGGGATAACACTGTTGAATGCGCAGTGCGCCCGAATACTGCCCGCTAGCGCCTTCCCAATCCGATCATCTTCGGGCGGTTGGCTTTCCGCAAGTCGAATACGACAGGGTCGAAATCGAAGAGCTGGTCAGTTGGAACTTCGGACGATACGGAAAGGGCGCCTTTCCAGCACACATCACGGCACAAGCCGCACTGCACGCACTCGCAGGCCGTGAACTCCAGCTGCTTGATATCCGAGGAGACGTCGTCGGTTTCGTCGCGCTTCAAGGCTCCCGTAGGGCAGAACATTGCGCACATCCCACACGCATTGCATTTCGTCACGTCAATGGAAACAGAGGCGAAGCGGCGCGATTCGATGCGCTCGACAACGGGAAAGCCGATTGCATCCATTGCGTTGATGGTGACGTCGTGCCGCGGCATCTCCAGCTGCGGCATAGTCCCGCTCTCGGTCACGCGCAGCCGGCTTCCGATGCTCTCTTTCTTGGGCTTGTATCCCAGCTCCTGCTCGATGGTGGTGCGTGCGGCGGCCATGGCGGTCTCCTTCGCCGCGCCGGCCGCATCCGCGAAGAAGCCCCGTCGCGTGGAACCGAACAGCCCCCTCGTATCATCTGCGAGAAGCACCTGGGGAAACTCGGAGACGCGCTCAACACGCACATTACCGCCCTGCGCCTCAATCAGCTCGTTTACGAACGTCACCGTGTCGTTTATCGACGGGACGCACGAACGGTACTTGCAGGTATCGCAGACGCCGTCCACCAATGTCACACGATTCGCCCCATGCGCCACGAGGCTGAGCAGTATGCTCTCCTCCATGCGTGCGAGGCAGGGCACTTCGGCATACAGCGAAGGGTCTGCAAGGTGCTTCGAGGAAATGCGCGCACATGCGAACACAGCATGGCCTTCGAGCATCGAGGCTGCTTTCGCCGCCGCGCGGGAAAGTTCGGCATCGGTGGGCTTGAGAGGCACGAGCGCCTCGGTGGGACAGACGCTTGTGCAGGCGCCGCAGGCCATGCACAAGCTGGCATCGAGGTGAATCTCGTTCGCAGACACCTCTATGGCCTGCGTTTGGCATATGTGGACGCACTTGCGGCACGTGGAGTTGCGGTTGCGGACGGAGATGCACCTATCTTCTATCACCGCAACCGGGCTTTTCTCCAGCGACTCGGCTACTTGGACTATATCGTCGAGGCTTGGCATGCGGCTTTAAACCTCGAGGAACTGCTCTTCGAGCTTATGCAGCTCATCGGGTGTGTTGGCGTTGATGAAGCATCCTCCCATGGGCTCCGCGACGAGCACTTCCGATTGGGCGAACTCGCGTATGTCGATCTGGTCGAAGAAGGACTGGGCCCGCTTGTCGCCGCATTCAAGCAAGGCGCGCACGGCGGGCAGGCAGGTGGACCGGCGGTAGATGGCGTGGAAGGGCTCGTATCCGTGCTTGTTGACTGGCACGACCGCGTCGGCCCCGGACTCCTTCATCGCCAACGCCTCGGCCACCACCAGACGGGCGGATGCGAAGAGCATGTCACAGGCAACGATGGCCACATAAGGATTAGTCGACGCCTCGAGAGCCGTGTGCATGCCGGGAAGAGCTCCCCTGCACTTATGCAGGTCGGGTACGCGGCGAATCTTCAACTCGGGATACATCTCGTCCAAGAACGCGAGCTTGTCACCCTCGTTCGTCGTGATTATGAGCTCGTCGGCCACTGGCGAGAGCCTCTCGACGATCCTGCAGATGAGGGGCCTTCCCGCAAAGGGGACGAGTGCCTTGCTCTGCCCCATCCGACGGCTCTCCCCTCCCGCTTGGATCACCACGGTCACCTTGGGGCGCAGGTAGTGTGCCTCAAGATAATCTGCAAGCCCTGCAACATCATCGAGGTCGAAGGCCGGGATACCGTATGTATCGGCAGCCTCGCGCGCCTCGGGGATGTCGGTGACGACGGCGATGGTGTTCGCCGTCGGCATTTTCTGCTTCAAATCCGGATCGGCCACGAACGCGCGGTCACCGCGGGATTCCTGAATGAAATCCGTGCCGAGCGACGCGCCTTCGCGCGCGCCCTGTGCAAATGCCGCGGCCACCTTGGCATCGGCCTCGTTGCCTGAGCGCATGATCTCGATCGTGGGTAGGCCGCTTTTCCTATACCCCTCTACGATTACGACGTCGTGCCCCGGCATGCTGCGCACGATTTGGGCGCACTCCATCTCGCCCTGTATCGTCTTTATGCGCGCGACCTGCCCCGGAGCCGCTATGATCGTCTCGGAGGCTCCAGCATGGCGATGGCGGTACGAATCCTTGCCGGGAATGTCGATTTCGAAGTTCTCACGATGATGGTGCTTCACGCTCCCAATGTCATGCCCCCGCGCTACCAGCTCTTCGATTATCTTCACGACGAGCGTGGTCTTCCCGGAATTGTGCCTGCCGACAATCGCGACTGCCGGGCTCGGAATATCTATCATGGCGCTCCCCTTTCGGAGAGGCAAGTATAGCGCATGGGCATTGCCGAGAAAACCCGCAACTGGTTTCACGTGAGGTCCCGGCACTTCATCACGCCCGGCTACGCCAAATTCTTAAGGCATATCGTAGAACGAACGGTACAGCTGAAGCTCGTCGTCGGTGTCCTTGCTCGAGAGAAACACCACATCCCCCGGATCGGCTGAATACGACAGCATTCCTCTGTCAGCGAGCCTCCGCTCCAACTGCCTGGCAGTGCCATCAGCACCGTCGAACAAGACGATATCGCCAAGCACCTGCCTGATCTTGTCGGCCACGAACGGGTAGTGCGTGCAACCGAACACAACCGCATCCACTTTGCCGCGATACTCGCCCACAAGGTTCTCGAGCAAATCGACGACGTCACGCGCCCCAAGATCGCCCCGCTCGATACGGTCGGCGAGGCCCGCGCAAGGCACCTCGTATATCTCGTTGCCTGCTCCCCAACGGGCAGCCAGCTGCTTGTACTTGTCGAGGCGGAGGGTTATGGGGGTCGCCATCACGAGTATGCGCTTTATCCCAGGGGAAAGCGTGGCAGGTTTCAACGCAGGCTCCACCCCGATGATGGGAACATGCGCGTAATCGGCACGCAGCGTGTTCGCAGCGGCGCTCGTCGCGGTGTTGCAGGCGATGACGATAGCTTTGCAGCCCTCGTCGAGGAGCATGTCGACGATGTCGCGTGAGCGCCTGAGAATCTGATCGCGCGATTTTTCCCCATAAGGGGCATTCGCCGAGTCTCCGTAGTAGACGAAGCTCTCATGCGGCATGAGGCGCGTCAGGGCGCGCAGCACGCTAATGCCGCCGACCCCCGAGTCGAACACGCCAACATATCCGCTGTAAAGCAAGCCCACGGCACCGCCTACTTCGCGCCGTACTGCTCGTAGTACGCGTCGATGGCGGCCTTGCACGCATCGTCGATGACCACACGACCCAGGCACTCGCGATTGTGGAGGTGTTCGACCACCTCTGCCATGGTAACAATAGCCGAAGTCGGAAAACCGTAGGTCTGGTTCACCTCGTCGAGGGCGCTCATGCTGCCACCCTTGCCTACCTCCTGCCGATTCAGGGATACCATGAGCCCTTTCACCTGAATATTCGCTTGAGCGGTGATGATGGGGTACGTCTCGTCGATGGATTTCCCCGACGTCGTCACATCCTCGACCATGACAACCCGGTCACCGTCGTGAAGCGGACTGCCCAGAAGGATGCCCGCATCACCGTGGTCTTTCGCCTCTTTACGGTTCGAGCAGTAGCGCACCTGCTTGCCGTAAAGCTCCGAAAGCCCCATCGCCGTGATGACCGACAGCGGGATGCCCTTATATGCAGGGCCGAACACGACGTCGAAATCGAGCCCGAAGTTGTCGTTGATCGCGCGCGCGTAATACAAGCCCAGCCTATGCAGCTGATCGCCTGTTACATAAGCGCCCGCGTTCATGAAGAAGGGGGACTTGCGGCCGCTCTTCAACGTGAAGTCGCCGAACTTCAGCACGTCCGATTCCACCATGAACTCGATAAACTCCTGCTTGTACTGCTCCATGGGATATCCTCTCGAACGACCGGCCGCCGAACTTCATGGTTCTTCGCGATGGTGCTGCGAAACGTTTCCGCAAGCTGCCAAAGGGATTCCAATACAACAGGAGGGAAGGCAGAGCAGCCCTCCCACCTGCAAGTTTACGTGGAGCCAGCGACAGGAATCGAACCCGCAACCCACTGATTACAAATCAGTTGCTCTACCGTTGAGCCACGCTGGCAAACACATGCGCATTGTACGACAAACCCTGTTCATCGGCAACGACGGCGATCGCCCTTCTCCATCATTCAAGCACGCCCTCGCCATTCCACGAAGGTATGAAGCTCTCGGCGGCGGCAGGCCCATCTTGCCAATAATAGTCCTCGATTCCCAGCTCATCAGCAAAGTCGAGCAGCTCCTCATACTCCTCCGACGAGACGGGCGAGGTGAGTTCGGGGAAACGCTTTCTTGCAGTACCGGTGATGACCGGGGTGTACTGGTTCATGATCGAGTACAGGACCCTATCGCCAAGACGCTCCCACAGCACGCGCAGCACCTCCTTCGATTGCCCGAGCGCATCAGGAAGCAGCAGATGCCGCACGACGACCCCCCGCTTCAGGAGCGAACCTGCCGCATCGAATCGCGGGGCGCCGACCTGGGAGGCCATCTCCTCGATCGCCCCGAGCGCCACATCCGGGTAGTCGGGCACGTGCGAGTAGCGCTTGGCGAGCTCGGAATCGACGTACTTGAAATCGGCGAGGTACACGTCGACGGTCCCTTCAAGCGCCCGTATGGCTTCCACGCGCTCGTACCCAGACGTGTTCCAGACGATGGGAACAGCAAGCCCGGCTGAGCGGGCAATCGCCACCGCCTCCCGAATTTGCAGCGCATGGTGGGTGGGTGTCACGAAGTTCACGTTGACGGCGCCCTGCGCCTCGAGGTCGAGGCATATCCTGGCAAGGCGTGCCACGTCCACCTCGGGGCCCACCGCCCCGCCTGCGATATGGTAATTCTGGCAGTACACGCAATGGAGGGGGCATCCGCTGAAGAACACCGTGCCGCTTCCGGTTTCCCCCGATACAGGTGGTTCCTCCCAGAAGTGGAGTGCCGCACGGGCTATCCGCATCGTCGCATCGGCGCCGCAGGCTCCACGCTTGCCCGCGTTCCTGCGCGCATGGCACAGTCGGGGGCACAGATTGCAGGGATCGATGCTCAGGGCCTCAGGCATCAATACCCCGCCCCTTCTGCATCAAGAGGAGGCGCGGGGAAACGGGAGACGATAGGCCGTTCGAGAAGCCGTTCCACCTAGGCTCCGCGGACCCTCTTGGCGATACGGTCTGAAACCGACAGGTCATCTCGGGAATCCTGTCCCATGAAGGCGATGGCGAGCATACCCGGACCCACATGGCTTCCGATAACCGGGCCGATGGACGTTTCGAGGAACAGGACGGTCTCGTCGACCTTGTTGATCTCCGCCTTGAGGCGCTCGACGTCCTTGGGGCAATCGGCGCTGCCGCTTACCACCTGCGTTCCGCACCCGATTTCAGCCGTGCGTCGTTTGTAGTACTCGGCCAGCTGCCTGATGGCCTTCTTCCTGCCACGCGCCACGCCCGAAAGCGAGAGCTTGCCATCGAGCGATATGTCCATCATGGGCTTCACGTCGAGCTTCGAGCCCGCGAAGGCCACCGAAGACGGTATGCGCCCGCCCTTGCGGAGCCATTCGAGCTCCTCGAGGGTGAATTGCTCGTTCACGTAGAAGCGCGCCTCGTTTGCCCAGTCGACGAGCTCCTGCGCCGTGAGCCCCCGCGCGCGCTGCCGTATGGCCTCGAACACGAGCAAGCCCTCCGCGATGGAGGCGAGATGGGTGTCGACGACGTGCAGCTCGGCTTCGGGATGCTCGGCGATGAGCTGGTCGCGTATGAGACTCACCGTCTCGAACGTACCAGATAACGCGCTTGCAAACCCCAGGTACACTGTCGGCACGCCCGACTCGATTGCACGCTCGAAGGCGGCAGTTATCGTAGGAATCGGTATTTGCGCAGTTGACACGTTCGCACCCTTGCGCATGCGCTCGTAGAACTCCCGCGGATTCAGCGACTTGAAGAGATCGTCGCTGTACTGCTCTTCGCCGAGCAGATAGGGGAACTGGAGCAGCTCCACGCCGGGTACGTCGACGACCTGCGGCGGAAGGTCGCAGCAGGAATCGATTATTACATTGCATTTGACGTCGATCACTCAAACCCCCGATTAAGGCCCGCCTGGCTCAAATGCAGGATGCGGCTGTCGCTCTTTTCAAATATCTTTGCCATAAATACGAAGCATACACCAGCTTTCAGGGTTTTTTACTCGGAATCAGCGATGATGCGCATCTCACAGTTACTGTACATAGCATTTCTTTGATTGCCCGCACAGGCCGGAGGCGGGAGGGTGGAGCGAGGTTAAGCCAAAGGAGCCGAGAAATCCACTTTTCCGCCTGTACTTGGCGGAAAAGTTAGTTCGAGGCGACGACGCGTCGAGCGTAACCCTTCCGCCTTCGGCTAGAATTGCCAGGATGTGGGCAGTAGCACCCCGCATCCCAAAGCCCTATTCGAAGCCCTTCATCTTCGCGACGAGCTCGCTTCTGCGGTTGTACAGCCCGCGCTCGAGCCCTACCGGATAGGTATGGGGGTTCAGCAAGCGTTTCTGCGTCTCGTCGAGGGTCTCGAGGCTCGCCTTCGTACGGGCCTGCGCCTCCATGGCGGAGCGCTGCTCGGGCAGGAGCACGCACTTGCCCTCGCGTGCAAGCGGCTTGAGGAGTGTTTCGAACCGCTTTCCGAGAAGCTTCTTCCGACGCAGGCTGTCGTAGGGATCGACGATGACTTCGCTCTCGTTGACCTGGCTGTTCACGTCGAACACCATATCGCCTGCGATGCGCCCGTCCTCGAAATAGTACCGCCGCACATCCAAGACGCCCGGCGTCGTCAGCTTCTGGACCGAGCCGCTGATCTTGATGCTGTCCTTCCAGACCTCGTCGCCCTCCTCGCGCGTCGCCGAGAGCTTGTACACCCCTCCGAGCGTCGGCTGGTCGTAGGCGCACGCGAGCTTGGTGCCCACGCCCCAGCTCATTACGTTGACACCTTCCTGTCTGATGGAGCGGATGGTGTACTCGTCGAGGTCGTTGGAAAGCACGATGCCGCAATCCTCGAGCCCCGCCTCGTCGAGCATCCTGCGCGCCAGCTTGCCAAGCCAGGTGAGGTCACCCGAGTCTATGCGGATGCCCATGAGCCGCTGCCCGCGCTCGCGCATCTCGAGGCCCACGGTGATGGCGTTGCGGATTCCCTGCTCTATGTCGTAGGTATCCACGAGCAGCACGCAATTGTTCGGGAATGATTCCGCATAGGCGCGGAACGCGCTCAGCTCGTCCGGGAAGGACATCACCCACGAATGGGCATGCGTTCCCGATACGGGGATGCCGAACATGCGGCCGGCGAGCACGTTCGAGGTTGAGGCGCATCCGCCCACCACGGCCGCGCGCGACGCCCAGATGCCACCTGCCGCGCCCTGGGCACGGCGGAGGCCGAACTCCGCAACGGGCGCTTCGGCTGCCTGACAGACGCGAGCTGCCTTCGTGGCCACGAGCGTCTCGAAATTAACGCAGTTCAGAAGCGGGGTTTCTATGAGCTGGCACTCGAGGATAGGGCCGCACACACGCACAAGCGGCTCGTTCGGGAACACCGCGGTGCCCTCCTCGACGGCATCGATGTCGACGCTGAGCTTGAAACCCGAGAGGTAGTTGAGGAAATCGTCATGGAACAGCTTTCCGCCGCCCGGCGCCGGCAGTGCCGCTAGATACTCGATGTCCTCGTCGGTGAACCCGTATGTCTCGACGAGTTCCGCGAGCTGATCCATACCGCATGCGATTGCATAGCCGCCCTTGAACGGATAGTTCCTGAAATACATGTGGAAACACGCCTCGGTATCCCCCATGCCGTGGTCGAAGTATCCTTGCGCCATGATAATCTGGTACAAGTCCGTTAGTGCCGCATAATCGATGTTCATGGTGACTGCCCTTTCGCACGAACGTTAACGTACACGAGGTCAAACTACCCGCCTCGAACTCCTTCTACTGCTCAGGCTTCTGCGCGCCTTCTGCGCTCGTCTTGTGCGAGCGGCGCCGCCTCCTGCCGCCTGCAGAGGCCTTGCGGCCTTCCGCCTCGTTGTTGGCCGCATTGCCTCCGCCTGACGCGTTGGCTGTTTCCTGACGGCCTCCCCTCAGCCCCGATGACTTCCTGCCCACTTGCACGTTCTTGGGCTTCTCGGAGGCTGCTTGCTTCTCGGCTGCGGCCTTCGAGCCGGACTGGCTGCGGGAACGGCGTCGCGAAACGCCCGTCGACTGAGATTCGGCCTGTTGCGTCTGCTGGGCCTGGGCATGCGGTTCCTGACGCTTCTGC
>JAFRGA010000078.1 GCA_017434045.1 Eggerthellaceae bacterium
AAGACCACCAAGACCGCACAGAGCCAGATTTTCACCTGTGGCGCTGCTAGCACGTTCGTCGACGCAAACGGTTCCGCCACCCTGTTCGGCAAGGCTGCTGCCAAGCTGAAGAAGATCCGCTCCGCTCGCTAAATAGCTACCTGTAAATGATAAGCGCCTGCAAGGGGCAGGCAGAAAAGGAGGCTGACAATGAAGACCAACAAGACCGCACAGAGCCAGATTTTCACCTGTGGCGCTGCTAGCACGTTCGTCGACGCAAACGGTTCCGCCACCCTGTTCGGCAAGGCTGCTGCCAAGCTGAAGAAGATCCGCGCCGCTCGCTAAAGGCATCTCTCCGAAGCGTTGCCAAAGGTTGCGAAAGCCGCAGACAGCTTAAAGCATCAAGCGCTGTAGCAAGAACTAAACGGCGACACTGAATGGGAGCCAAGCCAAGATGGCGGGGCTTTGCATGGAAAACCATGTAAAGCCCCGCCATCTGCTTTTTCTTAGAGGATGATGACAAGGCGATACCCTATGCACATCTTCTCAGCTGGTCGAGTCATTGAGGGAGAAATCCCCTTTCGACAGTCTCTAGCGCCTTGCAGGGGAAATCGCATAGACAAGGTTTTGGGCGTCGGCATCGCGCAAACCATCTCGCAACCTGGCGTACAATAGCAGAAACGATAAGGGGCTTCCCGGTCATTTGCGAACGATTACGTGGTGCGAAAAGTTAGGTGCATTCTATTATGGAGCAGGCGCTGGAAGAGCTGAAAGGTTATGCCCGAAACGTCTTGGCGGCAATGTTTCCCGATGCCGTCGAGGTCGAAGAGGCCACCCCGCTCATGAGCGTGCTGGAAACGCTGAGCCTTACCAGCAAGGACGGAGAGTCGGTCAAGCAGATCAATATCATGTACGACGACATCTCAAACGAGTATGCCTTGGTGGTACGCTCAACTGCCGATGTTCTCGCCGATGAGAACCTCGACTACGATGGGGTTGGAGAACTCGTCGGCTTTTTGGGGCCGAGAATATCGTTGTTGTTCGACCGCTGCGATGACATTTCCCAGATTGCAGTTGCGTGGGGGATGCTTTCCTCAATCGTTTCAAAACTCGCGCGAAAGCGCGTCAAAGAGCTCGGCGAGGACCCTGATGCCGTGCTGCAAGCCCTCGACCAATATTTCCTCATGCATCCCGATGCGTAGCCGATGTGAATCAGTGTCGTTCAGTCAAGGGGAAGGCGGTGGGGGTGTTCGCTTGGCTTCGCCTAATCTATGTATGTATTTGAAGTTGGTGGCTGCAGAATCGCTCACACCCCCACCGCCTTCCCCTTGACTGAACGACACTGGATGTGAGCAGAGAAACGCCCGAGCGTGCCCGAAGAGGTTCCACCGACAGCGTCCTTGACGGGCCCGCCGTCGTTCTTGCACACGCCGACCTGCAAGCCGTGCGATCAGCGAATTCCCTTGATCGAATAGTCGTAGACGAGATGGGCGAGCTCGCGAGCGGAAACTCCACGCGGATCGGACAGCCATCGCGAAATCATGAACAGCGTGCCGGCAAGGGCGTATTCCAAGAGCAGGTCTATTTCCGCCTCCGACCGCCCTGCGTCGACGCCGATAACGTATTCCCGCCAAAGCGGTTTCAGGTTGTTCTTCAGCCTGAAGATGAAAGAAGGGTCGCCTTGTTCGCTCAGCAACACGCTGATGTAGGGCTTGTTCTGCTCGTAGTACAGCACCACGTCCTTGCAGGCGGCAATGCAGCTGAGTTTGCCGGAATCCTTCCTGAGACGCCTCATGCATGATTCGACGCAATCCGTCATTCCATCGAGCAGCGTATCCTCGATGCAGGCTAAAAGCTCGAATATATCGTGAAAATGAAGGTAGAACGTGCCCCTGTTGTATCCCGCAAGCTCGCATACCTGCCCGACCGTTATCTTCTCGATCGGTCGCTCGGCATACAGCCTCCAGAATGCTTGCTTGAGGTCAGCTTTTGTTTGAGCTGTTTTATCGGGTCTTCTCTTCATGCAATACAGGATAGCATGCGTTGTCTTGACGCGAGTTCATGAGCATCCGGCTTAAACCCCTTGTTGGACGGGTTCCGTCAGCTGGCGTCTGCGAAGCGCCCAAAGCTTCGCTACGATATGCGTTCGCACGGCGGGAACGTGGCTATAATGGTCACTTGGCAAGTAATCTGAAAAGGTGGGATGTATGTTCGGCGAGTGCCATGCCCATGTTGCCATGAACGGCGTCAATTACGCTCAAGCCATGGCCCTTCATGTGAACGGGCCCGATGAGGCGCATATCCATGCCTTCTTCGAGTCGTATCGCACCCGGGGAATCGAGTTCATTCGAGATGGCGGCGACAAATACGACGTTTCGCGCAGGGCGGCCCAAATCGCGCCTGAGTACGGAATCGACTACCGCACCCCCATTTTCGCAATCCACAAGAAAGGGCACTACGGCTCTATCGTAGGGCGCGCATTCGAGACGATGCGAGACTATGCGCAGCTGGTCGAAGACGCAGACCGCGAAGGTGCAGACTTCATCAAGATCATGACGACGGGCCTCATGGACTTCAACGAGTTCGGCCGCATCACCCATGAGGACCTCGACGCCGCCGAAGTGCGCGAGATGGTTCACATAGCCCACGAGCGGGGATTCGCCGTCATGTCGCACACGAACGGCAAGCGCGCGGTGCTCGACGCCATCGAAGCAGGCGTGGACAGCATCGAGCACGGCAACTACATCGATGACGAATACATTGCTGCTTTAGCAGAATCGCGAACGTGCTATGTGCCAACAGCGACGGTTGCCCGGAACCTCATCGGGAGCGGACGGTTCGACGATGCGATACTGACTCGCATATGGGAGGCTTCGCGCCATGCCATTGCCCGCGCTGTCGATGCAGGATGCCTCATAGCCCTGGGAAGCGACGCCGGCGCCGTCTTGGTGCCGCATGGTCAGGGAACGCTCGACGAGTACGCCTGCTTTGCCGACGCCATCCCCGACCGAACGTTGCGCGACCGCAAACTAGAAGAAGGCGAAACTTTCATCCGCTCGACGTTTCGGAGAAACAACCATCGATGATAGGTGCGATTTCGAGACCGCATCGACTTCATCGGCCGTCCCGACTACGATTCCAACCTGCTCATGGCCTGGGAAGACGCCGCCTGCGAATACAGCCGCCCGGCCTTGCGAAATGCGAGGCAACGACGTGATGCGTCTTTAGCCAGACGCTCAAGCGCGCGTTTGAGCTTGTGGGCAAGAATCTCCAATCGAATCGCGGCTTTTTCGTCAACTTTCGCATGGCGCACCCCGCGCATTGCCTGTATCGTCTCCCCAGTATGGAAACGGCTAAAGAGAGGGGTTCCCATGCCAAAACTTGGTTTTGGAGCCGACAAGACCACCTATGACAACATTGACTGGGATGGTTTCGGCGTTGGCAGCAACGTGGCGACGGTTGACGTGAAGGACGGCAAGATCCTGCGCGTGCGCCGCTTCGACTACGGCGAGACGTACGACCTGGAAAAGGACCTGAACCGTTACCGCCTGGAAAAGGACGGGCACGTTTTCGTGGAGCCGGCGAAGTCGCCCATCCCGCCGTTCTCGTTCGCGTACAAGCGCCATGCGTTTTCCAAGAACCGCATTCCGTACCCGCTGATCCGCGAGAATTTCGACCCTAAGGGCGAACGCCATCCGGAGCTACGCGGCAAGGACAAGTACCGTCGCATCAGCTGGGACAAGGCAGCGCAGATTATCGCCGAGGAAATCCACCGCCAGTTCGAGGTGTACGGCCCAGGCAGCGTGCTCGTGCAGCAGGACGGCCATGGCGAGACGAAGATCGTGCACCCATGCCACGGTTGCATGACGGGCCTCATGGACGAGTTGGGCGGCCTCGTTATGCAAGCACGCCAACCCGACTCGTGGGAAGGCTGGTACTGGGGCGCCAAACACGTGTGGGGCCAGGAGCCGCTCGGCCAGGGCAGGACGCAGAACCTGTTCTACGACCTGACCATGAACTGCAAGATGATGCTGTACTGGGGCTGCGACAACGAGACTACGACCTGGGGTTGGGTCGGCCAGATTCCGTCACTGCTCTCGTACTGGTTCACCGACATCGGCATCGAGTCCATCGCCATCGCGCCCGACCTGAACTACTCGGCCGCAGTGCATGCCGACAAGTGGATTCCCGTTTTCCCCAACACCGACCTGGCACTCCAGATGGCTATCGCGTACGTATGGATCACCGAGGACCTCTACGACAAGGAGTACGTCGAGTCTCATGTCGAGGGCTTCGACTGGCTCGTGTACGAGGTCATGGGCGGCGATGACGGCATTCCCAAGACGCCGAAATGGGCCGAGGAACGCTGCGGCGTGCCAGCGCGCCAGATCAAGGCGCTCGCGCGCAAGTGGGCGAAGGTTCCAACCTCAACCGGCCACTGCAATGGCGGAAGCTACATCCGCTCGGCGTACAGCCACGAGCCCGGTCGCATGGAAGTTTGCCTTTTGGGCATGCAGGGCCTTGGCAAGCCGGGACGCAACTACATGAAGTTCATCGAATGGAACATCTACGAGTGCCCCGATTTCAACCCGATGCCGCGCGACAAGGAGTGGATCAGCGGTTTCGCAGGTTACAACGCCAGCATGCTCGATTCGCAGAAGGCACGCTTCATCCCCAAGACCCTCATACCCGAGGGAATTCTCGCCACGGTCGATGACCCGGTGAAGTGGTACGGCCATGTCGTTTGCATGGAGCCGGCCGACGACCAAGTCCTCCCGTTCCAGTTCCCGTATCCAGGCGACCCGACGCTTCACATGATCTGGTCCGACACCCCTTGCTGGTCCACCTGCTGGAACTGCGGCAACGAGTACCTGAAGGCGCTCACCTCCCCCAACCTGGAGTTCGTGCTGGTGCAGCATCCGTGGTTCGAGAACGACTGCAAGTTCGCCGACATCGTGTTGCCCGTGTCCACCCGCTTCGAGGTCGAGGACATCGGCTACGACTCCTCGAGCGGTATGTGGAACACGATGGTGCATGCCGAGCAGTGCGTCGAGCCGTTCGGAGAATCCAAGAGCGACTGGTTCTGCGTGCAGGAAGTTGCGAAGCGACTGGAAGAGCTTTACGGCAGCGAGGAGCGCTACGCCAACATCTTCGAGCGCTACACGCGCGGCCGCGATGTGGCCAAAAGCATCGAGATCACCTACAAGGGCAGCAAAGCCGAGCAGTTCCGCAGCTGGGAAGAGTTCATGGAGAAGGGCTACATTTCCGTGCCTCATGCTGAGGATTGGCAAGAAGACCACGCAGGTTTGTACGACTTCTACATCGACCCCGAAGGGCATCCGCTCGAGACGCCCACGGGCAAGCTCGAGTTCTACTCCACGCGCCTGGGAGAGCACTTCCCCGACGACATGGAGCGCCGCCCCTATCCGCATTACATCGCCGACACTGAGCGCTTCCACGAGTACCGCGAGTCCGAAAAGGCCAAGGAGTTCCCGTTCCTGCTGGTCAGCAACCATCCGCGCTTCCGCGTGCATGCCAACTTCGACGATAACGACTGGTTCCGCGAGATCGAGCCGTGCAAGGTGAAGGGACCAGACGGCTACGCCTACGAGACGGTATGGGTCAACCCGAAGGACGCCGAACGGCTGGGACTCGCCAACGGTGACGTCGTGCGCATCTACAACGACCGTGGCTGGGTGCTTGGCGGCGTATGGGTGACCGAGCGCATCATGCCCGAGGTCATCAGCCAGGACCACGGAGCGCGCATCGACACCATCGTGCCAGGCGAGTCCGACCGCGCGGGCGCCAATAACCTGATTGCGCCCAAGGAAACCACATCGGCCAACTGCGCTGGTGAAGTTACAAGCGGTTATCTGGTCAACATCGAGAAGGTCGACGTCTTCGAGCTCGCGAAGCAATACCCCGAGGCATTCGGCCGCACGTTCGATCCCACGCAGGGTCCGGACATCACGAACTGGATCATCGAGGAATAGCCGAAAGGACCGTCCTTTTGGCTATTCGTGAAGGAGAGAGTAATGGGAAAGGTTTTCATTATCGACCAGGCGCGGTGCAACGGATGCCACGGTTGCCAGATCGCGTGCAAAGACGAACACGTCGGCAACGAGTGGCTGCCCTACCAGCTGCCGCAGCCCGATACGGGGCATTTCTGGATGAAGGTCGAGCAGACCACGCACGGTCAAGTACCGAAAGTGAACGTTGAATACAAGCCCATCATGTGCCAGCAGTGCGATGCGTGCCCGCTGGTGGAAGCGTATCCGGAAGTCGTCGCGAAACGCGACGACGGGCTTGTCTGCATAGACCCGGTCAAGGCAAAGGGCCTGAAGGACCTGGTGGACCTGTGCCCGTTCGGCACGGTGTACTGGAACGCCGAGCTGGAAGTCCCGCAGAAATGCGACGGATGCGCGCACTTGGTCGACGGCGGTGAGATTCCGCACTGCGTCGACATGTGCGTGACGGAAGCGTTGAAGTTCGGCGAGGAAGAGGAGTTCACAGACCTCATCGCGCAGGCTACGCAGCTTGACGGAGCCGCCGAAACGGGAGCACGCGTGTTCTACCTGAATGCACCGGGCCTGTTTATCGGCGGTGAAATCTGGGACGAGGAAGCCGACGAGGTCCTTGAAGGCGTCAAGGTGACGCTCGCGGGCGACGACGGCAAACAGGTGGAAACGGCCACGAACGACTGGGGCGACTTCTGGTTCCGCAAACTTTCACCTGGCCGCTATACCGTGACCATCGACGCGCCCGGCTACGCGGCCACCGCCCCGATAAGCGTCGAGCTCGACAAGAGCTTGAATCTGGGCGACTTCCCCTTGAGGAAAGCGTAAGGCAATAGCGTTTCGAATTTACGGTGCCCTGGAAGGGGATCCTTCCAGGGCACCGTCTCTTGGATCCCGCCAGTATATCCGGCCAAACCGCTCCGAGCCGGCAAGGCGGCGCGGAAAACAGGGCTGGCCATCCCCCGCCTGCTGCGGCAAGTCAACCTGCAGCGGCACGTCCCTGTGGCCAACATTAACTGGGAAAGAAATACCAGCTGCAGGGGGGCGCCCTCGTTACTTCGATTCGTTGGCGCCGATAAGCGCAGCGCGCGACCCAAGGTATAATGAGCTGGTGAGAGAAAGGAAGCGGTATGGCGGGAAAGCTAGGGTTCGGGTTGATGCGACTTCCGCAAACCGACGCGAACAATCCGGCGGCGATCGACATCGGCCAGCTGAAGGAAATGGTCGACTTGTTCCTCGAGGCTGGATTCACCTACTTCGACACCGCTTGGATGTACCAGGACTTCGCAAGCGAATGCGCCGTAAAGGAAGCGCTCGTCGAACGCCATCCGCGCGAGAGCTTCACGCTCGCAACGAAGCTGCACCCGGGGTTCTTCGACTCGCTCGAAGACCGCGACAAGATCTTCTACAAGCAGCTCGAGAAGACGGGTGCGGGCTTCTTCGACTACTACCTGCTTCACGGCGTCGACGACGAGAGCCGCGTGAAATTCGAAGAACTCGACTGTTTCTCCTGGATGCAAGCCAAGAAAGACGAGGGGCTCGTCAGACATGCGGGGTTTTCGTTCCACGGCTCGCCCCTGGTGCTCGGTCAGCTGCTCGACGCGCATCCTGAAACCGAGTTCGTGCAGCTGCAGCTCAACTATCTGGACTGGGAGAGCCCCTGGATCCAAAGCCGCGCGTGCTACGAGGTTTGCGCGCACCGCGGCGTGCCCGTCATCGTCATGGAGCCGGTGAAGGGCGGGTCGCTCGCAAAGGTGCCACCCGAGGTGGAAGCGCTGTTCAAAAACGCCGAGCCTGACATGTCGGTACCGAGCTGGGCCGTGCGCTTCGCCGCAACGCTCCCGGACGTCGCGCTCGTGCTCTCGGGCATGAGCGATGTGGCGCAGATGCGCGACAACATCTCGTACATGAGCGATTTCCAGCCACTTTCGCAAGCTGAGCAGGACCTGTGCTTCAAGGCGGCCGACCTCATCAACGCGCAGATAGCCGTGCCCTGCACCGGCTGCTCGTACTGCACCGGCTCATGTCCGCAAAACATCCCCATACCGCAGTACTTCTCACTATACAACGAGGTCATGCGCGAGGACATGGAGCACAAGGGCTGGACGGTATCGTTTGCGATGTATGACTCCCTGGCCAAGGAACACGGAAAGGCATCGGAGTGCATCGGCTGCGGATCGTGCGAGGCCATGTGCCCCCAGCACCTCCCCATCAGCGAGCACCTGCGCGCCGTCGCGGAGTGCTTCGAGTAAATACGGCACCGTCCAGTCTAGAGCAGCTGTCTTTCCTGATGCAGCCGGATGACGGCATATCGCTCGTAATCGATGCCATGCGCAAAACCATCGGTCAGGAAGTAGATGCGAAACTCGGTGAGCAAGCTCGTCCGCATGATCAGGTCGTCGAGCTCGATTGAAAAGCGGCGCTCGATTTTCTCGATATGGTAAAGCACCGTGTTTCGATGCATGTGCAATTGCTTGCTCGCTGCCGTGGCGTTGCGTTCCAGGCAGAGGTACGTCCAGAGCAGGCGAATTATCTCGGTACCTGAAGCGCGGTCCTCTTCGGCCAGCACCTCCAGAATACTCGGCTTGATGCTCTCCGAGACGAGCTCGTTATCGTGCGTCGAGACAACGAGCAGGTAGTACGGCAGGATCGAGTCGAACGAATAGCAGTAGTGCTCGCGTTTCTTTCCCAGCAAGATGCATTCCGCATCGATGCACTCCGAGAAATTGATGGCGATGAGCGCTTGGTTGAACGCTGTTCGTATATATTCGATGTTCGTGAACGTTTTTGAAATGCCGATTCGAAGCCTACCGGAGAGCGGAATGTGGTTTTCGATATCGTGCGCGAATTCCTTGAGCGAAAACGACATGCCTATTTCGGACGTGGCGTAGCACAGGACGAGAAGTCGTCCGTTGTAGGCGAACGGATAGCAGGAACCTCCGTTCAGCGCAGCTGCCGCTTCGGTTATATGCGAGCGAATCGTCGGCGTATCATCGGCGCTCAAGTCGAAGCAGAGCAGGCAGAGCTGATGCGACTGGGGTATGGCTGTCAGCGACAGCTGTGTCGAGAGATAGCTGTCGTTCATGGGCACACCGTCGATGAGGTTGGTGAGCACGCGATGCCAGGGGGATTTCACCATGATGATATCCTCCCAGAACGTAGCGCATAAAGCGCTGAAACGCTCCGCGAACACGGCCAAAAGATCGCATGCCGCGCGGGGATCAAGACCCTCGCAACACGCCATGACCAGATGGAAGAAGTATTCTCCGCTGAAATAGATGGGGAAATGGATGAGATCCGGCTCCCCGTCGTGACGGCGTTCATCCAAAATAGGCGTGCGGGCGTTCCGGTAACGCGGCAGGACATCGCGCTCGATATGGGAAATCATGTCGGGTGTATAGCAACCTGTTCCGATGAGCTGTGCAAACGCATTCGTTGGCGGCTCGACTGAAGCAGTATGGGCAATGTTGTTGAAACCGGCGTCGGTGACAGCCATGAAGCATCCGAGCGCACGCGCGCCTTCCTCCAGCAATTCGGCCAGCGTGCCATGCGCAGATACGATGCGATCAAGGGCGCCCTCCCAAACCAACATGCTCGTGAACAGGTTTTGCAAGATCGCCGAAATGTAGATGAGCCGATCGTTGCTCTTGATGAGCACGATGCGGTTTCGGTTTTGGACAGCCCATGCAGGCACTTCGCCTGTACGCGATACGACGAGCAGAAATGCGGAAGCGGATAATTCCAGCAGTGACTGCGCGCGGTCTTCGGTGCAGATATACAGGATGGAAGCGTCGAGCCCCTCGTCTATGAGCATCTGGACATCTTCATCGGTGACAATCGTCTTAAACCAGTAAAAACGCTTCGACGTCTTGGACGGAGCCTGCAATACATCGAAGCGGCTCACGAAGGCAAGCACGATGC
This sequence comes from Eggerthellaceae bacterium, assembly GCA_017434045.1. Classification (GTDB taxonomy): domain Bacteria; phylum Actinomycetota; class Coriobacteriia; order Coriobacteriales; family Eggerthellaceae; genus UBA9715. The sequence continues at coordinate 9,918 of JAFRGA010000078.1, forward strand.
TTGTTGTGACCAGCGCGTTTCTTTTCCCCTGTAATTGGTATGGCCCCGAAATAGAAAGGATTCCCCCCGAACCGGCTCCCGAAAAAGCGCTCTCTTGAACCATAACCATCCCCCCATGAGCTATGACCCGCCGATTCGTGCGTTTGCACTAGGCAATTCGATTTTACCTACAAAAAAGTCATACTTATCTTAACGCTTTTCATGATTGACATTCCTGATTTTGTAAGGTTTGTGCAGAAGCTTTTTGAAAAGCTGCGCTACAACGAAGCGGACCGCAGGAACTACCCTGCGGCCCGCTCGGCTCCTCTGTGTTTCTAGCGTTTACGAGAACTTAAGCGCGGGCGGCGCACCTTCCAGCGGCATGCTTGCCTTCACGGGGTCTGGCTCGTAATCGGGCTCGAGTTTGCGATTCTCGGAGAACTTCACGAACGGCGGCTCGCCATAGTCACTCCAGCGCTCAGCCGGACGTTCGGGCAGAAGACCCAGCTTGCCCATTTCGTCAGCTACATCAGCCAGACCGTACTTCTCGTAGGTCTCGCGATACGGCCAGCCGGTCTCCAAATCGAAACCGCGCGCCTCGTAGATGAGGTCGACCATCTCGTTGAACTGCTGCCAGTCAGCCACTTCGTTCCACGTATCGGGAATCTGCATGACGCGCCATTCCTGTTCAACCTCTTGCCTGCGCGTACGGCCGTAGTGGCGGATAAGGATCGCGCGGAACAGCAACTTGCTACGGAAGCCCGCATCGCGCAGCTCTTCCGGCGTCATGGGCGCGCCGGTCGCTGCCATGAACATCTCGGATTCCATCTCAGGCCACCAGGGGTCGGGGGATTGCCATTCGCAGCTCATGACCGAGTCCTTGATCTCAGCGTTGTTCTGAACGGCGATGATAGCGTCAATCAGGTGCGGGGAGTGATACGGATCGGCAATGGCTTCGGCGTGGTAGTCGAACTTCGCATGGAAGTGCTCGACAGTCTGCGCGTCGCGCGTGTTCATCATGTTGTTGATGCAGGCAGCCAGCCACGTGGGTTTTTCAACCGAGCCCTCATAGCCGCGACCCTGCCAATGCATCGAAGAACCCCAAGCTGCCTCGAGGCTTACAGGCAGGTCAGTGCGCTTGCCACCGAGCATCGTTGAATAGCGACCGTGGTAGATCGTCTCGCTGAACTTGTCATAGCCAAGCTCGCGGATGGCGCGATGCATGCCCTCGGCGAACATATTGCCGTACTCACCGCGGCGATACACCAGGTTGCTGATGAATTCCTTCATGAACTCGGCGTCTGCGACATCGATTTCATGCTCGCAACCCAAGTTGCCCATACCTTCGAACAGGCCTTCGGTCTTGCACATCGAAAGCCAGGTCATCATCCAGACGACAACTTCCCACTTGTCGATGCCGTACTCGTTGCACAGGTCATTGACGATGGTGCCGCGCTCGTAGTCGGGCCCCCAGAAGTCCAGCTTGTCAGGTAGGACCACTTGCGCCTGTTCCTCGAAGTGCGGATCGCTGAAGTCCGGTACCGGGAAGTCGCGTCCGAGCAACTTGCACGGAGCGCAGTAATTCTGCTCCGTCGGCCAGAACATGCCGACGGGTGCCGGGATGTCGGTGGTGTAGTTGAACGTGCAGATGCTCACGCACTTCTCGGTGTGATTCACGAGATCATCGCCAAATGCCGAAACGCCATCCATAAGCAGCGCGTTGCAGTGTTGGTTGCACCCGGGGCTACAGGACATATTGCCACGATCGTATTTCACCGGGAACTCGGCGCCAGGCGTACCGATGGCGTCGAGGTGCAACACGGGGGAGGGCTTCATGCCGGGGTTGTTCATATTCCAGCGCAGGAAGTCGAGTTTCTCCAAATCTGCCGGGGCGATGACGCCTGTGCCGTGCACCGTGATGGCCTTAAGCTTCTTGGCACCCCACACCGCGCCGAAGCCACCCTTGGCAAGCACGCTGTCATTGCCGGTGGTCAGCGTCGCAAAACGCACGAGGTTTTCACCCGCCGGACCAATGACGATCGACTTGAACTCATGGGCGTGCTTCTCCTCGAGTGCAGCTTGCGCCTCATGCACGCGCATGCCCCACATGTCGTCGGCCGGTAAAATTTCAATTTTGTCGTCGTCGATGCAGATATAAACCGGCGTCTCGGACTTGCCCTCGATGATGAAGCCATCGTAACCGGCATATTTCAGTTCGGTAGCAAACCAACCGCCTATGTTGCCCCATGCGAACATGTTCGGCGCGTTGCTCGCGCCAACCGACACGGCTGCGGAACGGCCGCCCGCCGGAATGCCGGTACCCGTCGTGGGGCCGGTCATGTAGATGAATTTGTTGGCCTCGTCGTAGGGACCCGTACCCGTGGGAACCTCATCCCAGAAGATGCGGTTGCAAATCATACGTCCACCCACGTACTTGGGCACGTACTGGTACGTGTCGACATCGCTCACCTCGCCAGTAGTCAGGTTGATGCGAGCGATATGGCCGCTATAGCCATACAAACCCTGTGTGTTGGCTGGATTCTCCAGGATATCTTCAATCGAGTAGTTAGGCATTGGCGACCTCCTGTTCCTGCGCATAGGCGGGCATGACGCCTTCTGGGAGCATAACCGAATCGTCAGAAAGCCCCAGGCAGCGTACGATGCAGTACTTCACGCACTGCGGGCCTTCGGGGTTCTCGCGACACAGGTCGCACTTCACGGCTTTCCACAGCTTGCGGCTCTTGTTTTTGCGAATCTGGATACGCGAAGGCGTGAACTTGCATGCCTTGGCGCATTTTCCACAGCCGATGCAGTCGTCCTCCACGATGTAGACGATGTTGGTATCAGGGTCTATGCGCATTGCGGCGTCTTTCTTCGGGCACGCCTCGTAGCATGGATGGTCATCGCATTGCTGGCATGCCAACACCTCATGCATGAGAGAGCGCGTTCCCAAATTGATGCGAATGCGCGCGTTGCCCGGCCCCGTGAAGCCGTCATGCGTCAGGCCGCACATGATCGAGCAGGTCTCGCATCCTGCGCACAAAGAGTACTCGGGCGAGTATTGCACGATATGGTTTCCGTAGCCTTCCAAACTACCTCTCCTCTCCCCTTTAGTCTCACACTACGTGTATTTTCCGATTTGCAAGCAAATGCGTCCATTGATTTATGCTGGGAAATACGTCGCTGCGTTTCGTAATTTGTGTCGAAAGAAGAAGCGCTAGGGCGAATGCGGCAAGGGGCAAAACGCGCCAAAGCAGAATACGTTGTCCTGTTGACCTTGCATAGTCCACGGGCTCGTACTGAAACAGGAGCGGCAGGGCGTGAGCCCTGCCGCGAATAGTTCCCGAAGTTCGAGAGTATGCGTATTAGCCGAACAGCACCTGCAGGTCGAGGCGAGCATCCTCGAGCTCTTGCTGCGTGAAGCCGAACTTCTCGCTGTTGTACTGGTCAATGTACTTGCACAGCTCAACATAGGTGCCCGAGAAGGTGGAGCCAGGGCCGCCCTGGGTAATGCAGGGGATGTAGCTCTGGAACTCGTAGCCGTCGAGGTGCTCGTACACCACGCGCTCGACGTCGGCGGGCGTCCATCCGGCGAAGTCAACATCCTTGTTGTCGATGTTGCCCATGAAGGCGATCTGGCCCTTGTACTTCTCCAGCAGGCCCTTGACGTCATTCGATTCCATGGTGCCCTGCCACACATCGATGCCCATCTCGATCATGTAAGGCACGAGATTGGCCGAGTAGCTGTCGTTGTGATGGAAGACGAACTCGACGCCGTGGCTCTTGTAATAGCCGTAAATCTGCTTGTAGGGCTCGACGAAGCACTCGGCAAACAACTCGGGAGGCAAGAACGAGTTGGTCTCAGTGCCCCAATCGTCATGATGGAAAACCGCTTCGGGATGCAGATGATCGCAGATGCCCTCGGCGATTCTCAGCTCGAATTCGGTGATGTACTTGATCATGTCCTTCATGTAATCGGTATCGGTGAGATAGTAGACCAGGGCATCGTCGATGGCGCACAGGTAGTGCGTCATTTCGAACAGGCCCGTTACGTACAACGGCGCCGCATAAGCCTTGCCCGTGCTCGTGACCTCATCGTACTGCTGCTGGAAAACCTCCCATTCGGCTTCGGGGAAGTCCGTTGGCGGCGCCTTCACGTACTTCTCCCATTCCTCGATGTCCTTGCACACGATTTTGTCGGGCGTGTGCACAGGAAACGCTCCCGGGGTATGCGCGGGGAAGTCCATCGTGACGCCCCAGGCGTTGACCTTGCCCTTGTCGCCCGGCGCTAGAAGTGCGCCCGAGTGCATGATCCACGGATGCATCATGAGGTAGATGCCTTCGTAGTTGTTGACATAGCGGTCCGGTTTGCCCCCGTCGATGATGGTTTGACGTAGGTTTTCCTTGGCGGTAAGCATGGTGTTCCTCCCCTTTGGTCGTTTCCGTAAAGCTGCATGGTCTATTTGTCCAGACGCTGATACTACAGGCGCCTCTGGATCCCGGATATTAGAGAATGCACTCTGAAAAGGACTTAATGGCTATATATAAACAGACTTTTCTATGATTAGAGCACTCAAAAACATCGGTTATGAGCAAGGTGGCGCTACAATTTGTAGTGGTATTAGGACGAGAAGTGCAAACGCAGTGACCCACGCCGCCGGAGGACATTCGCCATGAAACTAGACGGCAATGCAGTGCTCTATCAGTTGAAACGGGAATTCGAAGATGTTACCTGCAGTACGCCTTTGCGGTCGCTGATGGTTGACTACCCCGTGCTCTACGACGAGACGATCGACATGAGTGGTCATGTTGTGCTGCTGTCAGGTCATGAGCGGCCCCGCTACCATGAACACATGAACCAGGTACTCTGCGTATGCCTCGACGACAAGCTGGCCCGAGAAGCCGAGGAAAAAGGGCTGTGCGTAATCCGGGTGCATGACGCCGTCTCGTTTCAGCACCTGTACAATCGCATGCAGTCCGTGTTCGTGGCAAACGAACGGCTTGAAGCCCAGCTTCGCGCCTATGTCGATACCTACGCCGGCTACCAGCCCCTCCTGGATGCCTGCGCGCAGGCAATGGGGCCAGCCTGCGTGCTTATAGACGATCAGTACCGCACCGTTTGCTATTCCAGGACTTCAGACGAAGGTGGAGATGCCGTCATAGACCCGCGGCGCAAGAAGGGCGGCGACACCTTTGACTCCGCCGTTCTCGAGGAGAGCGCCATCGACCTGTTCATGGCATCGCAAAAGTACCGGTACATGCGCACGAGACGCAGGGTCTTCTCCATGCCGGGAACCGATAACGTTTTCTTCAGGAACATTTTTCACGAGGACAACCTTGTGGGCATGCTCGCCATGAAGCACCGCGGCGAATCGGTAAGCGCCCGTTACGTTCGCTTCCTGCTCAATTACCTGGCTCCCTTCGTGGAGGGCATGTACGCGCATATCGGCTCGCTCGATCCCCTAACCGCCCGCCCCACGCGCATCCGCGCTGCGTTGAAAACCGTGCTCAGGGGTGCGTTGGAAAACACGCCCCTGCTTACCAGCCTGCTTATTGGAGAAGGAAACGATATACACGACAGCTACATGATCATGCGCATCGAGCGAAGCTTCACGAATGAAGGATCCGAAGCCTTGAGCTATTTCGCGCAACGCTTCGAGCGCTCGCTGCCACACGCATACTGCGCAGAAGACGACGGCAACCTCTATGCGCTCGTGAACGTCGGCGCCGCCCTTTCCGAAGAGGGGCCCCTTTCGGCAACGGCACGGGAATTCATGGCGAAGATTCCCGCCATATTACGCGATAAACTGGTAAAAGCCGGGGCAAGCAGACCGTTTTACGATATGAATCAGCTGCCGACAGCACGCGTCCAAGCCGATGCAGCACTTGAGCAAGGTGAGGAAACGGATCCCTTCAGCTGGTACTATCGGTTCGATGACTATGCGCTGGATTGGCTTTTGCGGCACGGCTGCTCCAATGTCAGCCCCGAGCGCATCTGTCATGAGGCCATCGTCAAGCTCGAACGCTACGACGAAGCGCACGGAACGAGCCTTCTCGATACGCTGGCAGCGTTCATGAGCTGCCGTTACAATGCCACCCTTGCCGCTCAGAGGCTGTTTGTTGCCCGATCGACCCTCATAAACCGCCTCGAACGCGTAGTCGAGCTGACTGGGTTGAACCTTGACAGCTTGGAAGAGCGTACGTACCTTGGTGCTTCGCTCATCCTCATGGACCACTTGAGGCAACCTTCAGCAAACGCCGCTTCCGTGTTTGCCGCAAGGTCGTGATGCGTCACAACGCCATTGTCATTTTTGTTAATTCTTCGGGATTTCCCTGTAGGGTTGCCCATAGGAACGACCCCTTCTAAATCGTGATAATTGCAAGGGTGTGTATTGGGGCTTCATCTGTGTGGGGTGCACAGATCAGGCTTCAATACAAGGTTGTCCCGCGATGCGCGGATAGGGCCCGCGTATCCGCGCAACTGCATACGTATAAAAGGAGGAGGTTGTAAATGGAGGAGAAACTCTATCCAAGACGATGGGCGATCTTGGCAGCGTTGTTCCTGTGCCTGGTCACGCTGCAGTTCTCGTTCATCGTGCCGGGCGGTGCAGCCCTGGCCGTCATGATGCGCTACGGCATCGACGGCACGCTGTTCAGCATGATCATGTCGGTACCGTACTTCGCCGGCATCGTCTTCGGCATTTTCCTGGGCACCCTGGCCGACCGCATCGGCGTGTCGAAGGTCATGGTCGTCAGCTACATCATCGCGCTCATCGGCGTTGTTTGGCGCGCCCTGTCGGGCACGAGCTTCATCATGTGCTTCCTGGCTTCGTTGGTCATGGGCGTTGCCACAGCCGCCCTTAACGCCAACAGCGCCAAGGTCATCCGCGCGTGGTTCCCGGGCAAATCCGCCAACGTCGCGTTCGGCGTATACGTCTGCGGCGCTTCGCTCGGCGCTGCCATCGCGCTTCAGGTCGGCGCTCGCCTGACCGCGGGCGATGTTATGTTCAGCCCCGAAGGCATCCCGATGGGCCTGGCAGAAGGCGCTGCGGGCGTGCAGACCTGCTGGTGGATTTCCGCCATCCTGTTCGTCGTCTCCATCGTATGCTGGTTCCTACTCTACCGTGAGCATCCCGATGGAATCGCCGTCGAAGAGCCGATCATGCAGCATATGGGCTACGCCCTCAAGAAGAAGAGCGTCTGGGGCATCAGCCTGTTCGCCTTCGTCTTCATGGGCGCTACCGTCATCGGCACCTCTTTCATGGTCGCTGCCATCCAGACCGTGTACGGCGCCGACGCCACCACCGCCGCGAACATCTCCACGGTAAACACCGTCGTCGTCTGCATCGGCTGCATCGTCCTGCCGGCATTCGTCGCCCGCTTCAAGCATTCCCGCCCGATCTTCTGGGTCATGCTCATCGGTTCCGGCGCTTTCTACGCTGCCGCCATGTTCATCCCGTACATGGGCGGTCTCGGCCCTGCTGCCATGTTCGCCCTGGGCGCCATCTTCTTCGCCCCGATGATGGCCATGGTCAAGACGCTTCCCGCTCTGCTCCCGGATGTCGAGCCGAAGTACCTGGGCGCCGTCGGCGGCTTCCAGTCCGTGCTCCAGAACGCCGGCATGTTCCTGGTTTCGTCCTACATCGTGGCCCCCATCTGCGGCATGATGTATCCGGCTGTCAACGGCGTCTCGCCTGCCGGTTACTACCAGGCGATCTTCGTCGGCCTGCTCATCTGCTGCATCGTCTCCGGCTTCATCATGTACCTGTTCCCGAACTTGCGCTGCAACGTCGAGGATATGCTCAAGGACAAGGCCGAAGCTGCTGCCAAGGGTGAATAGCGATTCATCTGTCAAGCCTGAAGCTTCAAGATCGAGCACCCCAAGCCCCCGCCCTGCGCGGGGGCTTCTCTTTTGCGCGGATGCCGAAAACGACCCTGATGCTTCTTATGGGCACGGGTTAAAAAAAGCTTATGAGCGCTGGCGATTGCGCCAAAAACAGGCTCTTATCTTGTAGGAATACACATCGCGCTGCCACATGGCTCTTCCGTACAATCTCGCTATCGTAGTCATCGTTCGATAGCGCGCCAACAGAGAGGGAAGGAACAAGATGCTCACAGCAAAAGAAAACCTCCGAGAGACCCTGAAGCCTGATGGACACCCCGATCGTTTCGTCAACTCCTACGAGTTCATGAAAGTCGCTTTCGGGCCCAACATCCTTGGCAACCCCATGCCCACGTACGGTCAGCTCGACGTCGTGAATTCCTGGGGCGTCACTTACAGCTATCCCGAGGGAACACCGGGCCCCTTCCCGCTCGACACCCCCGACAAGGTCCTCATCGACGACATCGAGGATTGGAAGGAAATCCTCAAAGCACCGCCGACCGATTACCCGGATGCGCTGTGGGAGGTCAGCCAGGGCATGATGGACGCCATCGACGGCGACAAGGCCTTCAAGGCCTGCTTCGTGGCACCCGGCCTGTTCGAGCAGGTTCACGCCTTCATGGGCATCACCGAGGCGCTCATGGCTTACATGACCAACGAAGACGAGATGGCCGATATGCTGAAGTACCTGACCGAGTGGGAACTTCAGGTCGCCGAGCAGCTGTGCAGCCATCTGCATCCCGACGCCATCCTGCACCACGACGACTGGGGAAGCGAGCAGAACTCCTTCCTGCGCCCCGAGATGTTCGACGAGTACTTCACCGAGCACTACAAGCAGATCTACCAGTACTACCACGAGCACGGTGTCGAGGTCATCGTGCACCACTCCGACTCGTATTGCGCCAACCTCATCGACTACATGCTGGAGATGGGCATCGACATCTGGCAGGGCTGCATGCGCTCCAACGATGTCCCCGCCCTCGTCGAAAAGTACAAGGGCCAGCCGATCACCTTTATGGGTAACATCGACAACAAGCAGGTCGACTTCGACGGCTGGACCGTCGAGGACTGCGAGAAAGCAGCGCTCTCGGCGCTAGAGGGCATGGAACCGCATCAGTACATCCCCTCCATCACGCAGGGCGGTCCCGGCAGCGTGTACCCGGGCACCTACATGGAGCTCATCAAGGCCGTCGACGCGTACAACGCCAAGACTTTCGGCCACAGCATCGAGGACATCCAGGCTGCACGCGACGAACTGCAGATCCTGTTCTAGGTTTTACAGGAAATCGCATTTCGCAGCGGGGAGGGTTCACCCTCCCCGCTATTCATTTTCGCCGAATTTGGGCAGGAGCAGACAGCAGGCCGCCATCACCAGGCACAGCGCACCAGCCGCAGCGTAGAACGCGATGAAGTTTCCGCCGAACAGCGGAGTCAGGATGTAGGTGGGCACGATGACGGCGCCTGCAAGCTGCATGCTCGCCGCAACGCCGCCCGCGCTGCCCGCGTATTTCTGGCCGATTTCAGGCAATTGGACCACGAACGAGAGCAGGGCGGGCATAATGCCGCTCACGCAGCATCCGGTCAGGAAGAGCGCCGCGTACATGACGATGCCGTCGGGCAACTGCCAGGCAAACGCCGTGCCGACCCCTGCAAGCACCGAAGCCGCAGCGAGCGCCTTACGGGAATCGCGGAATCGCGCCACGATGATGGGAATGGCGATGGATCCGACGAGGTTGCCAATCGTCACGATGGAGGTTATGGCTCCAGCTGCCCCTTCGTCTAGGCCTCTGACGGAGACGAGCGCCTGGGGCATGAACGTCATGATGCTCATGACCGCCGCCATGTTCATGGCAAGGCCCAAACCGATAATCCAGATATTTCGGCTTTTCACAGCTGTTTTCAAGCATTCCAGCAGAGGCGGGGGCTTTGGCTCGTCGCGCTTCGGGGACGAAGACGCGTCTTTGGGCGATTCCCGAAAGCCGACCCACCACAATGCAGTGGCAACTGCCGCAACGACGGCTGTGAAGGCGAACATCGACCTCGTCGAGGAAAACAGCATGCCAGTGGACATGCCCACCGCCATCGAAAGCGTCGACCCCGAGATTCCCACGCCAACGGCAATGCCGACGTTCTTTCCCGAAAACCAGTTTCCCATGATTTTCGGCATGTTGGAATTGAGGAACGTCGCAGTGACCCCGGCAAACACCATGCAGAGGAACACCGTGAGGTAATCTTGAGCAAACACCCTGATCACAAGCGCAGCAAGCGTAATGAGCGCGCCGATGCCGATCGTCATTCTCGCACCGAACTTATCGCAGAGCAGTCCTGCAACGGGACTGACGACCATACCGGTAATCATGGCAGCCGAAAACAGAGCCGAAAACTGCACGGCGTTCATGCCGAACTCGTCCATGATGCGAAACGATATGGGCGAAAGCTGATACTGCGCAAAATTGGGAACGAATATGAGCACGACCACGCACACGACGACGAGTACGGCCTGCCACGAACGATTCTCCATATAGTCGCTCCTCACTCAGCCAGACAGGAGAAATTGCAATTGCTCTTTGGTTTCACGGTGATTGTATGAAAGCGCGCAAGCGCCAAGGGAAACGCCGGTGGTTTCTAATGCGCATCCGCGGCATCCGATATGCGGTTACCCACCAAATTGGTAACTCCCGGACGCAGCTCGAGCGAACCACCGCACTTTTCGCATACCTCGCTCCCGAACGGATTATCATGACCGCATGCAGGACACAGCGGCACCAAGATGGGCTTGGGCAAACGCCCCTTGCAGCGTCCGCAATTGATGCATGCATATCCGCAGGTTGGCATGGCAGCGCGTTCCTTCCACCGAACAAGATCCCCTCGGAGAGCTTACCCTGCCTCAAAGCGCGGAAGCAAGCCCTTCGAGAAAACCTTGGATAAAAGGGAGGGCCCAAAAGGCCCTCCCTACGAACTCAGCCTATCGTCGGCGTTTAGCGCACGAAGATGGCGATGTCGGACTTGTTGGCCGCTTCGGCCTTGGCGGCGAGCTCTTCCACCGGCCCGTAGACCATGGCGCCGTTCTGGCAGTGGTGCACGCAGTTGGGAAGCTTGCCCGCATCCACGCGCGCTGCGCACAGGTCGCACAGGTGGGTGGGCATGGGCAGGTAGTTGTACTCCCACTTGCCGTCAGAGCACTCGCGCGGACCGTCCTGCAGAAGGACGATGCCGAAGTCGTTCGGTTCGAAGCCGTGCTCCATCTTGCAGGCAGTCACGCAAACCTTGCAACCCGAGCAGTACTCGTAGTCGATGAACAGACCGTACCTAGTCATGATATCTTTCCTCTCTCTTCCCTCGGGTCACTTACGCCTGCTCACGCTTGTGCAGCGGGACGTATTCCTCGTGCTCGTGCGTCGCCCAGTACTCTTCGATGTCGAAGAAGCCCTCGGGCTCGTAGTCGGGCGTCCAGCCGTCGTAGAAGCTCGGCTTGTCAGACAGGTGCGTCGGACCATGCGTGTAACCGGTCGTGCAGACCTGGTAAGTGGGCTGGTCCTCGGGCGTGTCGTTCTCAGGCGTGACTTTGTAGACGGTCGCCATCGAGCACTTGATCGGAGCGCCGTATCCGTTGGTGCCGTTCTCGCACTGCGGGATGAGGTTGTTCGGATTGCAATCGAACACGCCGAACAGGCTCGGCTCTTCGGGAGCGCGCTCGGGGAACCACCAGCCATGCTCGGTGGAGATGACGCGCGGGTCGAGCGTCGGATTCAGGCGGGCGCGCTGCTTCATGCGGCCCATCTGGTTCTCGATCCAGACCCAGTCGCCATCGATGATGCCGTACTTGGCTGCAGCATCGGGATGGATGTCGAACATGGGGTCGGGATGCAGCTGACGCGAGATGGTCTCGGGCTGGCGCCATTCGGAATGGAAGAACTCGAAGGAGCGCTTGCCGGTGGTGAGCACGAACGGATACTTCTCGACGAGCTCGGGAGTGCGATACGGCGATGTGGGCGGCTCTTCGTAGTAGGGCAGCGGATCGTCGCCGAAGCTCGCGAACAGCGTGCAGTACAGCTCGTAGCGGCCAGTCGGCGTCATGAAGCCGGGCATTCCGTCGGGACGCAGGCGTCCAAGCTCGAACTTGCGATAGTTGAACTTGTGATACCACATGCCGGCATATTTCTCTTCGACGCGTTCCATCGTCATCTGCGTGCCGTCGTTGTCCAGAACGCCGTCGCGCTCGAGACGCCAATTCATGTAGGAGCGGTCGTCAACGACGTACTCGGGCCACTTCTCGGGAGCGATCTTGTGACCGAGGCCGATCATGATCTCCTCGTCGGACTTGCACTCTTCGTAGCTGCCGCACTTGGTCAGCGTGCGCAGCGGATCGAACCACACGCGGATGCAGTCACGCTCGTGCGACATGGCGCAAGGCAGCACCAGGTCGGCGAAAGCGACGCACGTCGGGGTGATGAACAGGTCTTCCACGACGACGAAATCGATGGTCTTGAGAGCGCGGTACAGACGCGGGGCGTCCTGGCCCATGTTGGCGATGGGGTTGGCGGACTCGATCCAGAGCATCTTCACCGGATGCGGCTGCTCGGTCTCGATGGCCTGCAGGATGGAGTCGGCCTGAGAGGAGGCGGTGAAGCCGTACTTCTTCAGCGGATAGCGGTCCACGCCGAGGCGGTTGGCCACATACGGCGTGCCCTCGAGCTCCCAGATGCCGGAGTTGTAGCCGAACTCCAGACCGGCGGCCTGGTCGATGAGGACGTTGCCGCCCGGGACGTCGATGTTGCCGGTGATGCCGACGAGGCAGGCGATGGCATGTGCCGTGATGACGCCGATCTTCGCCATGTCGACGGACAGGCCCCACTGCACGGTGGCCGGCTTTGCCTTGGCGTACATGCGGGCGGCCTCGATGATCTGCTCCTCGGGAACCCAGGTGATCTCGGCGACCTTGGAGGGCGAATACTCCTGGACACGCTCGGCGAGCTGCGGGAATCCGTAGGTCCAGTAATCGACGAACTGCGCGTCGTAGAGGCCCTCGTTGATGATGACGTTCATCATGCCCAGGGCGAGCGCCGCATCGGTGCCGGGGCGCAGGCGCAGCCACATGTCGGAGCGGGAGGCGATCCAGGTGAGCTGCGGGTCGACCGTGATGAGCTTCGTGCCGCGCTTCATGGATTCGATGATCCAGTGGCCGAGGAACGCGTCGGCGTTGTTGATCATCGGGTTCGTGCCCCAGATGATCGCAACTTCGGGGTTGACGAACTCAGGATCGTCCTCGTAGCGCTTGGCGCGGAACTGGCTGAAGTCAGCCACCCACTGGTTGCCCATGATGACGTAGCACAGGGCCGTGCGCGGCAGCATGCAGGAGTCGCCGGACAGGAAGCACAGCGTGAGGTCGGCACCGCCGAAGTTGGCATACTGGTTGTGAGCGATGGCCTGGGAGACGTTGCGGCCCGTGCCGATCATGGAAACGATGCACTCGGGGCCGAAGTTTTCCTGGATATCCTTGACCTTCTCGACGATGATGTCGTAGGCCTCGTCCCAGCTGATGCGCTGCCACTTGCCCTCGCCGCGCTCGCCGACGCGCTTGACCGGCCACTTCAGGCGACGCTCGTTGTTCGTCATCTGGGGGAGTTCCAGGCAGCGCATGCACAGGCGGCCTGCCGTCATGGGTGAATTGGGATCGCCCTCGGTCTTGACGAGCTTGCCATCCTCGTCGGTGTAGAAGATGATCTGGCAACCGGAGTGGCAGCCAGGGCCCGACCACATCGTGGTGCGGGTGGCGGTGAGATCGCCTTCCTTCCACTGGACTTTGTCGGGGTACAAATCCATGTTGTAGGTGTTGTTGTAGGGCATGCCGTAGGCGATGCCCTTCTCGCGGATGCGCTGGCCAATTTGCTCCTCATCGGCTGCCAGCTCGGCACCGGCAAGATTTGCGGTCTTACCATCTGACAGGACTTCTTCGGTCTCGATGGCATCGATCTTCTCGTCGCTCATGCCGTCCCCTTTCCTCTCTCGATCACTCGTACTTCAATCGGAGGCACTTCTCCCCAGCCTCCCTCTTGTAAGCGATTGTAGGAAGGGCGCGCTGGCGATTCCATTGACAGGCCGTACAATAAACGGCTCGAAAACAGGAGGATTGGCGAATTGGACAATTGCGAACAGGGAGGGGCGGCAAGAAGGCTGGGATGTAAAAGGGACTTGGCCTATTGCTGATGCATGCTAGAACTTCCCCAGCCCTCTCGTAACGACGATTCGGCTACTCACCGCGGGCGCGGCGGGCCAATTCGCCCTTTTCGCCAAGCTCGGGTAGCAGAATTCCACCGCACAGCGCCATAACGGCGAAGAACACGAGCAACGTGATGAACACGCCAAAGTAATTGTCGCCAAGCGCCACGGCCGCAATAGTGGGAAGCACGAACATGCACAGGCCCATAGCCGTGTTGTTCATGCCTCCGGCAATGCCGATGTTTTCGGAACCGAAGTCCCCCGTCAGCGGTACAAGCGAGATACGCGCCATGTTCACCGACACCGTGCAGGCACCGAACAGCGCCGCGATTGCCGCAAGCACGAAGGTCTGGGGACCGACGGGCAAAAGGTACTGAGCCAGGAGCGCCACGCCGGACACGATTGGAAAGACCGTATACACCCGGTTGTAACGCCCCGCCTTCGATACGATGAAGCCGGTCACGATGGCGCCGATGACCAAGCAGATGTTGAACACGACGCCGATGAGGCTCGTAAGCGCAGGGTCCATGCCCTTGCCGATGAACACGTTCATCACGTAGCTGTTATACAGAAGCGGCGCACCTGCGGCCAACCCTCCGCAAATCATGACGAGCCACATGTTCTTGCTCTTCAGAACCGCGCCGACGCTCACCTGGGGCGCGCCTTCGCCTACAACCGGCACGGCACCCTGGCCATCACCTTCCCGTGGCGCCTGCGTTTGTTCGGGCATGATGGCCGTAAACAGCCACAACACGGCCACGAGCACGTAGCCGCCTGCACAGAACGCGAGCGCGGCGGTTGTCGTCGAGAAGAGACCCGCTACAGCAAACGCAGCCGTAATGCCGATACCGGCAGCAGCCCCGAAAATACCCATTGCCGTGCCCATTTCAGAGCGATCGAACCACGCACCGAGCATTTTCGCGGGCAGAACCTGGGTCGGAAGGAAGAACGTGCCAGCCAAGAACGTGATGATGAACAGCTCGATGTAGCTGCTGGCAAATACGCGCCAAATCTGACATGCCGCTGCCAAGAACAACAGCACCGCGCCGATGTAGCGAATCGACTTAGGCCCTTTTTTGTCGAAGAAATTGCCCAAGAAGATGCTGAACAAGGCACCGGGCAGCACGCCGATTCCAGAAATGGCGGTCAGCTGGGCTTGATCCATGTTGAACTGAACCATGACGTCGACAGAGCGCGCCGAGAACACCAAATTCGAGAAATTCAGCATCGCTGTTCCGAACACCATGAGGAACAGGACGACCCATTTGAAACTCGACCCCTGCTTGGCCATCGACATGCCTTTCCATCCAAAGTGGCGGCCCGCCAAAGCGCGCCGCCACCACTGCATTTAGTATTGTGAAAACACTGGGCAGCCTTCTTGCAGCTTAATCCCAACTACCGGAGCAACTGCAACGTATGCCAGCGTTTTCCGCGCCAAAACCTCTACTACGCATCAAGCGCGACGTTGCTGATGTGCACGCCGCCGTCGATGACGAACTCCGAAGCCGTAACCCAAGACGACTCGTCAGAGGCAAGGTAGGTTGCCGCATAGGCGATGTCATCCGGAACGCCGATACGCCCAAGAGGACAAATCCCAGCTGCAAAATCCTCAGGATGGGCAGCAACCTCCGCCGGCGTCATAGCCGTGAGCACAGGACCGGGCTCGATAACGTTGATGCGAATGCCCTTCTTGGCATATTCGCACGCCACGTTCTTGGACAGATTGGCGACTGCGGCCTTCGTGCAACCGTAGAAGTACGAGTAGAGCTCGGGCCAGAACGCGGAGATGGAAGCGATGTTGATGATGCTGCCTCCGCCGATGGCCTCCATATCGGGAATGAAAGCCTGCATCGTCCAGATATAGGCACGTAGGTTGGTTTCCATGACAAAGTTGAAATCATCGTCGTTCTGCTCGAGGAAGGGCTTGTGAACGAGCACGCCAGCGCTATTCAGCAGCACGTTGACCTTGCCCATCTTCTCGATGGCGAAATCGTGCAAGGCCTGTACGTCCTCCTTCTTCCGCATGTCGCCGGCGATGAAATAGGCAGTGCCTCCGGCTTCGGTGATCTTGGCAACCAGCGCATCGCCCTTCTCTTGGTTGCGACCCGTGCAAACGACCTGCGCGCCTTCTTTGGCGAACATTATCGCAGATGCCTCGCCTAGACCAGACGTCGCCCCCGTGATGACTGCACACTTACCTTCGAGCCTTGCCATGAATGCCCCTTTCCTCAGCTTGACGTCTTGACGCCATACTTTGCCTCACGATACATGAGAAAGCATAATTGCCTCCCGCAATTCTTTTCATGGAAAAGCTTCCAAATAATCCAGTTCTTATTTGGAGAAAGTCGGTACTCACTTGCAAATCTTCATCCCATACAATGCTTTCATCGGAGCAGAGGGACCGATTTAGATCATCTTGGAGGAAATCATGTGCTTTAGACCATCAGGAATATCACTGCCGATAAAATGCCCACAGTGCGGGACGCTCAACGATCCCGATGCAACCAAGTGCGTGAAGTGCGGGCTGTCGGTTGAAGACGTTACCCTGCCGGGCATGGCCAGTGCACCTGGAATGCCCAGCGCCCCCGGCATGCCAAGCGCCCCCGGCATGCCAAGCGCTCCAGGCATGCCCAGCGCGCCCGGGATGCCCAGTGCTCCTGGTAGGCCAAGCGCCCCCGGCATGCCAAGCGCCCCCGGCATGCCAAGCGCTCCAGGACAGCCTGGCGGCAATTCGTAAGCCCTTTACGCCTGTCAGCGAACCTGGCAGGCGCCTCACCATTGCAAAAAGCAGCCGCGCCCATGCGCGGCTGCTTCATCGTCGGGGCAATTCAGCGCCTCCACGTATCGAACGGCCTCTTTCCCGTTACCGACGCTCTCGAACGGCAACTGGCCATTCTATTCTTCTGCCACTAGAGCATGCGCGACGAGGTAGTCGTTCGCCTTCAATCGGCGCGCGCCCTCGTATGCCAAGTACATCCTGCCAGAATCCTCCATTTTACGGCGCATCTCGGCAGCAGCTCCCATAGGGGCCGACGCCTTGAAAAACTCGTCGAGGTCCGCCTCCCCCACCTCGAGGCCCAAGTGCCGGGCCAGCGCATCGAGCGCTATGCTCTGCGCCAGGCGCTCGCGAACCTGCAGGATCATGCGAACGGAGTATTGTTGCTCGTTTGCACCTTGCTCGCGCATATATTCCTCGCGAGTCAAACCCAACTCGGCTGCTTCCCGATCGAATTGCGCTTGGATTTCGTCTCGCATTGCCTCGTAAGCCACGTCGGGGATTGGCCCGCTGAAACGCTTCGCCAACTCTGAGGCGGCGATGTAATTCAAATAGTGGCGATACTCGTCTTCGAGCTGGACGTCGACCTGCTTGCGAATCAGCGATTTCAATTCGTCTACAGTCTCGCATGCTGATACGTTAGCCGCAACCCATTCATCGGACAGCGTGGGCGTAACCTTGCGAAGCAGCGATTTGACCTTGGCGACAGCGTGATACGTTTTCATGATGGGGTTGTCGTCGGCGTCGAAATCGGCAATGCCCTCGAAATCAAATACCTTCTCCTCGCCGGGAGCCATGCCGATGATATTGCGTTCGAAATCTTCCGGCATGGTGCCAATGCCCGTTGTATACGTCCGCTCGTCAAAGCACAGCCCTTCCACCTCATCACCTTGAAGGGTCACGTGCAAAGCCAGCGAGAGCGCATCCCCCATTTCGATTGGCCTCGCCTCCCCGCACGCCTCATAGCGCGCCTGGGCTTCCAACAAACGTGCCAGCTGCGCATCCACCATCTCATCAGATGATTGCCGAGCTGGAGCCACGATATGAACCGGATCGTACGACGACAATTCGGCCTGCGGCAGTTTCGCCCACCGCGCCGTATAGTGGAACGGCTCTCCGCTTACAAGATCGCCATGGAACGTGAACAAGGGCGACCCGACCGTCACGACGTCATCAGCTTCCGAGCGGGCGAACGGATACGACATGTTCATGACCACGTTCGTCAATAACTCTGCCACGGTCTTTGGCGACAGAACGCGTTCGCATGCTTCCTTCAGCGTCTCCCCCGCTGCCGTTTGCACGCCGCGTTGGGCGGCGATGATCTCGTAGCCCTGCTGTAAGAACACGTCAACCGCCTGCTTCTTGACCTCTACATCCAGCACGAGCTCTTCAGCGGTATCAAAACGTTTCTCGACTCTCACATCCATAAGGGCCTCCTTGCAAGCAGCTGCTATCACATTCCATTATGTCCACGAAACAAGAACCTGCAAACTAGTAACATCCTACAAAAACAAGCCCCAATTGTTGGCAGCTTGACATCGTCGACGCTCTTCGGCAGCTTTTGGAGCTATGCTATCCTGTCCCCAATGACAGCCACGGCCTCTTGCACAAGATGCCCGAGCACGGCACGCTGATTGGGGGTTGCACGCACATGATAGGACCAAACGTTAACGTGCGCGTTTCATTTGTCGGAAAGCTCGACGATGGAACCGTGTTCGACAGCAGCGAGATGAACGGGCCTTTGGAATTCATGACCGATTGCGGGCAAGTCATCAAGGGGCTCGATAAAGTAGTGCAGACGATGGACGTAGGGGAAACCCGCACCGTCACCATTCCAGCTTCCGATGCTTACGGAGAATGGGACGAGCGCAACGTGCAACAGCGCGAGCTGCGCTACATCCCCAACGCCGAGGCTCTGCCCGTGGGACAGATCATCAATTTCTTCGGCCCCGTCGGGCAGAAGGTTCCTGCAAAGGTTCTGCGCGTCGACGATACGTACGCGTACCTGGACTTCAATCACCGGCTATCCGGCAAGGACCTCACGTACGAGTTGACCGTCACCGAAATACTGCCGCGCAAAACGCGCAGGACTCCCCTGAACGCGTATGGCGGCATGGCGCGAACAGCTGACACGCGACCCGTCCGCGAGCAACCCGTCTTCAATAATTTCTTGGACAACCTGGGCCTTACCGGGGCCGATGTCATGCGCAAGGGCGACGAGGCGCTTCCCAACGACTCAGACGGGATCTGAGCCTCAGGGCAAACAACTCCTACCAATCCTTGACGATGCCGTACTCCTCGAGAAGAAGCCGCGTGATTTCGTCCTCGTCCTCGATTTCGGTAATCGTCGCCTCCCCATCCGCGAACACGGTCTAGGTGTTGTTTCGGAGGTTCAAGGCGCCGTTAGCGGTCTTCACGTTGACCATGCGGTTCTGTTTGAACACCGATTGGGGATTTGCAGCCTGGAAGAACGACAACGGCACGAAATCCTCCTCGCCCACGGCCATAGCGCATATGCGGAGCACGATGCGCTCCTCCTCTTTCGTGCCCCGATACCCGAGCTCCCACCAGCTGTGTCCTGCGCGGTGCATCGTGAACGTCTGACCACCCTCGGCACGCATGGCGCCATCCTCGATAAGAGGCGCGAACGCAGGCTGGGGACCGCCGAAACCGACATCGGCATAGTAGCGCTTGCCGTTAATGGCAACGATGTTGGCGCGGTGCGAGATGAGGGGATGCGGTACGGGACGCAGCAACACGCGGGCCATGCAGGGACGCGCCGAAAAGCCAAGCGCCTTCAGCAGCGAGCAGAACAGGCCGTTCAGCTCAAAGCAATAGCCACCGCGCCTACGCGTCACGATCTTGTCAAACAAGTCTCCGACGCCCAGGGAGGGCACGAGGCTCCGTTCGCATATATCGAGGTTGTCGAATGGCACGTGGCTCTGATGTGCGACGATGAGCTCGTCGAGGAACTCCAAAGAAGGCTCTTTGACCTGCGTTATGCCAATCCTTCTCAAATATGCGTCTACATCGGGCAAAGGCTCGTACAGTTCTTCGCTCATGGCACGTTCCTTCTGGTCTCAGGATCCAATACGGCAAGCCGGCAGTCCTAATCGGGAATCGAGGGCGGTTCGGCGTAAATGCGAAAGGCCGCCTTGGAGAAGGGCGGCCTTTCGCTTCAAATAGAACGGGAGGAGCAAGGAGGAGCCCCTCTGTTTTCTACAGGTTATGCTCGGCCCAGTAGATCTTCGAATACTTCTCGATCTCCTCGCTCGTGGCGTCGTAGACACCCGGGAAGGTGGAGATGGGAAGGCCCTGAGACAGGCACGGGATGAAGTACAGGGGGCCGTTCTCGTCGCAGGTGCGCTTGACCTGCTCGACGATCTCTTCACGCTCCCAGCCCGGATGGTCGACCGATGCGGAGTCGATGCCGCCCATGAAGGTGATATCCTTGCCGTACTTCTCGATGCACTCGGGGATGTTGTTGGTGTTCATGACACCCTGCCACACGTCGATGCCCATCTCGATCATGGTCGGCACGATGGTCTCGCCGTAGGAGTCGGAGTGATGTGCGACGAGCTCGGCGCCACGGCTCTTCCAATAACCGTAGATCTCCTTATAGGAGTCCTCGAAGAACTCGGCGAACATGTCGGGCGCCACGAACGTGGAAATCTGGGTACCCCAGTCGTCGTGATGGAAGACTCCGTCGGGATGCAGGTGGTCGCAGATGACCTCGGCCAGCTTCAGCTCCCACTCGGTGAGGTACTTGATGAGTTCCTTGAGCTCGTCGGGGCATTCGTAGAAAGCCAACAGGACGTTGGAAATCTCGCACAGGTAGTGCGCGTTCTCGAACACGCCGGGAGCCACGAACGCCATGGCGAACTGTTCCTTGCGGTCGATCTTATCCCAAGCTTCCTGGTCTTTTTCCCACTCGGCTTCGGGGATGCTGTAGGGATCGGGAGCGGTGACGTAGTCCTGCCACTCCTCGATGTCCTTGCACACTATCAGTTCGGGGGTGTGCACGGGGAAGGCGCCGGGCTGGCCCTCGGCCCACGACACGGTGACGCCCCAGTTGTTGACCTTGTTGATCTCGCCGGGCTTGGGATTGTTGCGCCAGCGGTAGCTGGCGAGGTTCCTGAACGGGATGTTGAAGGCCTCGTACTGCTGGACGAAGCGCTCGGGCTTGCCGCCCTTCATGACCTCGATGAGGTTCTCACGCGGAGTGAGCTTGTAATCGCTCATTTACAATCCTTTCTTGTGAAGCTCTTTCATAAAGCGCCTCGCCACGCCCTTCACGCGGACGGACTCGGTGCAGCCTATATACATGCTTTTCTTGCAGCGGGGATTTGCAACCTACTTGCCCTGCGTCTTGCGCTGGTTCTCGAGCCCCTCCTTCAGGATAGGTTCGATCTTCCTGAGGTAGTTGTCGAAGTCGTAATGGTCGCGTCCCTTGAGAGGAAGTTCGGCAACTTGGTACAGCACCTTGAGCGCTTTCTCGTACCTCTTGTTGTCCTGAAGGATGTCAATGATCTTCTCGGCGAAGTGCATGCGCGTGTAGTTGCTGTGGTCACCTTCCCACCACTCGTCGAAATCGCGCATCAATCGCTTGACGTCCTTCTTCTGCCGATAGCTCTCCAGGATGGGCATGCATGTCTCGTGCTCGTCCTGAACGTCCGCCTTGTTCTTGGGATTACTCCTGACCGTGTGCACGGTGAATAGAATCCCGATAATCAAGATGGGGAACAGCAGGATGAGAAGCTGGTCTGGCTTGAAGGTCCTGATCAACAGGACGCAGATGACGATCGCCACGATGAGGATGCCGGTCCTAAGGCCGACCTCAAGCGGCGACTTCTTCTGCCGGCTCGCTCGCGCCTGCGCGAACGCGTCCATTATTCCTGCCATGTGCGCACCTTCCATTACCTGCTTTGTCCAAGTCGAGTAAAGTCGTGCAAGCCCTAATACTATAGCATGCGGTTAGGCGAAATGGTGCACAGCCCGCTAAACGGGCCGTGCACCGTCAATCAGATGCTACTGAGCATCCTTCTCGGTTGCCTGGCGCTCAGCAATTTCCTTCTGAGCCTGAGCCAGAACGTCATTGTTGATCCTGTAACCGAAAATGAGGATCAGCATGGAGATGACGCACAGGATTGCGGGAAGCACGAACCAGCCGTTAACGATGCCCTCCTGCAGCGCAGGCGTGGACTGGTCGGCGGTCATGCCAGCGACGAAGCCAGCAGCGGCAAGGATGGAGGGGATGACGACGCCACGTGCGAAGAAGCCGATCTTGAGGGGCAGAACCTGCAGGCCGGAAATCCAACCAGCGGAGTTCTTCCCGGTCTTCCACTCGGAGTAGACGACGCAGTCGCCGTACATCGCGGGGATGACTGCGTAGATGAGGCCGTAACCAGCCTGAGCGATGGTCATGCAGACCACGACGACCATCATCTGCTGGTAGCTGACACGCGCGATGAGCAGCATCGCGATCATGACGATAAAGGCCGCGATAACTGCCTTCTTCGAGCCCTTGAGCGCCTTGGCGACAGGACCGCCGAGGTAGGCGCCCACGACGGTACCGACGTTGGTCGCGAAGATGTAGTTGGCAAGCATGGCCGGATCGAACGCGACATAGGTGAAGTAGTAAACCGCAGTGCCGCCGACGACGAAGTTGAAGATCCACTTCGCGACGTCGCCGAGCATCAGGAAGATGACGTTCGGGTTCTGGGCGATGGAACGGCCGAGGTCGCCAGCGCTGTTGTTGGTCTTGTCTTCCTTCTTGGCAGACTTCCAGTTTGCGAGCTCTTCCTTGGTGTACTCCTTCTCGTAACCCTTGGTGATGAAGAAGTGCACGTTGTACAGAGCAGCCATGCAGCAGCCGAAGACGAAAGCCGCGAACGCGTAGTTAGCCGGCGCTGCAGCAGGGTCGGTGTTCTGGTTGCCGAGAATCATCGCGCCGAGCAGGGCAACGGGCGGGAAGATGTAGGCGAACAGAATCTTCGATGCGTTCGACCACATGCCGCGGGTCGATGCGAGATGCGCACGGTCTTCGGGCGTCTGGCCCACAACCGCGATCATCGAGACGTTCGCAACATACGGGAAGTCCCAGCAGCAGTGCGAAGCAACGTAGAAGACTGTGATAAGCGCGGCGGTGACGACCGGATTATCAGAGAACTTCACGTAGTCGAGTGCGAACAGGATCGGAACGACCCAAGGCATGATGAACAGGAAGGAGCGGTAACGGCCCCACTTCATAGGCTTGATCGTATTGATGATCGCGCCCCAGAGCCAACCGACGATTGCGTCGATGACGGAACCAACCGTCGACACGACGCCGGCGAGCACCGGGTCGAGCATCGCGCAGTTGGTGAGGAAGAACACGAAGTAGTAGTTCTCCACAGAGTTCATAATGTTGAAACCGAAGTCACCAACGCCGTAGAAGAACCTTAGCGCTGGCGATAGCGGCTTGTAGTCGGGAGGCAGGGCGAGTTCTTCCTGCGCCTCGACCTTTTTGGTCTCGTCACTCATTGTTTCCCCTTTCTTTGACTTTGACCTCCTGGTGTCACCTGCGCAAAAGGATAAGAAATACACATTCATTTCACAAGTGCATTTAATGATATAATTTGAACAATTGATTGTGCACCGATGCACAATCAATGAGAATTTAATCGGAATACATGGGGTGATATCAAACTATAACTAGAAAAGGGTTGTTTTTTCTCGAGCAACCATCGCGTTTCACCCTACTCGTTTTGGAAGCTCAACTGGCAAATTCATCAGCTTAAACGGCAAAGGATAGGCACTTATGAAGCTCTCCCTCCGCTATTTTTATACAAAGGTCCTCGCGTTCGACATGGGGGCGACCATTGCCGACGAATACGTGGCCCCGCTTAATATCCAATGGATCGGGGTTGCCTCCACGCGCTTCGCAAGCCATGCGGGATTCCTCTATTTCGTTTCTTCCGAATCGGAGGTGCCCTCACCTCCGCTTGATCCGCAAGGCATGTTCGGATGCGTTGTCGCAAGCGAGATCGCCGATCAATGCAAGGGAATCCCGCGCATCATCGTATCGGACTCATGTGACCTCGACATGCTGTTCGACAGGCTCGTTAACGAAGTCGAGCGCTATCGAAACTGGCATGACCGCATTAACGGCCTGCTCATTTCCGACGCCACCTACCAAGATCTCGTCGATGCCACTGCAGAGTTCGTGCCGAGGCCCATGTATATCGCCGATGGTAGCTGGCGCATGATTTCACGCGTTGACTTCGAAATGAACGAGATAAGCGCAACATGGCATTACCAGTCGCTTCATGACGGGCTGTATCCTCACCACATCGTCGATGCGCTCAACCGCACAGGTGACTATCACCGCATCACGAACCTGCCGCACGCCTCGTTGATCGACTCCGAAGTGTACACGATGCGCATTCTGGCAAAACCCATTCGGTACCAAGGTAAGCTCGTGGGCTATTACTTCATGATCGACACGTGGGGCGATCTCGGGCCTTGCGAAGTCGAGATTGCCGAGGAATTCGGAACGATGATCGCCCCCCTCATGGCCTCCCGAGATGCGCAGCAGGGATACATAGCCGGCTTTCAAGACAACTTCATCTTCCACATCCTTGACGGATTGCTGACAAGCAAGCGCGATATCGCTCAACAACTCATGGCCGACCGTCATTGGAACGTGGAATCTGATTACAGAATCGCCACCGTTCGCTTCGCGCCAAACGAATTCGAGAACCACTTGCTCCACATGCGCACCATGGGCATGCTCATGGGCAATTTCGAGAGCCATGCCTATTCCTACCGCGATACGGCGATTGCAATCTTCCACAATACCGAGAAGGACCTGGACGACCTCATGGAGCACATGTGGAAGTGCAGCCAATCGCTTGGACGGATCATCGTGCTGAGCGGCCGGTTCAACGACTTCTCCCAATTGAGGCAGAACTACGAGCAAAACATCTACGTACACGAAAGCGCGGAATCCTCGATGCAGCTCGAACCGCGCGTTATATCGTGCGACAGCGCGTTTCCCCGCTTGCTCGCCGAGCACTGCCGCAATGCCCTGCCGAGCTGCTATGCAGCCGATGTGCTCCACTCATACGATATCGCCCACAACACGACGTATTGCAAAACGTTGCTTGCGTACCTGATACACGAACGGAATGCCGTCGCCACCGCCGATGCCCTCTTCGTGCACCGCAACACCCTCCGTAACCACCTGAATAAAATCGCCGAGATCACAGACGCGAACTTCGACGATGCCGATGAGCGTTTCCATTTGCTCATCTCGCTCAACACGTTGCTCAATGCCCAATAGCATTCCACGAAAAACCGGGAAGCCCCGTTAGGGTTGAGCCTCGGTCTCGACGCTGCCCGCTTCAACCGGGAACCGTCGCAGATGCTCGTATAAGAAAAGCGATCGAAAGGAGCTGTCCCCTTCGATCGCTTACGGGTGATTCCGAGTGCTGGGGTCTGCACCCAACGATCTGGCAATCTCTTAAAAAACGGGCCGCCCGGCTTTCACCGGACGGCCCGTCGATAACGCTTCGTCGTATTTGTTATGCGAGGAGCTCAGCGGCCTTCTCGGCAGCAGCGCCAGCGTCGGGCGTGTAAGCGTCGGCGCCAATCTCGTCAGCGAATTCCTGGGTAACAGGAGCGCCACCGATCATGATCTTGACCTGGTCGCGGAGACCAGCTTCGTTGATGGCCTTGACCGTAGCATCCAGGGCGGGCATGGTGGTGGTCAGAAGAGCGGACAGCGCCACGAGCTTGCACTCGGGATGGTTGCTCAGGTGCTCGACGAAAGCCTCGGGAGCAACGTCGACGCCCAGGTCGGTAACCTCAACGCCCTTGCCCTCGATCATCATGCGAACGAGGTTCTTGCCGATGTCATGCATGTCGCCTGCAACGGTGCCGATGACGCAGTAGCCGAGCGGCTCGGTGCCGCCAGCGGCCATAGCCGGCTTCAGAACGTCGGTGCCAGCGGTCATAGCGCGAGCTGCAACCAGCATCTCGGGAACGAAGCACTCACCCTTGGTGAAGCGCTCGCCGATGATGCCCATGGCTTCGATCATGGCGTCGAGGATTTCCTGGGGATCCATACCCTCATCCAGAGCCTGCTGTACGAGCGGACCGGTTTCCTTCCTCTTGCCCTTGATTGTCTTTTCGCGAAGATCGTCAAGAATAGCCATGATGCTCCCCTTTCTTAAGTCTTATCACACGAGCCGCATGGAATTGCTACGGTCATAAAATATCTTTATCGCCCGTTGTAGTCAAGAAATAATTAGCCTTTTACCTAGCTTCATAAATTTTTCTTATTACATTGTCGGATTGCACTAGGCTATTCAACGACAGCTTTAACGACCCATTCCTTGAGAAGCTCCCATACCCCTGTGGCGCTGTATACGGTTCGCCCTTCGCTGATATCACACTTCAATTCGCCGACAGCTCCTCGACGACGCGCTTCCTCCACAGCCTGCGCGCGAGCTTCGGCCCGTGCCGCCTCCAGCGCTTCATCGACTTTCTCGTACACGACCGCGTTCTTCAGACCGCGAACCTGGTATCCCTGGATAACCCCATCGGAACCGCGGAGCGGGTAAATTGTCACCTGCTGCTCGACGGTCACCTTCGATGCCGCTGCGCCAACCGCATTCGCCACTTCCGCGTTCTCGGGAACCGCACAGGGCGCGCCAATCGCTTCTGCAACTTCGTCGAGGAACACATGGGTGGGCGCTCCCACACCGACCAAGGTGGCATCGCTCTTGAACCTGACCTGAAACGCGCTGCGCTCCACATCGTGACGTTGCTTCCACGTCTTGTCGACGATGGCACGCATCTGATCATCCAACGCCGTCTTTCCCTGAGGCCAGAACTCGTCCTGCGTAAACGCGCCGACTATCTGCCCATATAGCCGATGCTCTGCCAGTTCGTATATCTCATCTGCAAACCGCAGGATCTCGGCCTCATCCTTCGAGGCGTCAACCCCTCGATACGTTTTCAGCAAGCACTGGGCTCCCAAGCGGGATGCCTCCGTGTCGAACGCATCGAAGTCGCCCCTCAAATGCATGGCATCGGTCGGCGTCATGCCACAACGCATGACTATGCCCTGGTCTTCGAGGGGTTCCGTCTTGAGACCGGTGATGGCCGCCCTATCGTCGTAGAGCGACAGCGGTCCTTTCCGAAGAAGCTCGATGAGCGCCTGCTGCGGATCCGAGAAGCGGCTGACATCACCGGGGTCCCTCAGCAAGTACAGGACCTCGTAACGGGAATGGAAATCCACACAGGCATGCGCGTAGTAGTATTTCAGGAATCGCTTGATCTGCGGCCATCGCGCCGCACCGATGCACAGGGGCGTGACGCGGCGAGTCCCGAGCTCGACCCGGCTGTTCTTGGTGTAGCGGACAACCGTGTCGCCCCCGAGGGCAATGGTGTCTATGTAGACGCCCGGAACCTGGGTCTTCCATCCGCCTATGAAAATGCCATCCGTTCGATTGGGGCGGTTCCCGTGCACGATCGAGATGTCGGACGTCGTGCCCCCGATGTCGACGATCAAGCTCTCGGGCGCCCCAGCCAGGACTTGCGCCCCGGTGACAGACGCCGCCGGACCCGACAGGATCGTTTCGACCGGCCGCATCCGCGCAAGCTCTTCCGACATGAGCGTTCCGTCACTTCTGACAATAGAGATGGGGACATCGAGCCCCCGGCTCGAGAAGGATGCGTCGATGGCGTCGAGGAAATCTCCGATGACGGGGACGAGCCTCGCATTGAGCAGGGCGGTAGCGCCACGCCCGATAACGTTGGGCTCGACGGCGACGGTCGTGGCCTCGACGACTATCTTTCCAAAGCGTTCACGCAGGAATTCTGCACCGCTTTTCTCAACTATGGCCCCGTTGTTCAAGGCATAGATGCTTGCGATTCCAAACGAGTCGGCTCCGTCGAAAAACGGCTTGTTGTTGCGGTACAGCTCCTCCCAATCGGGGATGACCACGTCGCTACCATCGTACGACCCCTTAAATGGCAGGGTCAGCACATCTGAGTAGGGGATGCCGAACGTCCCAAAGGCATCTATGCGGTGAAGGACTTCGTCGGTGGAGCCAATGAGTATGAGCTTGGCCCGGCCGCCCTTTCCCTCAACACATGCGTTGGTGGCAAGCGTCGTGGATATGGCGGCATGCTCCACCCGCGCGAGCTGCTCTTTCGGAAGGGCGTCAATTGCCGAGCCGATTCCGCGGGTCAAATCGCCTTTCGTCGTGAGCGATTTCGCTTTTGCCAAGACCTTCGGCCTCTCGCCGGCCATGTCGACGATAACCGCATCGGTGTACGTGCCGCCGGTGTCGATGCCGATTCGTATCATGTCAGCGCCCCTTGTCGGAAACGAGATGGCAGTGCTGAGGCCATCTGCCTATTGCCCATCGTTGTAGAGCACGCAACTGGAAAAAGCGATGGTGTTCTTCCCGTGATTATACGGGATGCCCGCTTTCGTGCAGGTCTCGGCCACGTACAGGCCGGCAGCCTCCATCGATACGAGCCGCTTGTCGGGAAAGCGGCATGGCGCGTCGGGATAGGTGCATGACTTGCATATCCGGCAATGACCCGCTGAAAGCGTCATGACATCTTTGCTGAGCCCAGCTTCGTCGAGGGCCTCGATGAGGGCGTAAAAACGGTTCCTCTGCGTCTCGCCGGCCTCCAGAAGCGTTTCCGCGTCGAACTCGTCCTCCATGTATCCAACCGTCTGAACAACCGTACAATGATCGTACTCGTGCATCTGCCGTTCGAAATCGTAGATATCGCCACAGGCGGGAGGACACGCCCAATTGGTGTTGTAAATATGGCACTTGTCAGCTGCGCAAGCGTCACGCACCTCCTCGCGGACAACCAACTCGCGGGCCGAGCATGTGCCTGTGAAATCAAAACCCTGCTGCTCGATGAGCTGCTCTACCTTTCCCATGAAACCCTTCCTCCACTCGCTGCTTTAAAAGTGCCACCTGCCTTTAATCGACCTCGAACTCCATCATCGTGATGTAGTGCTGGTTGAAGGGCATGGATGTGGAGAGCTCGATGTAATCGCATTTTTCGACGATCTCCGCTTCGCGCTCGTGGGCAGCCGACGAGAGCAGCAGCGCCGTGGCGCCCTCGCCTGAAGTGTTTCCCACGCTTTCGGCGCAAGGCAGCAGCTCGGCGGGGAACAACCCTATCTTCGCAGCCGACTCGAGGTTCAAAAACGCCCCGAAGCCGCCGGCTATCTGGAGGGATTCGATGCTCGACACGTCGATGTCCGCAGCTTCGGCCATGGTCAGAATGCCAGCGCATACTGCGGCTTTCGCAAGTTGCAGCATACGCACGTCGGCTTGCGTGATGTAGATGGACTTGTCTTCGGTCAGATAGAACACGTTCCTGTCGTCCTCATCGACTCCCGCATATGATGCCAAGGGTTCTTCCAAGTCCTCGGCGCCATGCAAGCGACCCCGCTCGTCGACCACGCCGAGACTCACCATGAGCGCGATGGCGTCGATGATGCCCGTTCCGCAAACGCCGATAGGGGCAACATCGCCGATGACGTTCAACTTTACCTGACCGTCTTCGAACCAGACCTTTGATATGGCACCGGGAGATGCGGGCATGCCGAAATGGATGTTCGCGCCTTCGAAAACGGGGCCGGCAGCAGTGGCACAGCAGATGATGCGGCCATCATGCGCAAGCGCCATCTCGCCGTTGGTGCCCAAGTCCAAGAACAGGCGCGTACCGCCTTTGTCGAGATAGCACGACAGCATGCCGGCGACGATATCGCCGCCAACATAGCCCGCAATGCAACGGGTGTAGTAACAAGGACCGATTCCCTCGATATCATGCACATCGCCGAACAGCGAAAGCGGGGTGAACGGGCTTCCGCCGATCGTATCGGGGGGCAGCCCTGCGGCGATGTGCTGCATGACGGTATTGCCGGCAATGGTCGCCTGCTTGACCTCGTCTTCGGGCACATGGGCAGTTGCGCAAAGCTTCGCCTTCATCTCGCGGAGGGCATCCATTATGACGCTCGTCATCAAATCGAGCTTTCCATCCACGCTCGCGGAAATACGGCTGATGACGTCGCTGCCGAATGCGATCTGCGGGTTCGGCCTGCCCACTGTTGCGAGGCGCTCTCCTGTTGCGAGATCGTGCAAGTGGGCGACAACCGTCGTCGTGCCGATGTCGATGGCCATGCCATAACCCGAAGCTCCCTCGTTGAGGGGGAATTCCTGAGCCGCACCGCTTTGAAGCACTTCCATGGCACCAGCGCGCTCGACGACGACCTCCATGCCGTCGGCGACAGGGGTCGTACAGGCCAACCGATAGTTCAAGCCCTCTTCGTCGCGTACGAGAACCTGGCAGCGGCCGCACTTCCCCACGCCGCCACACGTTGCGCGAATGTCCACACGCTCGCGCTGCAGCACGTCGAGCACCGTCTGGCCTTCTTGCGCTTCAACCTCGAGACGCCGTCCCGCATCGTCTATGTAGAGCTTCATAGGTGGTTACCTCTCTTTCCGAGTCGACAGGCTCAGGATACAAAAAAAGCGGCGAGCTTACGCCCGCCGCTTTGAAAAAAGCCGTTAGTCGCGGTCAATGGGACCGAACAGGTTGTCGCGATACGCTTCGATGTACTCGAGGCAGAAATCGTCTTCCCCGAGAAGGGCGGCGGTGGCGTGCATGACACCGTTCATGTCGCGGTTCGTCGGGTCCATGATGGCGGAGTCCATGCCGGCCTGCATAGCAAGAACCAGGAACGGCATGTTGATGTGCTTGCGGCTGGGAAGGCCGAACGAGATGTTGGACAGGCCCGAGGTGATGTGAATGGTCGGGTACTTCTCCTTGATGGCCTTGACGCATGCATTGAAGGTGATGAGGCTTTCCTCGTTGGCGCCCAGCGTCTCGACCAGCGGATCGATGTACAGACGATCGGGGGTAATGCCATATTCCGTGGCCTTTGCCATGATCTTCTCGAATACGGCGATGCGACCCTCAGCAGTAGGCGGAATGCCGGAGTCGTCGGACAGCAGGGCAACGCAGCCCCACTTGGTGTCGGCGATGACCGGGAACACGATGTCCATCTTGTTGCCCTCGCCGGAAACAGAGTTGATCAAGCCTACGCGGTCGCCGCAGAACTTCATGGCGTCGACGCACACCTGGGGATCGGGGCTGTCGATGGCGATGGGCAGGTCGGATTCCTCCATGATCAGGCCAATGAGCCATTCCTGAGTCTCGAGTTCGCCCTCGTTGACCGATGCGCAGCAGTCGATGTACGTTGCGCCGGCTTCAGTCTGGGTGCGGGCCAGCATGCGGATGTACTCTTCGTCGCGCTCAGCGATGGCCTTGCCAGTCTTGGGAATGGAGCCGTTGATCTTCTCACCGATGACAATCACGTTGTGCCTCCTTGCTAGATGACGGAACATAACTCAGCATCGGTTATTGTATCAGCAACTTCAGGAGACTAACTGCACTTTATTTGCGGACTTTTCGCAAGGTTGGCAATTCTCGGCGAATTGCACAGCAATGCTCCTGCTGGGCCTGACTGCGCATGTTTTCGCTGATTGCGCTTTTCTAGCGGTCCCCATCTGCGCAGCTGCGGCGATGAGCTCGTTATTGGACAGCCTCTCTTGCGTTGGAAGCGGAGCCGCATTTCTCCCCATAACGCTTGGGTGCAATTTCCCGAGCGCTGAATGCACCTCTGCATTTCATATACAATTGCATTGCAGCAATATCGACTTTGAGGTCGGAGGACGAAATGGTGCCCGAAGGAATCGAAAAGAACTACTTCTTCCAGCACACGGAATGCGATTACTTCCCGTGCCATGAAGGCATCCCGAAGGAGCGGTTCAACTGCATGCTGTGCTACTGCCCGCTGTATACACTCGGCGAAGACTGCGGCGGCAACTACACGTACACGTCCAAAGGCGCGAAAAACTGCAAAGCATGCAACATCCCCCATAACGGGGACAGCGGCGTGCGCCTCGTACGCAGCCGCTTCGCTGATTTGCGCAAACTGGCCGCCAAGAAACAGCCGTCCTAATCGATCTATTGCGCTTGCACGGCTCGCTCGGCGGGATGGCAGCAGGCGCGAGCCGGCTCTATACGGCCTGCGCCTCATCACAGCGGATTCGGCGCAGGCCATGAGCTAGTTCGCGTTCTCTTTCCCACCGCCCGCCGCAAGGCGGCACGTTTGCTATTTCTTCAGTTCTGCAATCAGGAGGCTGCGGAGGACCTGCGTATCGCATTTGCCCTTGAGCTGTTTCATGCAAGCGCCGAACAGCGGGTTCAAAGCCTTTTCGCGACCATCCCGATATGCTTGAGCGGTTTCCGGATCGGCGGCGATGACGGCGGCCACCACGGCTTCCAGAGCCCCGGTGTCCGACGAGTTCACGAGCCCTTCGGCCTCGGCGAAGGCGGCCATGTCCTCCGGGACGCTCTCGCCCCGGGAATCCAAGTCGAACAGGGCTTCCAACAGGCGCTTGCCGTTGGCGCTGCTTACCTTCCCATCGTTCACCAAGCCGATGAGCTGCCCTAGCGCCCTACCCGGTACTGGCAAGTCTTCGGAAGTCAGGCCCCGCTTGTTGAGAATGCCCGTGCAGTTGGTGATGATCCAGTTGGCGGCCTCCTTGGGCGCGGCTCCAACGGCCATGGCCCCTTCGAAGCAGTCGCAGAAAGCACGGCTCTGGGCGAGGATGCCTGCATCGTAGTCGGAAAGGCCCACTTGCGCCACATAACGCTCCAGCTTCACCTCTGGAAGCTCGGGCAAGCTCGCGCGAATCTGGTCGTACCACTCGTCGTCGATAACCACGGGCATGATGTTGGGATCCGGGAAATACCGGTAATCGCCCGCGGTTTCCTTGTTCCGCATTGCGAAAGACTTCCCCGCATCGTCGTCCCAGCCTCGAGTTTCCTGAACCAGTTCCTCGGTGCCGTTCTCGATGGCGTCGATGTGGCGGGCGGTCTCGTATTCGATAGCCCGCCTGATAGCCGCAATCGAGGCCATGTTCTTCATCTCCGTGCGCACGCCCAGCACGGTGCTTCCCGCAGGACGCACCGACAGGTTCACGTCGGCGCGCATGGTGCCCTTCTCCATGCGGGCGCCCGATACCTTTGCAAACCTCAGCAGGCTCCGAAGACGCTCCAGGTATGCCACCACCTCATCTGCGCTGCGCAAATCCGGCTGGCTCACGATCTCGATCAGGGGCACGCTGGTGCGGTTGAAATCCACCAGCGTGGTATAGGTCAAGTTGTCGTGGACCAACTTGCCTGCGTCTTCTTCCATGTGAATCTGCTTGACGCGGATATCCTTGGGGCCATCCTCCGTCTGGATGGTCACGTAACCGTTCACCGCGATGGGGGCAAACCACTGGGTGGTCTGATAGGAAGCTGGCAGATCGGGATAGTAATAGCTTTTCTTATCGAACGTGGTGGTTCGGTTGATGTGGCAGTTAAGCATCATCCCCGCGGTCATGCCAAGGTTGATGACCTGGCGGTTTGCAACGGGGAGCATACCCGGCATACCGCAGCAGGCGGGGCATACGTGGGTGTTGGGCTCGGCATCGCTGCCGTTTGTGCAGGAGCAGAAGATCTTGGACTTGGTGGCCAGCTCCACATGGACCTCAAGACCGATGACGGTTTCGAAAGCGGTCATGCTTAGGCCTCCTTTCCGGCGCAATCGGCAGGCAAGATGTTGGCGAGGCGCAGCAAGGCGACATCCGAGAATGCCGACCCTATCAGCTGCACGCCGCCCGCGGTAACCGCAGGCAGGCCGGTAATGGCGGCGGGGGCGGTGAAGCGGTTCTCTTCGAAAGCCAGGTATGGATTCGCCTCCACATCGGCAAGGCTGTAGGCGCGTTTGGCGCAAGCGGGAAGAAGGATCGCGGTCTGGCCGGCGGTATTGCCAGCCGAGGCTCCCCGCGCGAACTCGTTTGAAAAAGCCTCCGATACGAGGCGGCGGATGCGCAGCGATTTGTCGTAACAGCGCTCGTAGTTGCCCGTGGCAAGCACTTCGGACCCGTACAGGATAGCGGCCTTGGTAAGGTAGCCAAAGGCCTCTGTGCGTGATTTGGTGTAAAGCTCGTCAATGGTCTGGTATTTCTCGGTATGGTAGCCGTATTTCATACCCTCGAAGCGATTCACGTTGTTGCAGAGCTCCGCGCACATGAGGATATTCCAAGCCAGGTTGGCCACCGCGAAGAGCGCGTCGGTTTCCGAAGCCATATCCGTGATGTCGACGCCCTCCGAGCTTAAGGCCTGAATGGCGGCCTCCATGAGCTGCTTGGTGTCCGCATCGGCGGCGTCCATCAAGCCGCGAGCCACTTTCACGTGGGTGATAGGTGCGGCAAACGCCTCGCCAGCTCCAGCAGCTTCCGCAAACCCGGCCGCGGTCACCCGAACGCATTCGCGTGCGGGAAGAGACGTGCCGTCCGCATCGTCGTGGCCGGCCAGCACGTCCAGCACTTGCTGCACATCTTCCGTCGAGCGGGCGGTGATGTCGACGGTTTCACCGGAGCAGGCTACCGCCACGGTGCCGAACCGGGACACGCAACCATAGGTGGGCTTCAAGTGAACCTGTCCGGCAAGCGCCGCCGAACGAGCCTGTGCGCCGTTCACTTCGAGCCCCACCACGGCATCTACGCTTGAATCCATGAGCAGCTTGGCGGTAGCGGTGGCGAGATGCCCATCTGCATCGACCACAGGACCGAAATAGGATGATTCGCCCAGGAAATCGAAGCCGAATTCTCCGATGTTCGCCTTTCCGGCGATGTCGTAGCCAGCCTCGCGCAGACGCTCGACAACCCGGGCCTCGAACAGGCTCTTGAAGCCGGCCAGCATCTTCGACCCGGCAGAGGTGGCCGCATCCTGGGTCAGAATCAAATCGTCAAGGCCGATAACGGGTCGACCTGCGGTTCTATTACAAGGGTTTTCTGTAATGAACAGGGTGTTTTCGCTCATGACGCCCTCCTTACTGCAAGACGCGAGGCACTTGCCAGTACCCGTCCATGGACTCCGGCGCCTGCGCCAGCAGGTCCTCGCGCGAGAACGGCTGCGCAGGGACATCCTCCCGCAACACGTTCACCATGGGCCGTACATGGACCATGCGCTCGACGTTCGCGGTGTCAACTTGGGCCAATGATTCCCAATCTGTTTCTCGGGCGGCGAAGAAGGCCAGCATCTCATCTTGTTCTTCGGGGGTCAGGGCCAGCTGGTTCAAGCGTTCCAGGCCCAAAAGCGCATCTCGGTCCACTATCACTCCTTTACGCGTAACTTCGAATCCGTATGGTCGTATTGTAGCGAAAGAGCCCGGCAATGGGGCATCCTCATCGCCGGGCTCTCTTTATCACGTTCTACAACTGCGCGCTTACAGCGGGCACAGGCTGACTTCCTTCAGCTGACGTTCCGTGACCTCGGACGGCGCACCGGTCATCGGGTCAGATGCCGAGCTGGTCTTCGGGAACGCGATGACGTCGCGGATGGAGTCCTTGCCGGCAAGCAGCATGACCAAGCGGTCAAGGCCGAGCGCGATGCCGCCGTGCGGGGGCGCGCCCAGCTCGAGCGCGTGGATCAGATGGCCGAACTTCTCGTCGATCTGCTCGTCGGTCAGGCCGCAGCGGCGCAGCACGCGGCGCTGCAGCTCGGGCGTATGGATACGGATGGTGCCACCGCCAGCCTCGAAGCCGTCCATGACCAGGTCGTACGAGTAGCTTCCGCACTCGAGCGGCGCGTCTTCGATCTTGTCCTGGTCCTCTTCGCGAATCATCGTGAACGGATGATGCTCGGCAGCGTACTTCTTCTCGTCCTCGTCGTACCTGAACATCGGGAAGTTGACCACCCACAGAAGCGCGTGGCCCTCACGCGGGATGTTGAGCGCATCGGCCATGCGCAGACGCAGCGCACCGAGCACGGTGTTGGCGATTTCAGGCTTATCGGCTGCGAACAGCAAGAGGTCGCCGGCTTCCACGCCCATGGCCTCCTTCAGGCGTGCATACACGTCGTCCTCGAAGAACTTGATGATGGGGCTTTTGCCTTTGAGTTCCGCATCTTCGCTGGTAAACGCGATCCAGGCCATGCCCTTCGCGCCGTTCTCGGCAGCCAGGTCGCCCAGCTTCTCCACTTCGCCACGGCTCCAGTTGCCCGCGCCCTTGCAGTTGATGGCCTTCACCACCCCGCCGTTTTCGACCGCCTTGGCGAACACGGCGAAACCGCAACCACGCACGATATCGGTAAGATCCACGAGTTCCATGCCGAAGCGGACGTCGGGACGGTCGCAACCGAAGCGGTCCATGGCCTCGGCATACTGCATGCGCTGTAGCGGGAAGGGATGCTCGACACCTACGGCCTCGAGCGTCTCGCGCATGACGTCTTCCATCATGTCGATGACGTCATCGCCCTGCACGAACGACATCTCGATGTCGACTTGCGTGAATTCAGGTTGACGGTCGGCGCGCAAGTCCTCGTCGCGGAAGCAACGGGCGATTTGGTAATAGCGCTCGACGCCACCGACCATGAGCATCTGCTTGAACTGCTGCGGGCTTTGCGGCAGAGCGTAGAACTTACCCGGGTTCGGGCGAGACGGGACGATGTAGTCGCGCGCGCCCTCGGGAGTGGAGTTCGCAAGGATGGGCGTCTCTATTTCCAGGAAGTCACGCTTGTTGAGCGCGGAGCGCATGGCGGTGACCACCTGATGGCGCAATTTGAGGTTCGCGAGCATCTCGGGACGGCGAATGTCGAGATAACGCCACTTCATGCGCGTGGTCTCGTCCGTCTCGATGCCGTCCTCGATGCTGAAAGGCGGCGTGACGGACTTGTTCAGCACTTCGATCGCACTTGCCAAAACCTCGATTTCGCCGGTGATCATGTTGGGGTTGACGGCCTCGGGACCGCGCTCGCGCACCTTGCCGGTTACTTTGAGCACGTCCTCGCGGCTGAAGTGCTCGGCCACGGCGAACTCTTCAGGCGTCACGCAATCGGGGTCGACGACCACCTGCGTGTATCCCGCGCGATCGCGCAGGTCAACGAAGATCAGCCCGCCATGATCGCGGTTGTGCCAAGCCCAGCCGGTAAGCGTTACCTCGCGGCCGCAATCGCCCATGCGCAGCTCGCCACAGGTGGCAGTGTGCATGCAATACTCGTTCTTGTAATCGATTTCCGTCATCAGTTCCCAGCTCCTCGTACAGTGCCTTCTCCATGCGCGCCAGCCGCACATAGCCGCGCTCCGCCCACGTATTCAAATAAAACTTGATTATTGTAACGCGGACCGCCACGTGAAACACGCAACCGCCAAGGTCTTCACATTATTTGTCACTCACACAGGCACTTCGCCCGCTTAGAAGGCACGACGGCTGCAACGAAGGAACAGTTTTGCCTGACTTCAGCTGCGCTTCCCTGCACTCTTTCCTAGAATGCGCTCAGGTAGATGGCGCGCGCATCATCCATGGTCAGCTTCTTGAAGGCGCCGAACACCTCGCCCTTGCTGATGCGCAGCGTCTCGATGAGCGAATCCACGTCGTCGGGAGAAAGGCCGAAGTCTCCAAGCGTCTTGGGCATGCCGAGGCTCTGGAAGAACGCCTGCAACTTGTCGATTGCCGCAAGCACGGTTTGCTCGACAGCCTCCTCTTGCGATGCGCTCCCGTCGTAAGCCGGCTCGATGCCAAAAACGTCCGAAGCGAACAAGAGGAAGCGGCTCGGGTCCTCGCGCCATACGTAGCGCATCCAGGCCGGCATGATGACGGCAAGGCCGGCGCCATGCGTGATCTGCGGGTGATGAGCCGATAGCTCGTGTTCGAGGCCGTGACTCTCCCAGCCGCCTGCACG
Organism: Eggerthellaceae bacterium; assembly: GCA_017434045.1. Lineage (GTDB taxonomy): Bacteria > Actinomycetota > Coriobacteriia > Coriobacteriales > Eggerthellaceae > UBA9715. Next base: position 47,597 of record JAFRGA010000078.1, read on the forward strand.
AGCCGTGGGATTGAGCGAACGGCCGCATCCCGCAAGGTCGTTGTGGGCAAGCATGCCCGTCCACATGATGGTTGCACGAGCTTCGTAATCGTCAGGTTTCTCGAGCGCCCGAGGACCTGCCTCGAGCAATGCCCGGATAAGCCCTGCGGCGATGTTGTCGGTCACCGGCACAGGACCCACGCCGCTGAAATACCGTTCGCAAACATGCGCGATCATATCGGTGACGCCAGCCGCCGTCTGGTATGCCGGCAGCGTGAACGTGACCGTCGGGTCCATGATGGCCAGCTTCGGACGGAACACGTCACCCGAAACGCCAAGCTTCAGGTTCTCTGCATCGTTGCTGATCACACACGATCCCGATGCCTCTGAACCGGCGGCGGGGATTGTCAGCACCGCTGCTATGGGCAGGCATTTCCCAATGGGCTGCTTCTTCGCGAAGAAATCCCACACATCGCCCTCGTAGGGAACCCCGAAGCCCGTCGCCTTCGCGGCGTCGATGACCGACCCGCCTCCCACGGCGACCAGGCCTTCCACCTTTTCGGCGCGTGCGAGGGATATGGCCTCGCGCACCCAGTTGACCTCGGGATTGGGGCGCACGCCCCCCTTCTCGACGAAAGCGATGCCCGCTTGTTCGAGCGATGCCCTCACCTTGTCGAGCAAGCCGGAACGCTCAACCGAACCTCGGCCGAACACGAGCAGGACCTTTCCGAATCCCATGTCGGCCATCTGGGGTCCAAGCTTGTCGACGACGCCTTGGCCGAACACGAATTTTGTGGGCGAATAGTAGGTGAAGTCTTTCATGAGGGTATCTCCAATCCTGACCAAACTCACGTTGTTCCTAGCGCCATTTTCGCAAATTGCGACGTTGAAAGAAACTACCGGTTGAAATCTTGCTGCGTGCGCTCGAGGCCGAAATCGATGAGCGACAGCGTCGCCTGCGCGGCGCGGTCGATTGCATAAGCGAAATCCTCGGCCGCCTCCTTTTTCGGAACGCTCAGCACGAAATCGGCAACGTCCATGCGGCCAGGCGGCCTTCCGATTCCGCAACGGACGCGATACCAGTCGCGTGTGCCGAGCTTATCGCAGAGGGAGCGCAGCCCGTTGTGGCCGGCATGCCCGCCGCCGAACTTCACGCGCACGGTACCCGAGTCGATATCGAGCTCGTCATGGATGACGATCATGTGATCGGGTTCGATCCCGTAAGCGTCGAGCAGTTTCTTGACGGGCCCGCCCGACACGTTCATGAAGCTTTGCGGTTTTGCCAAGACGATATCGTTGTCGTGGTAAGCTCCCTTGGCCGTGAGCGCGCCGCATTCTGTTTTCCAGTAGCGCGCCCCAATCTCGCCGCCTATCAGGTCAACGGTTCGAAAACCGGCGTTGTGCCTGGTCTCTGCATATTCTTCGCCTGGGTTTCCCAATCCGACGATCAAATACTGGCTCATTCCGAGTCCTCTCGTTGCGCATGGCCGATCAAGAATGCGCGCTCTAGAAAAGCATTAAAGGGGACAGTCCCCTTTAATGCGATTTTTCATTAATGGGGACAATCCCCTTTAATGCTGCGTTTTTACTCGAACAACTGCGCGACAGAGCCGTTCGAGTACACGCACTCGATGGTCTTCCCCACGAGCGGCGCAATCGAGAGCACCTTGATCTTTCCCGTTTGTCGCTCGAGCGGCACAGGCACGGCATCCGTGACGACGACCTCCTCGATGTTCGAATTCTCGATTCGATCATAGGCCGGGCCGCTGAACAGGCCATGTGTTGCGCAAACGTAGACTTTCTCAGCACCGCGGGCGAGCAGCGTATCGGCTGCCGCACACAGTGTGCCCCCGGTGTCGATCATGTCGTCGTTGATGATGCAGATTTTGCCGGTCACATCGCCGATCAGAGCTGTGATCTCAGATTGATTATGGCGAGGACGATCCTTGTGCATGATGGCGATGTCGCTGTCCAGCATCAGCTGGAAGCGCTTCGCGGCCTTAGCGCGCCCGACATCGGGCGAGACGACGCAGAGCTTCTCAGGATCAAAACCCTTGGCCTTGTAATAGTCCACGAACAGGGACATGGCCGTCATGTGGTTGACGGGCAAGTTGAAGAAGCCCTGGATTGCATCTTGATGCAAATCGATGGCGATAATGCGGTTGGCACCGGCCGACGTGATGAGGTCGGCTACCAGGCGTGCCGTGATAGGCTCGCGCGGAGCCGCCTTGCGCTCCTGACGAGCATAGCCGTAATGTGAGATGACTGCGCATACCGAACGCGCTGACGCGCGCTTTGCGGCATCGATCATGATGAGCAGTTCCATGAGCGCATCGTTGACATCGTAACCCGAACCCGCGCTGACAGATTGGACGATGAAGACGTCGGCGCCACGGACGCTTTCGCCGTAGCGGGCGTAAATCTCGCCGTTGGCGAACTTCTCGAGCTTCACATTTCCCAACGAGAGGCCCAATTCCTTGGCGATACCATCCGCCAGCGAAGGATTCACCGACCCCGAAAACACCGCCATGGTCTTCTGCATCTGAGTCATGTACCCTCCTTGTACTCAGTTTTGCCTTGCACCTATTAAACCATGTCTGAATAATGGGCGATGCTGCACTTTACCCAAAATTAAAGAATTCGCAGCTCATTCGCTAAGTGAACAGCTTATTGTTGCAGATGCGTACCTGGTTGCAGGTGGGCGCTCGGACCGCACGATACGCCATCGTCAACCCGTGCCTGCTCGGCAATCGTCTCGTCGATGATGCAGCCTTGCCCGACTACGGTATCCGTCAGACGGGAATTGGGGCCGATGACGCTATCCTCCCCCACCTCGGTCATACCGAAGAGGAACACTTGGGGCAGCAGCTCCACATCACGCGCGATCTTCACTTCGGGTCCAATCCATACCTGGTCTGGGTCGAGCATAGTCACACCTGCCGCCATGTGCGTCTCGTTGATGCGGTGCTGGGCTATCTTCGTCGCCTGCGCTAGCTGGATTCGAGAGTTGATGCCGAGGCACTCCGAGTTATCCTCCGCCTCCAATGCCAGCACGGAACGGCCAGCTTTCCGGCAGATTTCGAGAACGTCGGTCAAGTAGTACTCGCCTTGAGCATTATCCGAACTGACCTGGTTCAACGCCTCGAATAAGGCCTTGGAGTCGAAGCAGTAGAACCCCGAGTTGCACTCGCCTACTGCAGCCTCTTCGGGGGAAGCGTCCTTCTGCTCGACGATGCGCTCCACCTGCCCAGTTGAATCCCTGATGATACGACCGTAGCCAAACGGATTTTCGGGACGCATGGTGAGCACGACAACCGCAGCGTCGTTACGTTCCCGCAAATCTGCAAGCGCGCTCATCGTCTGAGCCGTGATAAGCGGGCAGTCTCCCGAAAGCACCAGAAGAGAGCCGTCGAAATCGGCGAACTCCTGCGCGCATGACATCACGGCGTCTGCGGTTCCCCGCTGCTCAGCCTGGATGACGACGGCGGTCTGCTCCTGGACGAGCGGCTCCACTTGCTCGCGCATGTGGCCCACGACGGTGGCCAATTTGTCGATACCAGCTTCACGGGCTGCATCTATGACCCAATTGACGAGGGGTTTTCCCAACATCAAGTGCGCTACCTTAGGTTTTTTCGATTTCATCCGCGTACCAGCTCCGGCTGCAAGTATTATCGCTGCGGTCTGCATAGGACCCCCTCGCTCGTCCGTTTTGTCCAACAGGACAAGTATACCAACATGCAAGTGCATCACAGCATCTATGCACCATGTCCACCCACAAGAAGCGGGGAAGCCCGGCATTTGCCGGGCTTCCCGTCGACTTAGCTATTTCCAAATGCTAGAGCGATTCGATATGCTTCACGACATCCCCAAGGTTTTGAAGGCCCTCGGGTTCGCCGAAGTCTATGTCGAGTTTCTCTTCAAGGTCGCAGATCAATTGCACCAAATCGAGCGAGTCGATGTTCAGCGAATCGAAGGTGGATTCCTCGGTGATGAGGTTTCTATCGATATCGAGGTTCTCGACCAAAATGTCTTTGATGGTGTCAATGGTCGCCATGGTGCCTCCTTGGCAGGTACGATACGGTTACTGAATTTGCTTGAGCATGCCGTAGCCGCCGTCGGCGCGGCGGTACAGGACGCACACCGCGGAGGAATCGCGGTCGGTGTAGACGAAGAAATCGTGGCCGAGCAGGTCAATCTGGATAAGCGCCTGTTCCTCGGTCATCGGCTCGAACTCAATCTCCTTCACGCGGACGATCTCCTCGTCGCCGGACAGGTCTGCCATGAGGGCATCCAAATCGAGGTCGCCGGAGCCTTCGCCCATTTCGCGGATGGAACCGACTTCGCCATGGGCTCCCGCACGCACTTTCCGGTCGACGACGCGGGTCTTGAACTTGCGGAGCTGGCGGAGCACTTTAGCAGCAGCTACATCAATGGCTGCGAACATGTCCTGCTCTTCTTCCTCGACGCGGATGACGTTGCCGCGGGCGCGAATGGTGACCTCGCACTTGCAGGGCAGGGCTATGGAAGGGTTCTTTTTCACGCTCAGGACTACTTCGGCATCGAGCGGGTCGATGTCCATGACCTTCATAGAGTTGCCAATCTTCTCTTCGGCGTATTGACGAAGGGCATCCGATACGGTCATTTTGCGTCCGACTACTGTGATTGCCATGAGTACCTCTTCTGTCGTGGGCGAATAAAAAACAGCCTGTTCATGGGCGACCAAGAATTACGGCCTCTCCTCTCTCAAGCTGGCAGAAACAGAATAGCGCAAAACGCAACGCTTTGCTGGCAAAAGATTGAATCGCCTTCAAAGCCATTTGCTCCCCCTCGCGCATGACCGTACGCTTGCGTCAGTTCTGCCCGCCCGGCCCGCATTCGGCCCGCGGGCCTACCCGTCAGGCCGGGTGGGCTGACCTGCCATAAAGCTACAAAGTCCCTCTGCCGGGTCGTCCGATCGGAGGGGCGAGCCGCTTCCGAAGGCGGGCAGCGAGGTTGCGTGTGGATTGGGGACATTACCGCCGGAGGGCTGTAGGCGAACCCCTCCGGTCGGACGACCCGGCAGGCGGGCAGCGATGCTGCGTGCGAGGTGGGAAATTACCGCCGGAGGGCTGTAGGCGAGCCCCTTCGGCCGGACGATCTAGCAGAGGATGCTGTAGGCGAACCCCTTCGGGCGGACGGCCTGCTCAAGTGGATTACGAGCGCTACGTTACGCTTCCAGGACGCCTTTCAGCAGCGAGACGGAGTACAAGCTGCCCCAGGCGCACACGACCCCATCGCTTCCGGCAAGGTCTTTCGCCAGCATCATAGCGGCACCGAAATCGGGGGCGACGCGGATGTCGGGGTCGAGTCCAAGCGCAGCCGCCTCCTCGGAGACCGCTTGCGCCAAATCATCGCCCGAAAGCGCGCGGAGGACGTTAGGCGAGGTCACGCAAACCCATGCAGCCCCCAACGGCGCCACGCTGCGTATCATCGTGCGGTAGTCCTTGTCGGCAAGCACGCTCATCAGGAACACGATGCGCCTGCCTGCAAACGCGTCATTCAAGCTCTCGGCCAAGACGGCAGCACCTTGCGGGTTGTGTCCGCCATCCACCACCACTGCCGGCGGCCCAACCGACACGACTTCGAAACGCGCAGGCCAGACGGTGCTGGAAATGCCCTTCACCACATCTTCGTCCGTTATCTTCCAGCCACGGTCACGGAGCCCTTCGATCGCCTCGAGCGCGAGGGCGGCGTTCGAAGGTTGATAGCTCCCGAGCAATCGCGTCTTGTATTCGACACCCTTGTAGCTGAACGGCCTCAATGCGCCCTCGATGGGGCGTATTTCGAGCTGATTGAAATCGGGCGTCGTCACATCCGTTCCAGCCGCCTTCGCAGCCGCCTCGATCGCGAGCATGGCGCCCTCGTCGTCTTGAGGCCACGAGACGACCTTCGCACCTGGCTTGATGATGCCCGCCTTCTCGGCGGCAATGGCCGCCATGGTGTCGCCGAGGAGTTCCGTATGGTCGAGCCCGATGCGCACTATGACGCACGCCTCGGGGTTCTCGATGATGTTCGTGGAATCCAGACGGCCGCCCAAACCCACCTCGGCCACGACGATATCGCAGCCGCTCCGCGCGAAGTGCTCGAAGGCAACGGCTGTCATGAGCTCGAACTCGGTGGGATGCTCGCCCGTCTCGGCAGCCATGGCCTCGGCGTGCTCGCGCACGTCCATCGTCACATCACGCAGGTCGTCGAGCGAGATGTTCTCGCCGTTCACGCGAATCCGCTCCTCGAACGTGATGATATAGGGGCTGGTGAACAAGCCGGTCTTGTAGCCCGCTTCGCGCAACACCGACTCGATGAACGCACATGTCGACCCTTTCCCGTTCGTGCCTGCCACGTGCACGAACTTCAAACGGTCTTGCGGACGCCCGAGGCGCTCGAGCAGCTCTTGCGTGCGCTCCAGGCCATAACGCGACTGCTGCCAACGCGGCTCGTTGATATAAGCGATAGGATCAAACTCGTTCATGAGGAATCACTCCTTATGTATGCTCGGGCTTTGCTCTTCGGCGCATCGCGGCTTACTGTTTGAGCAGCTCGCCCAACGTGGCGAAATCGTTTTCGAGGGCAGCCCATTTCGTCCGATCGTAAATGGCTGCGGCGGGATGGTAAATGGGAAACACCTTGAAGCGCCCCGCCTGTTGCAGGGTCCCATGCAGGCGGGTTATCCCGACTTCGGTTTTGAGCACGAATTTCGTGGCGAAGTTCCCCAAGGTCACGATGAACTCCGGGTTAATCGTACGCGTCTGCTCGCGCAGGAAGGGCGTGCATACCTCGATCTCCTCGGGGCGCGGATCGCGGTTTCCCGGCGGCCTGCATTTCAGGACGTTCGCGATGAACACGTCCTCGCGCTTCAAACCCGCGATCTCGAGCAATTGGTTGAGATTCTGCCCAGCAGCGCCTACAAACGGCACACCCTGCAAATCCTCGTTCTTCCCAGGAGCTTCACCGATGAAAAGCACGCGTGCATCGGGATTCCCGTCCCCGAACACCGTCTGCGTGCGCCCGTCCGCCAACGGGCACCTCCGGCATGTGGCGACCTGCGCCCTCAGCTCCTCAAGCGGAATATGCGGTTTCGGCATTGCTCATCTCCCCTGATTCCATGATTTCCAACTTGATGCGGCGCACATGAGCGGCAACTCGACCCTACACGAACACGCGGGGCAGCTGCTGTGAGAAACCGCATGCGATCTCGTAGTTCACGGTGCTGAGCTTCTCGGCCATCTCGTCGATGGTGATCTCGGCGATTCCCTGGCTTCCCACGACGAGGACCTCGTCACCCGGCTGCGGGTCTATCAGCTCACGCACGGCGGAACGGCGCATATCGACCTCGAACATGCACTGGTCCATGCAGATGGCGCCCACCTGCCGGACATAACGGCCGCCGATGATGAAGTCGGTGTTGCCGGACAGGCCCCGGCGCAACCCGTTTGCGTATCCGATGGGGATCGTGCAGATCTTCACCGATCCAGGGCTGCGGTAATGCAAGCCGTATGAGACGCCTTCGCTCACGCCTAACGGCCGGGCGTCGCAGATGCGCGCATGCACGCTCATGGCGGGCATCAACTCGACGATGTTGCGCGTCTCGGGACAAGGATGCAAGCCGTAGAGGGCTATGCCCATGCGCACCATGTCGAAATGAACGCTTGGATACCTGAACGCCGCAGCTGAATTGGCGGCATGGACCACCCCGGGATCGAACCCCGCCGCATTGATGCTCTCGAGCGCGTCGATGAACCTCTTGGTCTGAATTTGCAAGTCGAGCGTTTCCGCGCAGTCCGCCGTTGCGTAGTGGGTGTACACCCCTTCCAGCTCAAGCGCGCGGTGGAAGCTCACCTGATGGAGAAACTCGACCACATCATCGTAGCGCACCCCGATACGGTTCATGCCCGTATTGACCGCGAGATGGTACGGGGCCGTCATGCCGTGAAGGTCGGCGACCTCTCCGTAGGAAACCGCGAAATCGGGCTCGTAAACCGATGGGATGATGTTGTACCCCAAAAGTTGCGGAATGCTCGTCTTGGCGGGTTGCGACAAAACGAGTATGGGAGCGGTTATCCCCGCCTTGCGGAGCGCGACGGCTTCAAGCACATTGGACACCGCCAGACGGTCGGCCCCCGCCCCTATGGCCGCTTTGGAGACTTCAACTGCACCATGGCCATAGGCGTCGGCCTTCACCACGGCCATGAGCCGGCAACGAGGCTGGAGAAAGCGCCTGGACTGCGCGACATTGTAGCGGATTGCCGAAAGGTCGATTTGCGTCCAGGCCATCCGGCTTTCGTGGGGCCTTCCATCCTCGAGCTCGACTGGCTGGAACGGCAGTCTCTCTTTCCTGCCGCTCGACGCAGCCTCCCGGGCGTAATGCAGCGGCGCAGCCTGGCCTCCCGCGGCCGCAGCTCGCCTACGGCGAGACGCCTCGCCCGCCGACTCGAATCCGTCGGGACGGTTCGCGAAACCCGTGAATCCATTGGGCAGGTTTTCCATGCTGCATTTCCCTTCGATTAGCAGATGAGAAGAGCATACAGCGGATTTGCCCGAAATCCCACGGTGGCGGCAAGAATTCTCAGGTATAAAACGCAACATGAAGCATTGCGATCACCGTCCTGGAGACGGCTGATCGCCCCAAGGGGGGGTGATCGCATCAGAATAGCAAGGGGCCGCCCGCGGGCGGCCCCTTGAACCGATGATGCGAAAATCCGCTATTCGGCCTTTTCCTCAGCCTTCTCAGCTTCCTCGGCGGCCTCTTCGACGACCTCGGCAACCTCTTCGGCTTCCTCGACAGCCTCGACCTCGATGATCTCCTCGGCCTTCTCTTCAGCCTTCGCCTGGACCTTCTCGGCCTTCTTCGGCTCGGCGACCTTCTTGGCCTTCTTCTTCACCGGCTCGGTGCACAGCTCCATGATAACCATGGGAGCGCCGTCACCCTTGCGGGGGCCGAGCTTCATGATGCGGGTGTAACCACCGTTGCGGTCGGCGAACATGCCCTGCTCGACCTTCTCGAAAATCTCGCGGACGAGCTCTTTGTCGCCACCCAGACGGGCGATGGCCAGACGACGCGAATGCAGGTCGCCCTTCTTGGCCCAAGTGATGATGCGGTCGACCTCGGGACGAATCTCCTTTGCGCGAGACTCGATCGTCTTGATGCGGTCGTTGTACAGCAGCGCAGCGGTCAGCGAACGCTTCATCGCCTTGGTGTGCGAGAAGTCGGTGCCGAGCTTGCGGCCCTTGTAGTTGTGTCTCATAGTTCCAAGCTCCTATAGTTTCAAATTGAGGCCCATCGATATAAGCTTGTCTTTAACCTCTTCGATGGACTTTGCACCAAAGTTCCTGATGTTGAGCAGGTCGTTCTCGGAGAACTCGACCAGCTGTCGAACCGAATGGATACCTGCGCGCTTCAGGCAGTTGTACGAACGGACCGAGAGGTCGAGGTCTTCGATCTGCTTGTCGAGCTCTGCGTTCGTCTCCTGGCCTTCCGGAGCGAAAATAGAGACGACTTCGACTTCCTCTTCGCCTTCGACTTCGGCCAACGCCATAAACGCACCCATGTACTGGTTGATGATGTTAACGGCGGCGAGAACAGCGTCCGCCGGCGTTATGGAGCCGTCGGTTTCGACTTCGAGCACCAGTTTGTCGTAGTCGGTGCGCTGGCCGACGCGCGTGTTGGTAACGTTCATCGTGCAACGGCGAACCGGGGAGAACAGCGAATCGACATGAATGATGCCAATCGGGTCTTCAGTGCGCTTGTTGCGGTCGGCATCGACGTAGCCGCGGCCGACGCCGATGCGGATCGACATCTCCAACTGCCCGCCGTCTGCCACTGTTGCGATGACGTGCTCGGGGTTGATGAGCGTGAACTCGGTGGGGACCTGAAGATCGGCGCCGGTGACCACGCACGGGCCCTCGGCGGACACGTGGGCAACTGCCTCTTCGATATCAGAGGAAAGCGCCTGGAACACCAAACCCTTGACGTTCAACACGATATCGGTAATATCCTCGATCACGCCCTCGGCCGTGGTGAACTCGTGCTGTACGCCCTCGATTTGGATGGCGGTCGCCTTCGCGCCGTCAAGGGACGAGAGCAGAACGCGGCGCAGCGAGTTGCCTAGCGTGTTGCCGTAACCACGCTCAAGCGGCTCCACGATGAAACGCGCGACGGTATCGTTCACTTCTTCCGTTGTAACTGTCGGCCTCATGAACTCTGTCATGTGTGGTAAGCCTCCTTAACTTCGGGCGCGATTACTTCGAGTAGAGTTCGACGATCAGCTGCTCGTTAATGTCGAGGTCGATCTGATCGCGAGTGGGAAGCGAGAGCACACTGCCCTGCAGCTTCTCGATGTCGACTTCCAGCCAAGCCGGAACCGACACGCGCTCGTTGGAAACCAGGGCGCTCTTGATGACGAGCAGCTCCTTGGCCTTCGGGGCGACGGCGACGAGGTCGCCGGGGCGCACGCGGTAGGACGGGATGTCCACACGCTTGCCGTTGACGGTGATGTGGCCATGGGTGACCGTCTGACGCGCTTCCTTGCGCGTGCGAGCGAAGCCCAGGCGGAACACGACGTTGTCCAAACGCGATTCGAGGATGGCCATCAGGTTCTCGCCCGTGACGCCTTCCTGAGCCAGCGCATGCTTGTAGTAGCGGCGGAACTGCTTCTCCAGCACGCCGTAGATGAACTTGGCCTTCTGCTTCTCGCGCAGCTGCATGCCGTACTCGCTCTCCTTGCGACGGCGTGCGGGCTGACGCTTAGATTCCTTGGTGGTATAGCCCAGCACCACTGGATCAATGCCCAGCTGGCGGCAGCGCTTCAGAACCGGAGTCCTGTCAATTGCCATAATCTGAATCCTCCTGTATACGAGCTAGACGCGA
>JAFRGA010000079.1 GCA_017434045.1 Eggerthellaceae bacterium
CTCTGCCTGGATGACCGTGACGGCCATGACCTCGTCCTTGTCGTTGAACATCTGGGTCATGCCGACTTTCTTGCCGTAGATTGCGTTAATCATGCCGCGCCTCCCTTACAGCTTGATCTCGATGTCGACACCAGCTGGCAGGTCAAGGCGCATCAGGGAATCCACGGTGTTGGGCGTGGGCTCCAGGATGTCGATGAGACGCTTGTGCGTGCGCATCTCGAACTGCTCGCGCGAATCTTTGTCGACATGCGGCCCGCGAACGACGCAATACAGGTTGCGCTCGGTGGGCAGCGGAATCGGTCCGGATACTTTTGCGCCCGTCTTCTGAGCGGTGTCGACGATGAGTTTCGTGGATTGGTCCACGATCTCGTGGTCGTAGCCCTTCAGGCGGATGCGAATCTTCTGATTAGCCACTTGTCTGTCCTCCAGTGTGACCTGGGCTCGCCCTTAGGCGTTGCCGCCGGCCTTGCTGACGATTTCTTCCTGAATGCTCTTCGGAACCGGCTCGTACGAGTCGAACTGCATGGTGTACACCGCACGGCCCTGAGTGCCGCTGCGCAGGTCGGTCGCGTAACCGCACATGTTGGACAGCGGAACCTTGGCGCTGATGACGGTCGTGTTGCCACGGCTCTCCTGGCCCATGATCATGCCACGGCGGCTGGGAATGTCGCCCATGACGAAGCCCATGTACTCTTCGGGAGTCTCGACTTCCACGGCCATGACGGGCTCGAGGATGACAGACTTGCCGCGCTTGAGGGCCTCTTTGATGGCCATGGAGCCAGCAACCTTGAAGGCAGCTTCCGAGGAGTCGACCTCGTGGTACGAACCGTCGATGAGCTCGACGCGCACGTCCTCGACCGGGTAGCCAGCCAAAACGCCGGAATTGAGCGCTTCCTGGATGCCCTTGTCGACGCTGGGGATGTACTCCTTGGGCACGACGCCGCCGACAATCTTGTTCTCGAACTTGTAACCTTCGCCAGGTTCGGCCGGGTACATGTTGATGACGACATCGCCGTACTGGCCGCGGCCGCCGGACTGGCGCACGAACTTGCCCTGAACGTTGAGGGCGGGCTCGGTTGCCTTCTCGCGATAAGCTACCTGCGGCTTGCCGACGTTCGCCTCAACCTTGAACTCGCGCAGCAGGCGGTCGATGATGATCTCGAGGTGAAGCTCGCCCATGCCGGCGATGATGGTCTGGCCCGTCTCGGCGTTGGTGGAAACGCGGAACGTCGGGTCTTCCTCCGCCAGTTTCTGCAGGGCGACGGCCATCTTGTCGCGCTCGGCCTTCGTCTTCGGCTCGACGGCGATGTCGATAACCGGATCGGCGAATTCCATGGACTCGAGAATGATCGGGTGCTTCTCGTCGCACAGCGTGTCGCCCGTGGACACGTCCTTGAGGCCCACGACCGCGACGATGTCGCCGGCGGACACGCGGTCGATGTCGATGCGCTGGTTGGAGTGCATCTGCAGCAGGCGCCCGATGCGCTCTTTCTTGTCCTTCGTGGCGTTGACGACGTAGCTGCCCGAGTCGAGAGAACCCGAGTACACGCGCAGGTAGGTGAGCTTGCCGACGAACGGGTCGGTCATGATCTTGAAGGCCAGCGCGCTGAACGGGGCCTTGGGATCGGAGGGACGCTCCTCTTCCTCGCCATTGGGCAGCGTGCCCTTGAGGGCCGGAACGTCAAGCGGGCTGGGCAGGTAGTCGACGACGCCGTCGAGCATTTCCTGAACGCCCTTGTTCTTGTAGGACGAGCCGACGAACACCGGATGGAGCTTGCATTCGATGGTGCCCTTGCGTATGGCGGCCTTGAGTTCCTCGACGGAGACTTCCTCCTCCATGAGGACCTTCTCCATCAGGTCGTCGTCGCAGTCGGCTGCTGCCTCGAGCAGCTCCTGGTAACGGGCCTCAACCTCGTCGGCGTACTCGGCGGGGATCTCGTCCATCTTCTCGGGGTAGGTCATGCCCTTGTCGTCGGCCTTGAAGTCCCATGCAGTCTTGGTGACCAGGTCGATGACGCCCCAGAACTGATCTTCGGAGCCCATCGGAATCTGGGCGGCCACTGCCGGAGCGTCCAGGCGATCCTTCATCGTCTGGATGGCATGGAAGAAGTCGGCGCCCACGCGGTCGTACTTGTTAATGTAGGCGATGCGGGGAACGCCGTACTTGCTGGCCTGACGCCAGACGGTCTCGGACTGGGGCTGGACGCCGGCAACGGCGTCGAACACTGCGACGGCACCGTCGAGGACGCGCAGGGAGCGCTCGACCTCGGCCGTGAAGTCCACGTGGCCCGGGGTGTCGATGATTTGGAAACGGTACGGCTTGCCGTCCTCGGCGCCGCCCGGGTAATTCCAGAAGCACGTGGTGGCTGCAGAGGTGATGGTCACGCCGCGCTCCTGCTCCTGGACCATCCAGTCCATGGTTGCAGCGCCGTCGTGGACCTCGCCCACCTTGTGCGTCTTTCCTGTGTAATAAAGGATACGCTCGGTCGTCGTGGTCTTGCCCGCATCGATGTGGGCCATGATCCCGATGTTTCGCGTATCGTGTAAATCTTGTTTCGCCATGAATTACGCGCCCTTCTTAGAAACGGTAGTGCGAGAAAGCGCGGTTCGACTCGGCCATCTTGTACAGGTCCTCACGACGCTTGACGGAGGCACCCGTGCCGTTAACGGCGTCCATGATCTCGGCGGCAAGGCGCTCCTTCATGGTGTGCTCGCGGCGCTTGCGCGAGAAGTCGACCATCCAGCGGATGGCGAGCTGGTTGGCACGGCGGGAGTTGACCTCCATCGGCACCTGGTAGGTGGCACCGCCAACACGCTTCGGCTTGACCTCGAGGGTCGGGCGGATGTTGTCCATGGCCTTCTTGAACATGGACAGGGCTTCCTCGCCGGTCTTCTGCTCGACGATTTCGAAGGCACCGTAGACGATATCCTCGGCCAGGGACTTCTTGCCATCGAGCAAGACCTTGTTGATCAGCTGAGTGACCAGACGGTTGTTGTACTTTGCATCCGGCTGCACTTCGCGGCGGATGGCTGCTGCACGACGCGGCATGTATTACTCCTTCTTTCCTTGCGCGCTTCGGGGCGGTTTCCTTCCGCCCATTAGAGATGTGGAACTGGAGGCAAAACCCCAATCGCACATCCCCGCGCGACTTACGACATTACTTGGGGCGCTTGGCGCCGTAGCGGCTGCGGGCCTGCATGCGGTTGTTGACGGCAGCGCAGTCGAGAGCAGCGCGAATGACCTTGTAACGGACACCGGGGAGGTCCTTGACACGGCCGCCGCGGATGAGCACCATCGAGTGCTCCTGCAGGTTGTGGCCGATGCCGGGGATGTAGGCCGTGACCTCCATGCCGTTGACCAGGCGCACACGGCAAACCTTGCGAAGAGCCGAGTTCGGCTTCTTGGGCGTGGTGGTGTACACGCGGGTGCACACGCCGCGCTTCTGCGGGTTGCCCTTCAGAGCAGGCGTCTTGGACTTGTCGACCTGCTTTTGGCGGCCCTTGCGGACCAGCTGGTTAATGGTAGGCACTGTACTTCTCCTTATTTCCGTACGGGGCTTTCTGCGTCCAGCAAGCCCCTCGTTCACTTGTTGACTCATGGGCGGCCGCCAGGTTTCCGAAAACTTGCAGCACCAAGCTTTCTTCGACTTCGACCTGCCGTTATAATCAACGGACGCCCGTGTGCGTTCAGCTGATACGCGCACGAGACATACGTCTCCAGCACGAGACGCAGGGTGCAATACTACGTGTGCTGAACAGGCTTGTCAAACGACACGCACCCGGGTGTATCTATTCACTGACACAATTCTTCCACATAGATGAACGGCCCCCTGATACCCTTCGAATGAAGGGTCAACCTGTTAGAAACCGGGCTGAAGGACCCCTCTTGCCCTTCAGCTCTCCCCTGCCGTCCAAAACTCGGCTTGACGCAGAAGGGCCCGGCAATTTGCCGGGCCCCGCTAGTGCGCAACCGCACGCTCTGGCTCTATGGCCGAGGCGACGCTCAGGCGTCAAGCGCGCTCATGCTACTCGTATATCGCCTTGACGGTCGACCCCTCCTTGACACTCGTGCCAGCCGTCGGATCGGTGTCGCTCAACACGGCCTCGGGATGATCCTGATTATATTTGAGTTTCAATCCAGCATCTTCCATCGCGTCTGCGGCATCGTCGCCCGTCATTCCCGTCACATCGGGAACTTGCACCTCATCGTCTTTGGGCTTGTCGGGGAAGTAAGCCTCAATGGTGGTACCTGCGTCGACCTCTGTTCCAGCATCGGGTTTCTGACCGCTCACCGTATCGCCCCCGCGCTTCTTATCGTACTTGAACTTGAGACCCAGATCCTCGCAGCATGCACGGGCGTCATCGCCGGTCATCCCAACGAGATCGGGAACCTGCACGGTAGTCGGCTGCGGTTCCGGATCAGGCTCGGTTCCTTCCACGACAAAGCCCGGATCGACAAGCGTACCAGCATCTGGATTCTGGGAAATGAGAGGCTCGTTGCCCATGCTCTCGTCATACTTGAGCCCAAGACCCAGGTTCTGGCATGTTACGAGAGCATCATTGCCTTTCATGCCGACGATGTCGGGAACCTCGACGGTCGATTTCTTCGCCTGAAGCTGGAATGCAACCACCGTGCCCTCGTCAACCGTAGTGCCCACATCGGGGTTCACTTCGACAACGGTGCCGTCTTCCTCGCCAGTGTAGCGGTAGTCAAGCCCGGCGCTCTGGAGTGCTTCGATAGCGTCATCCTTTGTGAACGTGTAGATGTTGGGAACCTTCACCTGCTTGGCAGGTTTGGGTCCGAGGGAAAGCTTGATCGTCACGACGGTGCCCTTGTTCACCTTCGTCCCAGCGGCAACCGACTGGCCCATGACAACACCCTCGTCGACTTTATCGCTATAAGCATTTGACGTGTCGACGCCGAGGCCCGCCTCTTGGAGCGTTTGCTGGGCAGCATCATTTGGCAAGCCCTTCACATCCGGAACGGAGACCGTGTTGTCGGCGATCGCAGTGGCGAACGAGATCTGCGAACCTTCGACCACCGTGGTTCCCGGCTTGATCGACTGCTTGCATACGAGACCCGGTGCCACATCGTTCGTCACGACCGGGTCGTCTTGCACGGCCACGAGTTTCGCTGCGGCAACGGCGCTCTCTGCATCGGTCTGGTTCATGCCGATCAAATTCGGGACGGAGACCTCAGCGGGCTGGGCCTTGCCCTTGGAAACAGAAATCGAGACCTTGGAGCCAGACTCGACCATCGCGAGCGCCTCGGGCTTCTGCGAAACGATGAGCCCCTTGGCTACGGTGTCGTCGTTCACATATGTAATGTCGCCAAGCTTCAACCCAGCTTCTTCCAGCAGCTTCTGGGCATCCTTGTCTTCGAGATGTACCAGGTTCGGCACCTGCACCTGCGCAGCCGAGCTTGACGAGCTCGATGCGCTCGACGATGCGCTCGACGAGCTCGAAGAAGCCTGCGAGGAGCAGCTGCACCCTGCGAGCACGAATGCCCCGATCGCCATCAGCAAAGTCAATGCCGCGACCAGTACTACCCTCTTCCCTTTCATTCCACTTCCCTTCTCCCATATTTTCTGCGATTTACAGCAAACCCATCGAAGCATGATCCGATACCCAGCTCGACGCCCGTCCCTCTGCTACGGTTGCGCCATACGCTTCGCTGGATTTAGCCAACTACGACTAGTTATACGATAAAATCGCAGAAACGTTTCGATGAGAACCTCACTAATCGGCAAGCTGCGAAACAGTTGCGCTATCTGCTTCGATTTGCTTACCTGCCAATTTGTCCTCTCAACAATCGACGGCCAGTAGACGTACGATGCCGCACGGGCTCAATCCAGGCAATCTGCCGCCCGCATTCCCGCGGAGAAACAAGCCTTGGAACGCTCACCGTCAAACACTAACCCGGGGAACAGATTGCCGCGAACACGCAACTCGTGTTGGACTATACTTTGACCATGGGTATTCTGCAGCCCAAAGGTCAGTTGGCGGTTTTCTGCGCCGCCAGGCATATCCGGTGAGTAAGGTACTCTTCTGCGATTTCCGAGCCCACCTGCCCGCCCATGCCAAGATAATCAACTGTTAGGAGGACTTATGAAGAAGTACCTTGTTGCCGTTTTGGCACTAGCTCTGCTGGTCGTGGCATTGGTTGGCTGTGGCTCAAGCGCATCGAGCGCGAGCTCAAGCGCCGCAGATTCCGGTTCGAGCTCGAGCGCTGCCGCAAGCTCCGAAGCAAGCGCAAGCGCTTCTGCCGAGGCATCCGCCGCAAGCGAGAGCGCTTCCGCAGCATCGTCCGCCGCAAGCGAGAGCGCTTCCGCAGCTGCTCAGGATGGCGAATTCAAGTCGTCCATCATGTTTTGCGGCTCCACGTCGCTGTATCCCATCATCTCGTCTTTAGCCGCCTCCTTCACCGAGGAATACGACACATGGGATAAAGTCGATGCCTCGATGCCCGATAAGCACATCTCGATTTACGTTGCCCCCGGCGGTTCCGGCGTCGGCGTCTCGGCTGCCGTAGATGGCACAGCTGACTTCGGCATGCTTGCACGTGACATCAAGGACGAGGAAAAGCAAAAGCTCGGTGCTGATTACCAGGAATTCATCGTCGCACGCGACGCCCTCACCGTGTCGGTGAACGCGAACAACCCGATTGCCGAATCCATGGACAACATGGACAAGGAAACCATCAAGAAGATCTTCTCCGGCGAATACACTACGTGGGACCAGGTCGATTCATCACTACCGAAAGAGAACATCAACGTCTACATCCGTGACCTCTCCGGCGGAGCTTACGAGGTGTTCCAAAAGTCGATCATGGGTGATGTCGAGATTTCCGGCAACGCCACGCAATCCGCTTCCATGACTGAGCTCGCGACCAACATCGCTGGCGACCAATGGGGCATCGGCTACGCGGGCTTCGGCGCTTACAACAAGGCTAACGCTGACGGCAAGAAACTCGTCGCCATGAAGGTCGACGGCGTCGAGGCGAACGAGGAGAACATCCTCAACGGCTCCTACATCATCCAGCGCCCGGTCATGTTCGTGACCGGTAAGCCCATCACTGCTTCCGAGCAGGCGTTTATCGATTACATCTTCTCGCAGACCGGATACGAAACCGTCGAATCGAACGGCTACATCCCCGCATTCACCCCGAAGGCATAGCGAGCGAGCTACAGGGAGGCGGGCCGTGTTGAACACGGCCCGCCTCCTTTCCTGAACGGGTACAACGATGCGCAGATTTGCCGATGCGATAGGTTCTTACGCTATAGCCGCATTTGCGGCCGTGGCTTTGTTGTCCTTGGCCTTCGTGGTGTTCTTCATCGTACGCGAGGCCCTCCCGCTCTTCAGCACCGTTTCCCTTTCCGATTTTCTGTTGGGAACGCGCTGGATGCCCGTTGATTTCGGCAACGGGACCTCGTTCGGCATCTTCAACTTCATTGTGGCGACGATAGCGGTATCGTTTCTCGCCCTTGCCTTCGCGCTGCTCGTGGGAGTGGGCACTGCCGTGTTCCTCGCTTCGGCGGAAAGCCATCTGATCCGCTCGTTCGCCTACCCGTTCGTCGATTTGCTCGCAGGGGTCCCCTCTGTGGTATACGGTTTCGTAGGCCTGCTCGTCGTCGCGAGGCTCTTCATGAAAGCCGGCGTGACGAGCGGCCTTTGCGTGCTCGGCGCCGCAATCGTGCTGGCCATCATGCTCTTACCGTTCTTGATTTCCGCATGTAGCGATTCGTTGCTCAGCGAACGCAATCGCTATTTGACTGCAGCCCAGACGCTGGGCGTGTCGCGCTGGAGCGCGATGGCGACCATCGTCCTGCCTGCCGCCACGCGCAACATCCTGCTCTCCCTCGTCTTGGCGATGGGCCGTGCCATGGGCGAGACCATGGCCGTCATGATGGTCATCGGCAATGCCAACGTGTTCCCGACCTTGCTAGGAAAGGCCGAGACCATCCCGGCGGTAATCGCGCTGGAGATGGGCACGGCGGTCGCGGGAAGCGACCACTACCATGCCCTCTTCGCAGCCGGCATGGTGCTCATGCTATTGCTCTTGGCCATAAACCTTCTGGTGGCATACCTCAGAAGCCGCCTCGCCGGAGGCAGCGCCCTCGCAGCGAGGATCGGCGGACATGGCGGCAAGAACGCCGGGGTCGTCGTCAGGGTGTGGGCGACTGCAAGTGTCGTCATCACGTTCGCGGCGATTGTCTTCCTGTTCGGCTACGTGTTCTCACAAGGAGCTTCCACTATCAGCTGGGAGATGCTCACGCAACCACCGCGGGGAATGGTGCTCGGCGAGGAAGACGGCATAGCCCCTGCCATAGCTGGCAGTCTCGCGTTCACGGTCTGCGCCGTGGTGATGGGCGGCATACCCGCGATAGCCTGCGCGCTTTTCGTGACCTTTTTCGTCAACAGCAATCGCGCCGCCGGAGCTATCCGCCTAGCCGTGCAATGCATGGCCGGCATTCCCTCCATCATCCTGGGACTTTTTGCCTACAGCTTTCTCGTGAGGGACATGGGATGGGGACGCTGCGTGCTCTCGGCAAGCGTCGCACTAGCAGTCATGGTTATTCCCTTTATCGAAGTCCGTGCAGAAAAGGCATTCTCGGAACTGCCAAAGGCCCTGGTCGAAGCTTCCTACGCTCTCGGATGCTCGCGCCTGCATGCAATTCGAACCATCGTATTGCCCGCATGTCAAGGCGAGCTGGTACGGGGCACGATCCTGGGAGCTTGCTATGCGCTCGGGGCAACTGCGCCGCTGCTCTTCACGGGCGGAGTCGCGTTCGCGGGCATGCCGTCGAGCCTCATGGAACCGGCTATGGCCCTTCCGCTGCACTTGTACCTGTTGGTGCACAAGGGGCAACGTCGCTCGACACCGCTTTCGGCACTGCCTTCGTAATGATGGCGCTCATACTGATCAGCAACGCCCTGGCAACCACCTACTCTCATGTTGTCTCTAGGAAATGGAGGACGCTGCGATGAACGCGCCAGCAGGTTCAGCCGTCATCGAGACGAAAGGCCTCACTGTTTCGTACGGCAAGAAGACGGTCCTCGACAACGTCACGTTCGTTGCGCCCGAACACCGCATCACCGCCGTGCTCGGACCTTCGGGATGCGGGAAAACCACACTTCTCAACTGCCTGAACGCACTTATCCGCGAGCAACCGGGAGCACAAGTGTCTGGCGAGGTGCTGCTGTCGGGCGTTTCGACAAGACAGTTTCCCCTCGAAGAACTCCGTCGCAGGGTCGGCATGGTCACGCAGACGCCCACCCCGTTTCCCTTTTCGATATACAAGAACATAACGTATGCACCCAAATACTACCGTTCTGCGAAGAAGGCGGATTTCGATAGCCTCGTGCGCGAAAAACTGGAGATGGTCGGCCTCTACGAAGAGGTCAGCAACAGGCTCAACCAAAGTGCTCTCTCGCTTTCGGGAGGTCAACAGCAAAGGCTGTGCATTGCCCGCGCCCTGACCGTCGAACCAGAAGTCCTGTTGCTTGACGAGCCTTGTTCAGCGCTGGACGTGAAAGCGACGGCGAAAGTCGAGTCCACGCTCCTGAGCCTGAAGGACCGCTACTCCATCATCATCGTCACGCACAACATCGCGCAGGCGCGCCGCATTGCCGACTACGCAGTGTTCTTGAACGACGGGAAGCTGATCGAGGCCGCCCCGGCGAAGCAGTTCTTCGAAAACCCGAACGAGGAGGCGACGAGGAGCTTCCTGGCAGGCGCTTTCGGATAAACCCGCCACAAGACAACTCCAAAGACGCACTTCTCAAGGTAACCACGTGAACAGCGAAATGAGACGCCCATGATACGAATCGACATACCCGGCCACGACACGCTCGAGATCGAGCATGTGCTATTGGACTACAACGGGACCATCGCAAAAGACGGAATCCTCGCAGACGGCGTTCCCGAGCTCATCGGGGAGCTGGTGGAGCATGTTCACGTTGCGGTTCTCACGGCAGACACGTACGGGAGCGTGAGCAGCCAGTGCGACCCCTTGGGAGTGGAGGTCGTCACATTTCCCCGCGCAGGGGCCGCAGCCTTCAAGAAACAGTATGCCCTTGAGCTTGAAGGCCAGATTGCCTGCCTTGGAAACGGATTGAACGACGTCCTGATGCTTGACGAGGCGGACCTTGCCATCGCCGTCCTCGATGCCGAAGGAGCGTATGCGGGCTTGATCGCCCATGCCGATATCCTCGCCCGAAGCGCCGCCGAGGGGCTGGCCCTTCTGCTCAACCCCGACCGTATCCGCGCCACCCTGCGCACGTAGGCAAGCGACCCGCCCCGTGCGGAGCTGGAATGCTCGTTGTATTCGCAGGCCCTGCGGATGGATGTTTCGCAAAACTGTGCATTTAGATCAGCAGCTGGAAGACAACCGCTGAGGGCGAGGGATTCCGCCTACAGCTGCTCGGCGGCATGACGTTTCCGAACATACAAGTTATTGCCCGCCTGCGCAAGCGGCGTCACCCCCGCCCTCAGCGGTTGTCTTCCAGCTGCTGACTCAACAATAGTATGGTTAGGAGCTGGAATGTCTCGGAGCTAAAGCAGGGCTTTCGCCGCGCTTACGCCTCGAGAATCCGTGCCGCCACCTGTTTCTTGCGCGACAGGATGCCTGGCATCCAAGTGCCGCCATCCCCGGTGCATTCGATGTTGAAGGCGCGGTTCACTATTCGGCGGTTACCTTCGCAGATGAACTGACTGCCTTCGGCGATGATGTCGGTAACCATCAAAAGGATGCAATCGTAGCCCTTCTTCTCGATGAGCCCGCGCATGTAGTCGCGCATCTCCTTCTCGCGACCCATGACGAGGTCGAGGTTCGTGGTCTCATGCTGGGCGATGAGCACCGTGCCGTCGCCAAGCGGGAACTCCTTGGAGTCGGCGCTGACCAGCTCATCGATTGGCATGTCATCGTCGCCTCCGCGGAACGAGAAGACCTCAATGCCGAACTCGGTGGGATCGACCCCCAGAATGCCCGCCAGATAATCGACGACGAGCTTGTCGGTAGGCGTCGCGGTCGGTGATTTGAGCACGACGGTGTCGGTCATGATGGCCGAGAGCAACGCCGCAGCGATGTGCTTGGGGATATCCACACCCAAGCGCTGCGCTTCGAGCGTGACGATCGTGGCCGATGAGCCCACGGGCATGTTGAGGAACTTGATGGGGGTAATCGTCGATACGTCGCCGATGCGATGATGGTCGATGATCTCGACGACCTCGGCATCCTCGATGCCGTTAGCCGCCTGGCGAATCTCGTTATGGTCGACGAGGATGACCTTGCGATGCGGATGCACCGCAATGTCCGAGCGCGTGACGATGCCGATGGGGATGTTGTCGTCGTCGAGGACGACGGCCTCGCGGAACGGTTGGTTCATCAGGTCGGCCACTGACTCGTCGAGGCGCGCGTCGGCGGCGAAGGTCAGGATGCTGTGCTCCATGATGGTATCGACCTTCTGGTCGAGCGAGGCAATGAGGTCGGCCGCGACCGACATTTCCGATGCGCCTTCCGTTTCGAGCACGTCTGTCGCCGAAATATAGCGGTTGGCGATCATGCGTGTGGAGACGAGCCCCTTGTACGTGCCGTCCTCGTTCGTGACCACAAGCGCCTGCACGTTGTGCTTCCTCAGCGTGCGTCCCGCCTCGATGATCTTGGAACCCGCGTGGATGCAGATGGGGTTGTACGTCATGACATCAGACACGCGTGCGTACAGGTTGTTGATGATCATGGGTGTGGGTATCCCCCATTTGTCCAGAACGCCGGCAGACTCCGGCGGCAAGGGCCCCAATCGTGCTGGCATGTAAACAGGAGGCTCCTCGCCGTCTTCCACCTCGCGGGCGGCCAGCTCGTTTTTCAGCCACGCATAACCAATTGCCGCGCAAATGGCATCGTTATCGGGATTCTTATGCCCTACTACGAGAATTGGAGTAGCCATTCGTTCCTCCTGTCATTGTCAAGACCCTAGCATTCTCATACGCTTATGATACACGCTCGTGCAACCCTTTATGACTGCGCAGGCCCCATCGACACCGTAGTCGTCCCCATGAGCGGTACCCCGCCTTGGCGTCTTCCGCGCATCTGCCTAGAGGATACGTGCTCTCCATCTGCTTCGCCAACCCATCCGTGGAGCGAGCCTGATTAGCCGAAGCTGCTAAACTTCGAACTTTTCGAAACGTCTCGCTATCAGCCAGCTGCGAAATGACTTGGCGGTGAGAAACGCGAGCAGGAAACCCCCGGCAACCATAAAGGTCCCAACGGAGAGGAGCAGCATCTCTCGGGATGAGGAAACCCCGAGCCCAAGCAATAAACCACCGAAGAGCAACAGCGATAAAGCGATGATCCCATACGCGATCCATTGCTGGAAGTACTCTTTCTTCGACAACCGTGATCCGGCTATCACTCCGGCCGTGGAAGCGGAGTAATACCGGTACGTATCGACACCAGCTGGGTTGTCTCCTATTTCCTTGAGCGCGGCCGCACGATCCTTGTATTCTTGCCATGAAAGGTGGGCGGGAAAATAGGTAGATCCAACCAAGACCGCACCTCTGAGAAGGGCTTCCAAGCCCGCTTGCGTGATGCCCAATACGCCGAGGACAGCTGCAGCCACAGCACACGCCCCGTAAACCGCGGCGAGCACCCGATACATCAGGCAATCGCCTTTGATCTGTTCATACAAGAATTCGTCACGCGTCATCTCGGAGCCTGACTTCATGGGTCGAACACCCCCTTGCATTACGTCGGTTCCCGCCTTCGTGACTTATAGCACCTCTAATGCTACGAGGACAGTTTAACAATGGGCGCGTAATCCTTGAGCAACTTCTTCGTCTGGCCGAGTTTGGCGAACTTCACGTGAATCGTATCGCCGTCCACTTTCACCACGACGCCGCGTCCAAAGGTCTTGTGGTCGACTGCGTCGCCCTTGGCAAACGTGGCTTTCGCCCCTTCCTTCTTCTGAGTGGCGGCGGAAAGCCCCGTCCTCACGTTGCGCGAGCGCTCTCCGGAGCCGAACGCACTCGAACGCCCGAACACACGCCCTTCGCCTGCCTCGGTTCCCGACCCCGAGATGCCGCGGCGGCTGCCGCGCTTCTCCCAGCCGGTGCCGGAGAAACCCGCCGACCCCACACCGCTGGTCTGGCGCAGTTCAGAGGGTATCTCCTGAAGGAAGCGCGAAACAGGGTTTACATGGGCGCTTCCGAACAGTTGCCTCTGCGATGCGCAGGTCAGGTAAAGGTATTTCCTGGCCCGGGTGACGGCCACGTACGCGAGCCGGCGCTCCTCCTCCACCGCCCTCGTGTCGCCCATCGAGTTCATGTGGGGGAACAGCGATTCCTCCATGCCCGCAACGAACACGCAGTCGAATTCCAGGCCCTTGGAAGAATGCACCGTCATGAGCGTGACGGCCTTGCCGTCGTCGCTTGCCGCATCCAGGTCGGTCCGCAACCTCACCCACTCGATGAAATCGGCAAGCGAATCGCCCCTCAGCACGCGGACGGGCTCTTCCTGGGAGTCTTGCCCAGCCGTGGGCGCGGCAAATTCCGCATCGTCCTCATCATGGGTCTCGGCGAACTCGTCGACGACGCCCATGAGCTCC
Source organism: Eggerthellaceae bacterium (assembly GCA_017434045.1). Classification (GTDB taxonomy): domain Bacteria; phylum Actinomycetota; class Coriobacteriia; order Coriobacteriales; family Eggerthellaceae; genus UBA9715. The sequence goes on from JAFRGA010000079.1 coordinate 13,603, forward strand.
TTTATGTTCTCGATGCGGCCCCTGGCCTCGTCGGTGCCCTCGTTTTGCAGCGCCTCGATAAGGCCTGCTTTCTCGACGATCATCTCGACCACCTTGCGCAGGTCGCCTTCGTACGAGCTCGCATCCTTGACGATTTGGACGAACTCGGCGATCGCGCGGCGGGCTGCCGGGCGCAGCTCCTCGTCGACGATGGCAAGTTCTGCCGCGTTCATGAACGTCGTCTCATTCTCGCGCTCGAGCTGCGCTATCCGCTCGATGGTCGCCTTGCCCACACCGCGGCGCGGTACGTTGATCACGCGTTGGGCAGCCATGTCGTCGGCAGGGTTGACCGCCAACGTCAGATACGCCATCACGTCCGAAATCTCCTGACGCTCGAAGAAGCGCGTCCCGCCGACAATCCGGTACGGCACGCCAGCCCGCAAGCACATGTCCTCGAGGACGCGGCTCTGCGCGTTCGTGCGGTAGAACACGGCCATCTGGTTGTAGCTGAGGCCCGCTTCGTGGCGCTTTTCTATCTGCCCAGCTATCCATCGGCCCTCATCGCGCTCGTCGGCAGCCATGAACACCTGGATCTTCTCGCCGGAATCGTTTTGCGTGAACAGCCGCTTCTGCTTGCGGGTGACGTTGTTCGCGATAACGGCGTTCGCAGCCTCGAGGATGTTCCCGGAGCTGCGGTAATTCTCCTCGAGCTTGATGACCGTGCACTCGGGATAGTCGTTCTCGAACTCGAGTATGTTGCGGATGTCGGCACCGCGCCACGAGTAGATGGACTGGTCGTCATCGCCGACGACCATGATGTTGCGATGGCTGGCAGCGAGAAGCCGGCAAATCTCGTATTGGGCGTGGTTGGTATCCTGATACTCGTCGACGAGGATATAGCGGAAGCGCCTCTGATAGGCCTCAAGGACGTCCGGATGATGCTTCAAAAGCAGGTACGCATAGAGAAGCAGGTCGTCGAAATCGAAGGCGTTCGCGGCGCGAAGGCGTTCTTGCAGGCGCTTGTACACGCGCGCCGCCACCTTGCCCACGGGGTCGATTGCGCCGTCGGCGAACACTTCTGCGACCTGCAGCTCGTTCTTCGCCTGCGAAATGCGGTTGCGCAAGGCGTTAATCGGGAACCGTTTGGGATCGATATCCAGCTCGGCCATGACATCCTTCACCAGGCGCTTGGAATCTGCCTCGTCGTATATCGTGAAATTTTTCGTGAAACCGAGCACCTCGGCATCTTGGCGCAGGATGCGAACGCACATGCTGTGGAACGTGGAAACCCACATGCCGCGGGCCCGCTGCCCCACGAGCGCGCCCAAGCGTTCGCGCATCTCGTTGGCAGCCTTGTTCGTGAACGTGATGGCGAGGATTTCCCAAGGAGCGGTGTCAGTGGATTCCAGGATGTGGGCAATACGATACGTGAGCACGCGCGTCTTGCCCGAACCTGCACCCGCAAGCACGAGCAAGGGTCCTTCCGTACATTCGACAGCCTCGCGCTGCGGGCCGTTGAGGGTTTCGAGGTTGATGGACATACGATTCTCTTATCATCTGCGAGTGTGATTAAAAAGCGAGCGGCGTCCAAGTGCCCCATATTAGCGCGAAAGACAAGCGCCGCGTACTTTGCGTACGCAGGCGTAGGCTTGAACGCCAAGATGGAGTGCTTGGGCGCCGCGCAGCGTCTGATGTTCCGTCCGCCGTAAGGCGGACGGAATACTACTACGCGTTTTCCTTCTCGAACTTCTCCATGAAGTCGACGAGCGCCTGAACGCCCTCGATCGGCATGGCGTTGTAGATGCTCGCACGCATGCCGCCTACCGAGCGATGTCCCTTGATGTTGGCGATGTTGTGCTCGCCGGCCTCGGCGATGAACTTGGCATCCAGATCTGCGTCGCCCGTGATGAACGGGACGTTCATGATGGAGCGGTCCTCCTTGCGAGCCGTACCGCGGAAGAGCTTCGAGTTATCCAGGAAGTCGTACAGCAAGGAAGCTTTCTCGTGGTTGCGCTTGCCGATGCCCTCGAGGCCACCCTGCTCCTTGAGCCACTTGAACACGAGGCCGCAGATGTAGATGGTGTAGCAGGCAGGCGTGTTGTAGAGGCTCGCGTTGTCGGCCATGACCTTCCAACGCAGAAGCGTCGGCGTAAAGGGCAGCACGTCTTCGCGGATGAGGTCCTCGCGGGCGATGACGATGGCGAGACCCGCCGGGCCGATGTTCTTCTGCACGCCGCCGTAGATGACGCCGAACTTGCTGACGTCCATAGGCTCGGAAAGGAACATGGAGGATACGTCGGAGACCAGGGGCACGTCGCCGCACTCGGGAAGCTTGTGGTAGGTGGTGCCGTAGATGGTCTCGTTCTGGCAGATGTAGAGGTAGTCGGCATCGGCATCGACCTTGATGGCGTCGACGTCGGGGACGTAGCTGAACGTCTCGTCCTCGCTCGAGGCCAGGCAGACTGCCTCGCCGTACATCTTGGCTTCCTTGAACGCCTTCTTGGACCAGGAGCCCGAGACGATGTAATCGGCCTTGCCACCCTCGACCTTCATCAGGTTCATGGGGATGGCGGCAAACTGGGTGGTTGCCCCGCCCTGAACGAACAGGACCTTGTAATTCTCGGGAATTCCCAGAAGCTCACGAAGATCGGCCTCCGCCGTGTCGATGATAGCCTGGAACGGCTTGGAGCGATGGCTCATCTCCATCACGGACATGCCCGTACCCTGGTAATCGAGCATCTCGGCTGCCGCCTGCTCGAGTACCGGCTCGGGAAGCACCGCGGGACCTGCGGAAAAGTTGTACACCCTGCTCATGAAAACCTCCTATGGTTGCAATTCGATTGACACAC
>JAFRGA010000080.1 GCA_017434045.1 Eggerthellaceae bacterium
GGACGGTTCTTCTGTCATCTTTGGATGACAGAAGAACCGTCCCCCCGTCATCCCGCCCGCTCAACAAACCCAACAATCTACTTTGAGTGCTCCCTCTCTTGATGATCGCATTCCGCACGCGATTCGCCATGGGTGTGCCAATTGAAACGATCGCTCAGAACCGTAAGCGCGAAACCCGCAGTCACGCAAAGGATTGAGGATATGTCCTGCGGGGCGCCAAGCTCAACGGGAATCACGTAGAACATGGCAGCCACGACGCTCGACACGCCGTAGTACCTCCCCGGCAGGAATACGCGGGGGACCTCCCCCACGCAAATATCGCGCAGCGCCCCGCCGCCAACCGCAGTCACGCTGCCAAGTATGACCGATATGACGGCTCCGGCCCCTGCGAACCATGACTTGCTCGCTCCCGCCAACACGTACCAGGCCATCGTGAAAGCATCCAGGTGGAAAATGTACTTCTGGAAATCGACGAGATGCCCCCTGGCAAGGGAGAGGGTGACGCTTATGCAGATGCTCGCCAAAATGACCAACGGGTGTTCCATGAAGAATATGCCCTGGTTCTGTAAAAGCAAATCACGAATGATGCCTCCGCCGAATCCCGTGACAAGGCCCAGCGACGCTGCGCCGAGTATATCCATCTTCCTGTCGATGGCGAACATCGTCCCGGCGACTACGCCAACCGTCACGCCCAGGTAATCGATGATGGTCGTCACAGGTATCTGGCTGATGATTTGCATGAAATCGAAATTCACGGCCGTGCTACCTCGTTCCTTCTCTCAAACACGTAGATGTCTTGGTCCTGAATAAACGCGCAAATTATACTGCTGGGCTAAAAACGTTCAAGACCTCTTCCCACTCGTGAAAGTTTCTCGAGCATCGGGCCAACCTATGACGGCGCATGCTACCATGAATCGCCATACCTGTTCGACTGACAAAGGGAACATCCATGTTCATAGAAATACTGAAAGCGTTGTTCATCGGCTTGGTGGAGGGCATCACCGAATGGTTGCCCATCTCCAGCACCGGCCACATGATCCTCGTCGACGAGTTCCTGAAGCTCAACGTCTCCGAAAAGTTCCTCGCCATGTTCCTCGTCGTCATCCAGATCGGCGCAATAATGGCGGTCATCATCCTGTACTTCCACAAGCTCAACCCTTTCAGCAGGAAGAAAACGCCTGCAGAACGCAAAGGCACCTGGCGCTTGTGGGGCATGGTCGTGATTGGCTGCATACCGGCAGCCATTGTCGGCCTCGCGCTCGACGATTGGGTAAACGAGCATTTCTACAACGCCTGGGTCGTGGCTTGCGCGCTCATCGTGTACGGCATCGTGTTCATTCTGCTCGAAAGGCGCAACAGGCACATTGCGAGGCGCGCGTTGGCCTCGCGCGGTGTTCACGGCCACTCCTACGCAGACGGCGTTGGCAATTCGGCCTTCCCCATCGCAACCGTCGACGACATCAACATCCCAGCTGCCCTGAAAATCGGCCTGTTCCAATGCTTGGCGATAATCCCGGGCACGAGCCGAAGCGGATCGACCATCATCGGCGGCATGCTGTTCGGCTGCTCGCGCACGGCCGCTGCCGAATTCACGTTCTTCCTCGCCATCCCCATCATGTTCGGCTGGGGCCTCGTCAAAGTCGTGAAGTTCATCGGCGCCGGCATAGCCATGACGAACGTCGAGCTTGCCGTGCTCGTCGCCGGCGTGCTCTCGTCTTTCATCGTCAGCATCATCTCCATCAAATTCCTGATGAGCTACATCAAGCGCAACGACTTCACCGCATTCGGCGTCTACCGCATCATCGTCGGCATCATCGTCTTGGGATACTTCGGACTTAAGGCGGTTGGCGTCCTGTAGGAGGTCACGTCTGCTTCCTCGTGGAGATGATAACGATAGTCACCACCATGAACACGAGGCCCAGCCAGTCAGCCCAGTTGAAAAGCGTGCCCAACCAGAGGGCAGAGAACAACGTCGCGCTCACAGGTTCCATGGCGCCCAAAAGGCTTCCCGCCACCGAACCTGCTATCGACACGCCATGCAGATACAGCCCGAACGCGCCGAAAGTGCCGAACACCGCAATGGCTGCTAACACGGCAATACCGTTCTCGTCGAGCGCCGGCACCGTGAAGGGCATCCCGAAAAGCCCCCCGCTCAAAGCGTCCAGCAATGCACATAGGGCAATGAGCAGCCATGCCGTGATTCCGCCGATGAGCATCCCGATACCGGTTACGGGAAGGCTTCCCCATTTCTCGAACAGGCACTTCGGGTACATGATGTAGAACGCAGCCGTCACTGCGCTTGCAAGGCCCCAAATCAAGCCCTCAACAGGTATGTTAAGCGTTCCCAGGTCGCCTTTGGTGGCAATCAGGAGGACGGCCGCGAAGGCCAGGCCGACACTCAGCAGCTCGAGACCGCCAGGCCGCCTTCGCAGCTGCGCGCATGTGACGGCCAGCACGATGACCATGTTCAGGGCCTGAAGCACGGTAGCGGTGCCCGCATTCGTGAAACCGACGCTCACAACGTATGCGGCTTGGCACAGGAAAAGCCCGAAACTTCCGAATATGACGAGCTGGATACGCGAATCGCGCTCCGAGAGCATGCTCGCGAGCTGTTCGCGTTTTGTCCCGAGGAGCAACACGAGGAACAGAACTCCCGCACCGAGCGTGCGAACCCCCGTGATGAACAATGGCTCTATCTCGTAGTGTGCATAGAGGTACTGCATGCAGGCGCCCGAGAAGCCCCACAGGGACGCTCCCACTATCGCCGTCACTATGCCGATCGTTTTCGCGCTCATCGTGCTGCGATTATACCAAGGACTCACGCGCCCTGTAATCGCCTAGATGCCCTGGTCACACGAAGAGGGGGCTTTAAAACCGGGCTTGACGGTTCCTTGCTCCTCGATTCCTCGCGCTTTCCCCCCAGTAGTTTGACCGTCATCAACTCGCCGAACTTGGAAATCAACGCTGCGGATTCGCCGCCAATCTGTCATGATTAGCTTGTATCGGTTCTAGCAGTTTTGAGCGTTCCTCCCAAATCTCGTAAGGAGATGAGCCCATGCGCAAAATGCTCGTACTTGTCCGCCACGGAAAGGCCCTGCAGGCCACCGATGGACAGGCGGATTTCGACCGCGAGTTATCCAAAGCCGGAAAGCGTTCCTTGAATGCAAAACTACCCCAAATGCTGGCACAGTTCGAGCCAGGACGTGCGGGGACGGCCATCTGGGCGAGCCCTTCCGCGCGTTCGATGCAGACTGCCAAGCTGCTGTCAAACGCCCTTGAAGCGCGCGGTGTCCGGCTGGCTGATTGTATAGAAGAACACGATTCCCTTTGGGACCAGAACGAGGATGCGTTCCTTGCCGAGCTCCCCTCCTCCCCCGAAGATGTCGTATTCGCCGTCGGACATAACCCGTTCGTCGAGGAGCTCGCATTCCGGTTGACAGGAGCCCGTATCCCTTGCTCCCCCGGTGGGCTCATCTGCGTCGACGTCGATTACCCCGATGACGTAGAGGACGTCCAGCTTCCCAACGCTGGCACCAGCCGGCTCCTCTGGTTCTCGCAAGGCCCCGCCTCCCAACACTGGAAAACGCTCGTCCAGCTCGAGAACACGCTCAAAGAGGCGTCTGGCACCGTGGAATCGAGACGCAAGGCGTTCTTCGAGAACCCCGACGACATCGAGACCATGCACAAGTTCAGGGTCTCGATCAGGACGCTCCGCAGCCTCGTGGCGTTCATCAAGCCCTGGCAAGAAGCCGAGCAGAACGCCCTCTCGCAGTCTCTCCTGCGCGATGTCGTCGCTTGCACCTCGCGTTTACGCGAGCTCGATGTATTTGCAAGCCAAGCGAAAGAATCAGCCGATACCACCGACGAGCTCGTCGCCTTCTGCGAGAACGAGGCACTCGAGGAACGCAACCAGGTCGGCAAGGTTCTACAATCGAAAGCCATGCGCAAGAAGCTCGACAAAGCGCTTTCGCAGACACGATCCATCAAGTGGAAGCGCTCCGTTGCCGCCGAAGGCCTCCCACCCGAAACGATCCGCAAACGTTTCGACACCCTTGCCGAGAAGCTTGAAGGGGACGTGGCCGACCTGCGCCTCTCGGAAGCCGAGCAAACCCACGATGTTCGCAAGCGCGCCAAGCGCGTCCGTTATGCCGCTGAGAGCTTCAAGGGCATCCTCGGGGACGATGCTGTGGGCATCGCCAAGGGAATGACATCCCATCAGGAGAACCTCGGAGCCGTATGCGACGCGCGCGTGAACATCGGGATGATCAACGGGTTCTTGGAGCGAGAGCTCCCCGAGGCCGTTGCCTGGGACCTGACGCTGCTCCGCGCCCAGAACGAGACGTTCCTCTACTCCGCCCTCAAAGCCGACGAGGCTCAGTCAGAGGCTGAGGAAGAAGCTGAAAACGATGACATCAAATCTGAGGACGAGGTTGTAGAAGCGCAAGAAGAACCCAAGGTTGAAGAGGTATAGCGTGATAAACTGCCCGGCACTTTATCACGCTCGGCCCTTCAACACGCCCATATTAAATCCCCGCGAAACGGCTACCTGGTAACCATTTCGCGGGGATTCGTTTCAGCTCCCGTCCGGGCTTTCGAGCCCCTCTTTAAGCCTTCAGCCTTCTGGCTCCTATGCAGCAGCAGGTGCAGCCGGCGTGTTCGAACGCTTACGCAGCAAGAACTGCAGGATCGTGATGACGGCGACGAGTGCGATGCCGATGAGGTCCGTCATGGTGCCGGGAACCATCATCAAGATGCCACCCACCGCGAACAAGATACGGAACACGGGGTTGATCTTGCAGAACAGATTCCCGTTAAGCGCAGCCGCAATGCCGAACAAGCCGATAAGCGACGTGAGGATAACCTGCGCGAGCTGAAGCGCGCCGAAATCACCCACCAAGATCATGACAGGGTTGAACGCTAGGATGTACGGCACGATAAATGCCGCGATGGCAAGTTTCGCCGCATTGAGACCAGTCTTCATGGGGTTGGACTTGGCAATGGCGCTGCCAGCGTACGCCGCTAACGCAACGGGTGGTGTGATATCCGCCACAATGCCGAAGTAGAACACGAAGAAGTGCGCGGCAATCGGGTCGATGTGCATCGCAATGAGAATCGGCGCGGTCGTCGAGGCCATGATGCAGTAGTTCGCAGTGGTCGGAACGCCCATGCCCAGGACGATGCAGGCGAGCATCGTCAGCACCAGGCCGATGATCGTGGCATCGCCGGCAAAGTTCACGATGGTGTTCACGAGCGTGGAGGCCAAACCCGTAACCGTGATGCAACCGGCGATCATGCCCGCCATAGCGCAGGCAACGGCCACCGTCACGCAGCTCTTCGCACCCGCTTGCAGCGCCTCGTAGGCCGTGACCAGCGCCAGCTTCGTCACGCTGGCGAACACCTGGCCGATGGTCTCGCCTTCTTCGCGCTGCTTGAGCTCGGTGAAGAAGAAGTTGATGTAACCGATGATGAAGGCGCCAAGGATGGAGATGGCAGCCGAGTAGGCCATGGTACGGGCGCCCGAGGCCACGAGCCATACGAGCAGCACGAGCGGGATGACGAGGTAGCAGTTCTTGATCAGGTACGAGGCCTTGGGCAACTCGCTCATCGGAATGCCCTTCAAGCCGAGCTTCTTCGCCTCGAGATGCACCGTGATGAAGATGCCCGCGAAGTACAGCAAGGCGGGGATGATGGCCTTGGCGGCAACCTCGATGTAGGGGATGCCCATGTACTCTGCCATGAGGAAGGCTGCAGCGCCCATGATGGGCGGCATGATCTGACCGCCCGTCGACGACGCAGCTTCAACCGCACCGGCGAACTCGGGCTTGTACCCGGTCTTCTTCATCATGGGAATGGTGACAGAGCCGGTGGTCACCGTGTTGCCAACCGACGAGCCGGACACCATGCCGCACAGCGCCGACGAGATGACGGCCACCTTCGCCGCGCCGCCCGACGACCAGCCGGCAATGCGGTTGGCCAGCGAGATGAAGAACGCGGCGATGCCCGTGCGCTCGAGGAACGCGCCGAAGATGATGAATAGCACGATGTAGGTGTAACACACGTTAATGGGCGTGCCTATTATGCCGTTTGTGGTGTAGAACAGCTTGTACGTGATGTTGCGCAGCGTCATGTACAAGTCGGTGCCATTGTTGAATTGCCAGTAGAACGCATAGATGAGCAGACAACCCACGACAACGAGAATGGGAATGCCCACGCAACGACGGCACAGCTCCATCACCACAAGGACGCCGACTACCGCCAACGTCACATGAATGGGCTCGATACGCGTGGCAAGCCTGATGATGGACATCGCGTTGAAAGCGAAATAGAAGAAGCACCCTGCGCCGACCACCATGAGCACGATGTCGTACCAGGGGATGTGATTAACGCGAACATGGCCTTTTCGTGCCGGGTACATGATGTACCCGATGAGGATGACGAAACCCACGAACATCGAGAGGCGCGTCTCGGGCAGGCCCGTGTAGAACAAGGTCATGCAAATGCAATAGATCGAGAAAAGGGCCATGAGCACCGATACCACGATCTTGGGCTTGCCCTCCCAAATGCGCGTGTTCGACTCGCGGTCGTACTTGCGCATGATCTCGTCGACTTCCGCCTCGGATGCTCCCTCTGCAACTTGAGCAGCTTCTCCGGTTGCCGAAGAGCTGTCCTCGAGCAACTCCGACAGGTGCGCACCGTCCGAGTCGGCAGAACGCACGGCAGCCGCATCGGCCGCCTCGATGGCCTCTTGAGCTGAATCCGCTGACGTCGCAGCATCGGCCACATCGAACGATGCAGCCACGTCAACGCCATCGACTGGCTCTGCTACCAGGGAATACTCACCTTTATCTTCAAACCCGTACTTTTTCTTGAACAACCCCAAAACCATGCTCCGTTCTACGGAGAAGTCGCAATGGAGGCTCTCCCCCATTGCGACTTCGATACATCGCTCTAAATGTAAGCGCAGCTTACGAACGAATAACCACTACTTCGTGGTGACCGTCTTGCCCTTCTCGCCGAAGTACTTGGCAGCACCGGGATGGTACGGCACCGTCGTGATGGAAGCGCCCTTGTCGAGGTCGATCTCGCCGTACTTGGCGTGGGTCTCGACCAAGCTGGCAGCGTTGTCGAAGATGTCGGCGACGAGCTTGTACACGTCGTCTTCGGCAACCGTATCGTTGGCGAGGATGACGGCCTGGACCGAAACCGTCGCGATGTCCTCGTCGATGCCGGAATACGTGCCAGCCGGAATGGTGGCTGCGCTGTAGTACGGAGATGCGGCGACGAGCTGGTCGACATGCTCCTTGTCGAGGGCGACAAGGTAAGCCTGCTTCGAAGTGGAGAGCTCGGTGATAGCCGTGGTCGGAGCGCCGGCGACGACGAAGCCAGCGTCGATCTTGCCGTCCTTGATGGAGTTCGCGGTATCGGCGAAGCTCTCGAACGTCGGGTTGATGTCGGCTTCGGCCAGCCCGTAAGCGCCGAGGATGTCGATGGCGTTGAAGTACACGCCCGAACCGGCAGCGCCGATGGAGACGTTCTTGCCCTTGAGGTCCTCTACGGTCTTGATGTCGGGGTTGCAGGTGACGATCTGGACCGTCTCGTCGTACAGGGCGGCGACGGTCGAGTAGCACGTGACCGGTGCGCCAGAGCCGAGGCTCTTCCACTGCTCGGAACCCTCGAATGCATAAGCCATGACGTCGGACTGGCAGAAGGCGAGCTCTGCGTTGCCGTCCTCGAGCTCGGCGATGTTCGCAGCGGAACCGTTGCCGACGAGGGCGGTGACGTCGAGGCCGGCGTTGTTGGTCGCATGCTGGGCGATGACGGAACCGAACGCGTAGTACGTACCGGACTCGCCACCGGTCACGAAGCGGAGCGCGCCAGCAGATGCGGCAGCCGAGGCCGCAGCCGAGGCGGAAGCAGAGGCGGAGGAGCTCGCAGCAGAGCTGGACGCAGCTTCAGAGGAAGCAGAAGCGCTGCTTGCAGAGCTGCTTGCGGAGCTGCCTCCGGAGGAGCAGCCTGCGAGCGCAGCCGCCAGAGCTGCAGAGGCGGAGAGGCCGATGAAACCGCGGCGTGTTACATTCTTCATACTGTATTTCCTTCCCTCATAATCCCTTCCTGGGCAGCGGGGAGTTCTACGGTTAGCTCGAGATGGTTATCCCCGCTGAATCCATGCGATTGCGCTATGGATTCGTTCATTATACCGATTGCTCCACTGGACTAAAGCGAAAACTTAAGCAATAACTTGTATTTAATACAGTTTTTCGTGGTATTTAACCTTGCCATGATTAAACGACGGCACGGGATCTTCCTGGATGTCAAATCGCGAACTTGCAGGGCCGGGGCGCGTCAACCCCAGAGCGCCCCATGAAAAAGGGCCCCGCATCGGCGCCAACACCAATACGGGGCCCTTGTCGCAGGTTTGTCCAAGCGGCTTACTTGGCCTTGCCCTGGTTTGCAACCTTGTTGATCTTGGCCTCGATGACGGCCGGGTCGCCGATGTAACGCTTATCCAAAACGTTCATATCCTGGTCGAACGTGTAGACCAGCGGTACGGCCGGGGGGATGTTCACGCCGATGATCTCGTCATCCGAAAGCTTGTCGAACTGCTTCACGAGGGAGCGCAGCGAATTGCCGTGGGCTGCGATGAGAACGCGCTTTCCAGCTTTCATCTGGGGAAGGATCTCCGACTCGAAATACGGCCACGTACGTGCGATGTTGTCCTTCAAGCATTCGTGCATGGGCACGCACTCGGGATCGACGTCGCGGTACTGGGGCCATGCGTGGGCGTCGCGTTCGTCGCCGGGCTCGAGCGCAGGCGGACGCGTATCGAAGCTCCGGCGCCAGATCTTGACCTGGTCTTCGCCGTACTTGGCAGCGGTCTCGGCCTTGTTCAGACCCTGCAGGGCGCCGTAATGGCGCTCGTTGAGGCGCCACGACTTGATGACGGGCAGCCAAGCGCGGTCCATCTCGTCGAGGACGATGTTCAGCGTATGGATGGCACGCTTCAGATAGCTCGTATAGCACACATCGAAATCGTAGCCGGCTTCCTTGAGGGCACGTCCGCCTTCGGCGGCTTCTGCGCGGCCAGCTTCGGAAAGGTCTACATCGGCCCAGCCGGTGAACAGGTTCTTCTTATTCCATTCGCTCTCGCCATGGCGGATAATCACTAGCGTGATCGTCTGATCGTTCGACATGAAGCGTCCTTCCACTCGATAATACCTATGAGCACATTATAGGTACTCCAGGGTGCTTTCAAGCTCACGTTCTTCGAATCGGAGCTCTTGGCAGGCGAACGAACTCAGCCGTGGAAAAAACATCGAAGGGGACTGTCCCCTTTGATGACAGATCGCTTCGATGGGGACAGTCCCCTTCGATGCTTTTCGCGTCCGCGCACACGAACGCGTATCGATGAGTCAAGAAGATTAAATACAGATATTCCTATTGCACTCACGCATGCTAACGCGTCATAATTACTGACGCGTTTTTTCGATGATGCTTTCGGAATCTGATGTCAGCAAACCGGAAGCGGAGAAACTCTGGAGAACTCTTAAATGAGTGCCGAAGGTGCAAAGCTGTTCAGGCAGCTGAATCTCTCAGGCAAAAGGACAGAGCAGCCTACGAAGCTTTGCAGCTTCGATACTCGTTTAACCTTCTTCAGGACGCAAGGGAAGCGTTAGTCAAGGAGGTTTAAGTGGAAGCTGCTGTTTTAAACGTCGTCTCGACAATTAATTCCTATTTGTCGAATTACGTGCTGTTGATTCTGCTCATCGGCACGGGCCTTTTCTTCACGATCAGAACTAGATTCGTCCAGATCCGCTGCTTCGGCGAGGGCTGGAAGAAGATGTTCGGCGAGTTCTCGCTGGCCGGTGGTGACCAGGGCGGCGCCATGAGCTCGTTCCAGGCTGTCGCCACGGCCGTCGCCGCCCAAGTCGGCACCGGCAACATCGTCGGCGCTTGCGGCGCTATCCTCATCGGCGGCCCCGGTGCCATCTTCTGGATGTGGATCATCGCCCTCCTGGGCATGTCCACCAACTACGCTGAGGCCGTCCTCGCACAGAAGACCAAGGTCATCGACAAAGACGGCCAGACTCATGGCGGACCCGTCTACTACATCACGACGGCCTTCAAAGGCTCGGGCGGCAAGGCCCTGGCAGTGTTCTTCTCCATCGCCGTCATCATCGCCCTCGGCTTCATCGGCCCGATGGTCCAGTCCAATTCCATCGGCGAGACCATGAACCATGCATTCAACATCCCCACGTGGCTCATCGGCCTGTTCGTGGCTGTCTTCGCCGGCTTCATCTTCGTCGGCAACCTGCACCGCCTTGCTTCGGTCACCGAGAAGCTCGTGCCCATCATGGCCGTGCTCTACGTTTGCGGCTCCCTCGTCGTGCTGGTCATGAACGGCTCGCATGTCCCCGAGGCTTTCGGGCTCATCTTCCAGTGCGCCTTCAATCCTGCTGCCGGACTCGGCGGCGCTTTCTTCGGCATCTGGGCTGCAGTGACCCAAGGCGCCAAGCGCGGCCTGTTCAGCAACGAGGCCGGTATGGGCTCCACCCCGCACGCCCATGCGCTCGCCAACGTCAAGGACCCGCATGACCAGGGCGTCGTTGCCATGATCGGCGTGTTTATCGACACGATCGTCGTCGTCACCATGACCGCCCTCGTCGTCATCAGCGTCCTCTACACCGGTGACGGCCCGCTCGCCACCGCCTACGAGAACGCCGGCCAGCACAGCACGGTTGCCGAGTTCGTGGCCGCCGAAGGCGACGCCATCGTCGAGGGATCCACGCTCGACGCCAACGGCGACCTCGTCGACGCTGACGGCAGCGCCGTGCTCACCAACGATGACATGAACGATCCCGCCAAGCTCGCAGGTGCTATCGGCATCTCCAAGACCAACATGGCTCAGCTGGCCTTCGGTGCGTTCATGACGCAGGGCGGGGGTGCCGTCTTCGTCTGCATCTGCCTGCTGTTCTTCGCGTTCTCGACGATTCTATCCTGGAACCTGTTCGCGAAGCTCAACGTGCAGTACCTGTTCCGCAAACGCAACGACAAGGTGCCCGTGCTCATCTTCGCCCTTGCCGCCGCGTTCTTCACCTTCCTGGGCACCGTACTGCAGAACGACATCGTCTGGGAGCTTCAGGACATGTTCAACCAGCTGATGGTCCTTCCCAATGCCATCGCGCTCATCGCATTGTCCGGCTTCGTGGTAAAGTGCTCGCATCTGCGCAGCTCCAAGACCGAAGAGATCTTGGAGGAAGAGATTTAATCGGTCTTTTGCCCTCATGCCGAACTCGAGCGCCCCGCTTCACTTTGCGGGGCGCTTCGTTTTCCAGTACGCTTTCCCTCGAAACCGTACGCGTCCTTCTTCGGATGTGTATACTTGCAAATACGATGAAAACCACAGTTATTAGGTAGAGCTTTGTTCGACCGCAACCTCATGAAACTCGACCGCATGCCAGCCGTGATGGCCGCCCTCGTCGTGTTTGCCCTGCTGCAATCTGCGGCAATCATCGTGCAGACGCTGTTGCTGAGCTCCGTGATCTCGAGCTTGTGGAGCGGGTCTTCCCCTGATTCCCAGATCGCAGGCATCGTCGGGTTCCTCTCCTGCTTCGCGCTGTTGCGCATCGTGCGGTTCGCGCAGGACGCAATGCTCGAACGCTATTCGCTCGAGCAGGCGCAAGGACTCCGGCAACAGCTCCTCTCGTGCATCTTCGACGCCAGGGTTCTCCTGGCCCGCAAGGTTGGCTCCCCTGTTGCTGCAACAACCGCCACCGAGGGAATCGACCAGGTACAGCTCTATATACGGGTGATTCCCCCCAAGGTCGTCGGCATGCTCGCCATCTCCCTGCCGGTGCTGGTGGCGACTTTCCTCCTGGATTGGGTAAGCGGGGTCATCCTCGCAGTCATGCTTCCCGTGACCATCTCGTTCATGATCCTCCTGGGTAGGCAGGCTTCGGCCCGAGCGGAACGCCAATACGCTTCCTACACCCGCCTGACCGGTAGGTTCATGGATACCCTTCGCGGGTTGGGGGTCATAAAGGCATTCGGGGCATCCGCAGCCGAAGGAAAGTCGGTGTACGAGTACAGCGAACGGTTGCGCGCGGCCACCGTCAGGACCCTTTCCACGGCCACGCTCTCGAGCGCCGTGCTCGACCTTTGCACGACCTTCGGCGTCGCCGCCGTGGCGATGATGCTCGCCTTCAGGCTCATGGACGGATCCATCAACCTCATGACGGCGCTTGCAGCACTTGTCCTCGCACCGGAGTACTTCCTGCCCATACGTGCTTTCGCAAGCGATTTCCACGCATCCCTCAACGGCAAGAACGCCCTGAGGGCAGTCCTCGAGATGCTCGGCGCAGGCCGGCAGCAGACGCGTCAAACGCCAAACGCCCCAATCGCTGATTGGAATGCCTCTTCCGAACTGGAAGTCGACGGCGCCTGTTACAGCTACGGCACCGTTCCCTCCGGCGTTGGACCCGTTTCGCTTCACGCTTCCGGATTCCAGAAGATCGCGATCGTGGGAAGGAGCGGTGCCGGCAAGAGCACGCTCGCGGGCATCCTCGCGGGATTCCTCGATACCGAATCGGGACGCGTCCTCATCGACGGAAAGCCAGCCGACCTCACTGGTCCCGAATGGAAACGCCAAGTCCGCTATATCCCCCAGAACCCCTACCTGTTCAACTTGACGTTGAGGGAGAACATCGCTTTCTACGCTCCCGATGCCCCAGAAGACGCAATCATGGACGCCGTGAAGGCCGTCGGCCTCGAGGAGCTGGTCGGCGAATTGCCCGAGGGGCTCGACACGGTGATAGGCGAAGGCGCACAGGGGTTCTCGGGCGGCCAAGCGCACCGCATTGCGCTCGCGCGCATACTGCTCGACGACTCGGCGCGGGTGCTGGTGTTCGACGAGCCGACGGCGCACCTCGATATCGAGACCGAGCTCGAACTCAAACGCGAGATGCTCCGCGTCATGGAGGGCAGGCTCGTCTTCTTCGCCACGCATCGGCTCCATTGGCTTCAGGACATGGACTGCGTCATCGAGCTTGACCAGGGATGCGTCACGCGCGCTTTCGAACCTGCTGCAAAGGAATCAAGCCCTTCTATCTCAAATGATGGATTGGGAAACCTCGGCGTCTGTCGTGAGGGGGTTCCGCCTGCAGCGTCCTCGGCGGTAGACATCGAGCAAAATCCCGACATCTCCCTCCGCCTGCGGAAGCGGCGTCACCCCCTCCCGACAGACGACCAAAATGACAAGCCGACGCTCGACTCAAAGCGACCAACCTGGCTTTCGGATTACGTCTTGCACTACAAGCGATGGGTGATCGTCGCAGTGGCCCTCGGCTTCGCGTCCGCTGGGTGTTCGGTGCTGCTTATGTTCACGTCAGGTTACCTGATCAGCGCAACTGCGATGCCGAGCACGACCCTGTTCTCCATCATGGTTCCCATAGCGCTCGTGCAGGTATTCGGGCTCGGACGGCCGCTCGCTCATTACGTCGAACGCCTGGTCAGCCACGACTGGGTGCTCAAGATCACCTCGGACCTGCGCCGCGCTCTCTTCTGGGGCGTTGAGGGGCGTGTCGGCGACCCCTCCCGAGAACGGGCGACGGGCGAATATCTTGGCCTTCTGTCGGACGACGTCGACCACCTGCAGAACCTCTACCTGCGCGTCGGCTTCCCCATCGCCATAGCAGCGCTCCTCAGCCTTGTCGCCGCGATCTTCTTCTTCGCGTTCTCCCCGCTAGCTGGTGCGTGCATGTTGTTGGCGCTTGCGATGGCAACGGTTGCGCTCCCCTGGATGTGCCGCAAGCTCACCCAGAACCGCTCCCATACGGCAAAGACGTTGCGGGCACGTGAATACAGGAGCCTGACCGACGACATCATGGGGGCAACGGACTGGGTCCTTTCCAACCGCACCCAGGACGTCAAGGCATCCCACGCCCAATCGGACGGCGCAATCCGCACGCTCGATTACTCGTCCCACACGACCGAACGGCTCGTATCGCTTGCTGCCGAGCTTCTGCTCGGCAGCGTCGCCTGCCTCATCATCGTATGGTCGGGCCATCAGTTCGGCTCCAACCCGCCGACAGCGAATTGGATAGCCGCCTTTGCCCTCGGCTTCTTCCCGCTCGTCGAGATCTTGGGCGCCCTCCCCTCCTCCGCCGCCCAAGCGGCAGTGCACGAAGATGCGATTGATAGGCTTGACGAGTACGTTTCCGCAGGCGAAGAGGAAGCTTGCAGCTCTTTGCCCGAGCCGAGCGCGCAGGAGCAGCGCTGCGAAGACGCCGGCAACGCCCTCGAGCTCGATTCGGTCGAATACAGTTATCCGAACTCAAGTGCCAAGGCGCTTGCCGGGATCACGCTCTCGATCAGGGCTGGCGAATCTGTTGCCATCCTCGGGAGAAGCGGGTCGGGTAAGAGCACGCTCGCAAATATCATACGGGGCATCCTCGAACCTGATTCTGGAACAGTCCGGATATCCGCAGAAGGCATCCTCCCCCTCGGCTACCTGGGCCAAACCCCCTACTTGTTCAACCGATCCCTGCGCGATAACCTCACGCTTGGAACGCTCGCGGCAAGCGACGGAGAGCTTGCGGAAACTCTCGAATCCGTCGGGCTGGCAAGCAAGCTGAGCTCCCTCGAAAACGGCCTCGATACCATAGTCGGCGAGACGGGAGTCGGATTTTCCGGCGGTGAGGCCCATCGCATAGCACTCGCCCGAGTGCTCGTAGCCAACGCGCCGATTGTCCTGATAGATGAGCCTTTCTCTGCTCTTGACCCCGTGACTGAGGCAGGCTTGCTGGAAACGCTTTTCGACGTTTGCGCCGACCGCACGCTCATAGTCATCACGCATCATCTGGCTGAAATCGAGCGATTCGATCGCGTCGTGTTCGTGGAGCAAGGCTCCGTCGCGCTTGACGGCACTCCAGAAGGACTCGCGCAGCAGAGCGATTTCTTCCGCACGCTCCTCGAGTTCGACAACGCAACGCTTCCCTAAGCGCTACAAGAGCTCCTCGAATGATGGGGTGTTCAAGTCGGCGACATTGGAGTTCCTCGCGCCTACGCAGATCGTCTTCAAGCCGAAGTCGTGCATGACGGCGATTGCGTACGGAGCGTCATCGACAGCCCAGATGCGCTCCTTTTCGCAGCCCAGCACCTCCAACGCCTTCTCGTAGATTCCGAAATCCTGCTTGGAGCATCCCACTTCGTCAGTGGAGACCAGCTCGTCAAAGCAGTCGAGTATTCCTATGCGCGAAAGGCCGGCTGCCAGGTAGCGGCGTGGGCTCGACGATAGCACGACGCACGGTATGCCGACCTCGTGCACCTTCTTGACGAACTCGACGGCACCGGGCATGGCTTCCGCCTTCTGCCCGTAATACGGGATGAGGATGCCGTCGAGATGGCCGAGCACGCCAGCTGGCGACTCGCCAACCCCATACCGCTCGTGGAGGATGGCCGCCGCCTCTTCAATCGGCGCGGCGTGGATCTCGTCCTCTTGTTCCTGCGTCAGGGGGCCTGCTTGCGCGAACAGGTCCCGCTCCGCCTCATCCCACGCTCCCAAGGTGTCGAGCAGCGTCCCATCGCAATCGAATATGAAACCGCCGATGTCGCTCAGGTCGAACATGTCATTCCTCCAAAACCAGCAAAAGACCGATAGCCAGAGCCCCTTAATCGTGCCGCATGGGGGAGGGCGCTTCTCCGACCTTCCGAGCGCCCCCGGAAAACCGCGCGCATAAGAAAGCGACTATACCCGCGGGCGCAGATGACGACGAGTCGCACTGCCAGATACTCGCCTCCACTCGTCGCTTTCCATTAGCGCGGTTTGGAGGGGGGTTCAAGCGAGGCGGTCGGAGAAGCGCCCCCATGCGGCACGTTACCTATAGCGGGGATTATATCCTTGATGTTACTTCCTCGTATCCTACAGGATTATCCCCCCGCACTGTTTTACAATTGCGAGAGCACAAAACTCACGTCCTAAGGAGCGTTTCACATGCCTAAGCGTACCGACATCAAGAAAGTCCTCATCATCGGTTCGGGCCCCATCATCATCGGTCAGGCATGCGAATTCGACTATTCCGGCACCCAGGCGTGCAAGGCACTGCGAGCCCTCGGGTACGAGATCGTGCTCGTGAATTCCAATCCCGCAACCATCATGAGCGACCCCGAAACCGCGGACGAGGTCTACATCGAGCCATTGAACGTGGAGCGCCTCACCCAGATCATCGAGAAGGAGCGCCCCGACGCGCTGCTGCCCAACCTCGGCGGCCAATCAGGCCTCAACCTCTCCTCCGCACTGGCAAATGAAGGCATCCTCGACAAGTACGGCGTCGAGGTCATCGGCACGCCGATCGACGCAATCGAGCGCGGCGAGGACCGCGACATCTTCAAGCAGACGATGGCCGACCTGGGCATCGAGATGGCCCGCTCGGAGGTCTCGCACACGGTCGAGGAGGCCGTGGCCATAGCCGAGAAGCTCGGCTACCCCTGCGTGCTGCGCCCCGCCTACACCATGGGCGGAACAGGCGGCGGCCTGGTGTACAACGTCGAGGAACTCCGCACCGTCGTGGCGCGCGGCCTGGCCGCATCGCCCGTCACCGAAGTCCTCGTCGAGGAGAGCGTCCTCGGCTGGGAAGAGCTCGAGTTCGAGGTCGTCCGCGATGCGAAGGGCCAGATGATCACCGTCTGCACCATCGAGAACATCGACCCGATGGGCGTGCACACCGGCGACTCGTTCTGCGCGGCGCCCATGCAGACCATCGACCAAGCCGTCATCGACCGCCTTCAGGAAAAGTCATACCGCATCGTCGACGCCGTCAAGGTCATCGGCGGCACGAACGTCCAATGGGCGCACGACCCGGTCACCGACCGCGACATCATCATCGAGATCAACCCGCGCACTTCGCGCTCCTCGGCCCTGGCCTCGAAGGCCACCGGCTTCCCCATCGCGCTCATCAGCTCCATGCTTGCCGGCGGCCTGACGCTCGACGAGATCCCCTGCGGCAAGTACGGCACGCTCGACAAGTACTATCCTGACGGCGACTACGTCGTCATCAAGTTCGCCCGCTGGGCATTCGAGAAGTTCAAGGGCGTCGAGGACAAGCTCGGCACGCAGATGCGCGCCGTCGGCGAGGTCATGAGCATCGGAAAGACCTACAAGGAAGCGTTCCAGAAGGCCATCCGCTCGCTCGAGAAAGGGCGCTACGGCCTGGGCTTCGCCAAGGACTTCTACGGTAAATCAAAAGACGAGCTGCTCGCGATGCTCGTCGTCCCAACTTCCGAGCGCCAGTTCGTCATGTACGAGGCCCTGCGCGCCGGCGCAACCGTCGACGAGCTCTACGAGCTCACGAAAATCAAGCGCTGGTTCATCGAGCAGATGGCCGAGCTCGTCGCCGAAGAAGAGCAGATCCGCTCCTGGTCCGGCGCCCATCCCATGCAGCTCTTGCCCGACGACATGCTCATCCAGGCGAAGAAGGACGGCTTCTCCGACAAATACCTCAGCCAGCTCATCGGCGTTCCCGAGAAGAAGATCCGCGCACAGCGCATCTCCATCGGGTGCACCGAGTC
This sequence comes from Eggerthellaceae bacterium, assembly GCA_017434045.1. Lineage (GTDB taxonomy): Bacteria > Actinomycetota > Coriobacteriia > Coriobacteriales > Eggerthellaceae > UBA9715. The sequence goes on from JAFRGA010000080.1 coordinate 17,563, forward strand.
ATGGGAAGGCGTGCACGTATCGTCGACCCAGGATTCGGCGTACTACTACTCCACTTACAATGCGCCGGACAACAGCCCGGTCAGCAATGGCCGCAAGGTCATGATCCTCGGCGGCGGCCCCAACCGCATCGGCCAGGGCATCGAGTTCGACTACTGCTGCGTCCATGCGGCGAAATCGCTCAAGAAGCTCGGGTTCGAGACCATCATCGTCAACTGCAACCCCGAGACGGTCTCTACCGACTACGATACCTCCGACAAGCTGTACTTCGAGCCGCTCACCGCAGAGGACGTCCTTTCTATCTACGAGAAGGAAAAACCCCTCGGCGTCATCGCACAGTTCGGCGGCCAAACACCGTTAAACCTGGCCAGCGAGCTGGAAGAGGCTGGCGTGAACATCCTCGGCACCTCGCCCGAGATCATCGACCTTGCCGAAGACCGCGACCGTTTCCGCGAGGTTATGGACCGTCTCGGAATCCCCATGCCCGAAGCGGGCATGGCCGTCGACGTCAACGAGGCGCTCGAAATCGCCCACAAGATCGGCTTCCCCGTCATGGTGCGCCCCAGCTATGTCCTGGGCGGTCGTGGCATGGAGGTCGTCTACGATGACGAGAACCTGCGCGCCTACATGGCCGCCGCCGTCGGCGTCACGCCTGACCGCCCCATCCTCATCGACCGCTTCCTGAACCATGCGCTCGAATGCGAGGCTGACGCAATTTGCGACGGCACGCTCGCCTACGTCCCTGCCGTCATGGAGCATGTCGAGCTGGCCGGCGTCCACTCGGGCGACTCCGCCGCCATCCTGCCCAGCGTCACCATCGACGACGAGCACCTAACCACCATCAAGGAGTACACGCGCCTCATCGCCGAGGCCATGCACGTCCGCGGCCTCATGAACATCCAGTACGCCATCGAGGGCGGCAAAGTTTACGTCCTCGAGGCCAACCCGCGCGCAAGCCGCACGGTGCCCCTGGTGTCGAAGGTTTGCGGCATCCAGATGGTCCAGGTTGCAACCGACGTCATCACCATGCCGCTCACGGGCCGTCCTTCCCCCATCGAGACGCTCGGCGAGGTCACCTACAATCATTACGGCGTCAAGGAAGCCGTGTTCCCGTTCAACATGTTCCCCGAAGTCGACCCGGTCCTCGGGCCCGAGATGCGCTCGACGGGCGAGGTGCTCGGCCTGGCTGGCACGTTCGGCGAGGCCTTCTTCAAGTCTCAGGAGGCTACGCAGACGGTGCTCCCGCTGGGAGGCACGGTCCTCATCAGCGTTTCGGACCGCGACAAGGACGAGCTCGTCGAGATGGGCAAGGCCTTCATCGACGCCGGCTTCGAAATCATAGCGACCATGGGAACGCGCAACGCCCTGCGCGATGGCGGCGTGCCCGCGACCCTCACGCTCAAGGCTTCGGAGGGGCGCCCCAACCTGATCGACCTCATCACGAACGGCGACATCGACCTCGTACTCAACTCGCCGTCCCCCTCTACGACGTCGACAGACGACGGCGCCCTCATCCGCAAGGCCGCCATCAAGGCGCACGTGCCCTACTTCACGACCATCGCCGCCGGCAAAGCCGCCGCTCAGGGCATCAAGACCGTCAACGCGACCGGCTCTAACAAGGTGAAGTCCCTGCAGGAGGTTCACGCCAACATCATCCGGTAACGGATAAGCCAGGCCATCCTCCCCTCACGGGGACCCTCGAAATGTGTATTTGAGGAGACTCCTCAAATACACATTTCCATATAGGCGAAACGGAGACAACGATGAGCAACCCAGTCCTTGAGCAAGAACTCGCGGAATATGCCGAGGGAGCCAAGGCATACCTCGATGCCCTTCAGGAGAAGGGCATCGTCTTTGCAGAAGAAGGCGCTAACCAGAAGCGCATCGATGAGCTGCGTGCTATGCTCAAGGGCAAGGGCGCTCAGTTCAAGAACGGTGGAGCCTCCATCGTCTGGGGTTGGCAATCGAAAGCATGCGTGGAATGCACGGGAAACAATGGCTCCGAAACGTTCTCGACCACCTTCAAATGCCATAGGGACTGCTATTTCTGCTTCAACTACAACGTCGCAGGTTACGAGACGTTCGTGCGCGAGGGTTGCCCTTGGCGCGAAGGGCTGGAAGACGCGGAACGGCGCTACGGTCACGACGGCCTCGCCGTTTTGGGGCTGACCGGCGGCGAGCCGCTGCTCGTCCTCGACGACTCCATCGCCCTGCTCGAGGAGGCCAACCGGCGTTTCCCCTCGGCGCATAAGCGCATGTACACCTCGGGCGACCTCCTGACCGAAGAAGGCGCCCGCCGCTTGCAAGAAGTCGGTCTCGACGAGATCCGCTTCAGCGTGAAACAGGACGACCCCTTGGATCGCCAGGAGCGCGTCCTTGCCGCCATGAAGCTCGCCAAGCGTTATATACCCTCCCTCATGGTCGAGATGCCCATCATCCCCAATACGGACGAGCGCATGCACGAGCTGTTCGAACGCTGGGGTGAAATCGGCATTGACGGCATTAACCTGCTGGAATTCTGCTTTCCTTTCCACAGCTGGGAGGAGTTCGCAGCACGCGGTTTCGAAATCCGCAACCCCCCGTTCGACATCATGTACGACTACGGCTATTCGGGCGGCTTGCCCGTCGCCGGCAGCGAGGAGCTCTGTTTGGAGCTCATGCTCTGGGGCATCGATCACGATGTGCCCTTCGGCATGCACTACTGCTCGCTCGACAACAAGCACCGCAGCGAGATGCGCCTCCGCAACGAACGCGGACGCAATATGCATCCTGTCTTCCGATTCGACGAGAGCGACTTCTTCCTCAAATGCGCGAAAGTGTTCGGCGATGACGTCAAACCCACCATCGAGGGACTCTTGCGCGCCGGCAAGACGACCTTCCTTCACAACGAGGAGGCAGAGTCGCTCAGCTTCCCACGACGTGACCTGCGCTATCTGGGCAATCTCAATATCTCCCCCGCAATCTCCATCTGCGTTTTGGAGGATGACGAAGAAGGCACCTACCTGCGTGAAATCGCGCTGAAGCCCGTTCGGTGAGCTCATGGCAGGCCTGCTGGTTAACTGCCTTGCCGTCGGCGCGGGCGGCTTTATCGGATCCATCTTGCGCTACCTGATAACGGAACTCGCGCCGAACACGTCATTTCCCTGGGTGACCTTGGCCATCAACGTAGCCGGCACGTTTATCCTCGCATTCACAGCCGCTCTTGTCCTGCGCGGCGTGCTCGCCGATAGCCATCTCTCGCTCATGATCCGCGTGGGACTCTGCGGCGGTTTCACCACCATCGGGGCCTTCAGCCTCGACACGATGGACCTCATCAACCACGGGGCCATCCTCGGCGGTATCGGTTACGCGGTCCTCACCTGCATCCTCTGCGTCGGCGCCGCCTTCCTCGGCAGCTTCATCGCAAGGCTGTAACACGACTGGTTCATTCCGCATTTATGGCAACAGTAGAAGGGCCGCCTGGATGGCGGCCCTTCGTGGCGTTGCGACTTAGAATCGAGACGTTAATCCTTCTGAGAAGCCAGGGCGGAAGGAGCTGCTACTCCCCGCCACACTCTGCAAGATGAGCCTGAGCCTTCTCAAGGTGAACCTGATGCAGGTTCTTGCGACCCCACTTGGCATTCCAGATGATGAACGTGCCGAGGCCTGTGAAGAACAGGCCGAACACCGCGAGCATGAACGAGCCGAGGTGCACAAGGCCGGTCATGGCATGCTCGCCACCGAGGAAGAGGTCATAACCCGTATTGAACATGTTGTAACCGCCGACGGGAATCAGGCACGAGAAACCCTGGCCGAACTGGCTGACGAGCCACTGGGACAGACCGGGCAAGCAGAAGATTGCGCCGCACATCCAGCCGCCCATCAGGATCCACACATGCTTGGCCTTCGGGATGATGGACTTGACAACAAGCCAAACAATCTGGAAGACAGCGCATATGCACCCGCCGCCGAAGAAGGCGCGTGCGCCAATGGTCAGCGATACGAGCGGATCAGTCGAGGCGATAATCGCCGGTGCGACCTCGGGAGGCGTCCAGCCAAGGAGACCGGCAATGTAGCCGCCGGCGATGCACACGATGGCACCGACGGCGTTGAACCATATAACCAACCATGCACCAGGCCAAATTGACTTGCCGAGCGACTCGCCCTTCGTCCAGGGCACGACCATCTTCATGCCGACGGCCATGGCAAAGCCGGCGAACGGGAACAGCGCGCCGAACGTAGCCCATTCTTCAAAGTACTGGTAAATGGCGAAGCCGCCCAGAATGAAGCCGATGACGCCGAGGCTCACGAGCACGGCGCCTCCCCTGAAGAACTCCATTGCAGTTCCGGTGAGAGCGGCGTTCCAGAAGCCGAACAGCGCCTGTGCGATTAGGCAGAACAGGCCACCGAGCAAAAAGCTGTAGATTACTGTTTTGTACGGTTTCATTATCATCCCCTTTACTATCCGTACAGCTGGAATACCCCTAGTTACCAGCATTTTTCAACTGTATTAGTATATTCGGAACTAATGTGTTCTGTAAAGCGGCTATCGGTTTTCGGGGACTTGAACCCGACGGAAGCACATGTAAGCATCAAGTTGCCCGCCCTACCCGCAGACGGAGGCGTTGACCTAGCGGGCATGAAACCTGCTGCCCTGCTCTCCCCTACGGGATGAGCCGCTTTCACAAGGTCCGAACACCCGGAACATCCGATGCGATGCCCCGGGCGGATGTCTGTTTAAACGGGCTTGCGCACGTTCAAGGCGACGGCACTGAACGTTATATCCTCGTCAGATGCGATGGTCTCGACCTTATAATTCGCCTTGAAGCCCTGATCTGCATCAACTTCGAATTCGTCGACGATTTCGGGCGCCTCGAACCCTGCGTCGGCGATCAGCGCGAAAAGCTCCTCGAGCGTGCCAGCGGCTTGGATGCTGTTCCCGATAGCCCTCGCCTGCTCCACCACCTTCTTGTCGCGTGGCGCACTTGCGAAGATCGTCTCGCAAATGAGCAGACCACCCGGCTTCAGCACGCGATAGAACTCCTTGAGCGCCTCCCCTTGGTCGTACAGCAATGTCATGACGTTGTTTATATACACCGCATCGACTGAGTTGTTGCCAATGCCGGCTTCCATGAGGTCCTCGGGATAGGCAACGTGGAATTCCATGTTGCTTTCCTTTAGATGGTTCTTGCGCCAGGCTTTCTCGGAATCGGCCTTCGCCTCCTCGATGTAGGCACTCGACCAATCGGTTCCGATAACACGGCCCTTCGCACCGACGAGAGCTGACATCTTGAAAACGCCCTTGCCCCGCCTGCAGCACACGTTGAGCACACGCTGCCCGTCCATGTTCGGCAGCGTCATACGACTCATCGAGGCGAACCCGAACTCGTGCTCGCGATTGCGGTAGTAAGCATCTATGCTGACAGCTTCGGCGATGGGGGCTCCCCCGTCGTCTTTAGACGAAGTCCCGACACCTTGCCCCTCCTGGCCAGCGCCAGCGGCCTTAACCGCCGAAGCAGTACGACCCAACCCGACAGCTGCCCCCAAATCAAGCGCATTGGTCTCCAAGGCTTGGCTGCTCGCGATTTCCTCCTCGAGATCGCTGAGCTCGCGCACACGTGCCGTCAAGCTCTTGCGGGTCTCGTCAACCTTCAGCTCATCGTTGTGCGCATAGTAGGCATCATTGCCGTAATGCGCGATGAACTGCGTCGTAGTTGCACGGGTGCTGAGCTCGGCCAGGAACACGAGCATCTCGCGGTTGTTGCCGAAGCAGTCCTCAATGAAGGCGAACGCGCTGTTCATCTTTTGGTGAGACTCGTCGACAAGCGGTGCAATAGCATCGACTTCCGCTCTATAAGCCCTGTTCACAGTATCAAATGCCGAAGGCCCTTCCTCGGTTTTCGCATACACGCACGCATTGACGATATCGCGCATCTTACGGATGAAGAGGTTTTCGCTACGTACGAACGACTGCTTGGCCGTACCGGCCGCCATCTTCCTATCCAGCTTATCCTCCCGCGCATGCAACGGCGCCACGATGGCGTCTTCGATCGAGGCGCCCTCCATAAGCTCAGGTTTGGCGATGCGCAGCTCGTCACGCAAGGACACGACCAAGTTCTCCTGATCGAGCGCTGCCGCGCATTGGGTGGATAACGCATCGAGCACCAACCCGAGCAGGGCTACGCGCTCATCGAACGGCGCCTCCTTGGCGCGCTGGATGACTTCGCGGCTCGCACTGCCAGCGAGGATCTTGCCAATCTGGTAATCGGAGCGGTATTTCTCGAACAGGCTGTAGTACACCGAGAAGCGGTCGGCGATGTCGTCGTCGCGCAGGAACTGCACGAACAGCTCGCGATCGCATGTCTTCCCAAGCTTCTCGTACAACGAGATGACCTCGGCCAAATCCTCCCAACCACGGGCGGTGACGAAGCTCTTGCCGCCACCCGGCTTCGATTCCACATTGTAGAAGCAGTCGGGTTTCGCCTCCAAGAACGTGGTCACAGCCGGATGAAGGCCTTTCTCGCTCGCATACCGCTTGAACGCCGAGAAATCGGGTTCGACGTCGATCTCGCGCAGGCGGTCCAGCGTCACGATGTCGAACTCGTGAACGGACTTGTTGTACTCGGGAGGATTGCCGGCGCACACGATAACCCAATCGTTTGGCACCTTGTGGCGTCCGAACGTCTTGAACTGCAAGAACTGCAACATTGAAGGATACAGCGTCTCGGAAACGCAGTTGATCTCGTCGAGGAACAGGATGCCCTGGCGCTCACCGGATTGCTCCATGTAGTCGTAGATTGCACTCACGATCTCGGACATCGTGTATTCGGACGCCTCGTACTCGAAACCCTCGAACTCGCGGTGCACGATGCGCGGCAAGCCCAACGCGCTTTGGCGCGTGTGGTGCGTCATGGAGTAGGAAACGACGCCGATTTGAAGCTCCTGCGCGATCTGCTCGATGATGGCGGTCTTGCCGATACCCGGCGCACCCACCAAGAAGATGGGGCGCTGCCTCGACGGCGCGATCACGTACATCCCCGCATCGTCCTTCTGCAGATACGCCTCCACTGTGTCCTTGATTTGCTCTTTCGCAGTCGCGATATTCATGCGATCTCCTTTATCTGCCTACTTGCCAGGCTTGAGTGCGAAGAACACCCTCGCTTCTATTCCCCAACCCCAGTGTTACTAAAGCTCGCTCTTGAAACGGTTGATTCCCTCTTCGTCTATAAGCACGCGCATCGCCCAAGGCGGAACCTTGGGGATGTCGTTTTCCCCTTCATCCATGAACACGAACGCCGTGTCGTAATCGGGCGCCTTGTCGGGAAACTGCCCCAAGCCGTCCGTGAAGTAGATGAGACCTTTCATATCAGGGAGCTCTCCCCTGTCCTTCAGCTGATTGACGTAGGCGAACGCCGGGCGGAAATCCGTTCCGCCCATGCCGCGGATGAAGAAGCCGTCCATGAAGGCGTCAACGTCTTTCAAATTGGTTATCTTCGTGTCCGCCTGTACCTTCGCATCGCATTGCACGATGTGGATGTTCACCTCGTGGGCGTAGTCCTCGGATTTCTTGATCACGTTGAACGTATGCTCGACGAACTTCTTCACAAGGTCACCCCGACACGACTCCGACGTGTCGATGCAGATCACGAAGTCGCGGATGCGTTGCGTTTCCTTGTACTCCAAAGGCTCGACAAGCGGCATGTTGCCGTAAAGCTCCAAGCCGTAGGTATAGAATACGTAGTCGTATTCGTCGTCGTTTATCTTCATCTCTTCCGATAACACGGCGAATCGGCGGAGAAAATCGGTGTAGTTGTACCTTTTGCGATTCGCGAGGGTTAAGCTTGCTATGAGGCTGCCCGCCTCTTCCCCCCATTCCTTCGAGAAGGTCTCGAGGTTCATCTCTATCTGCTTGGCGATTTCCTCCCAGTCGCGCTCTTCCTGCGATTTCTCGTCCTCTACCTCATCATCGTCCTCATCGCCGGACGAGCTTCCCTGCGTATCGGATTCGATGCTGTCCTCGGCATCCTCATCGACGTCATCCGCTTCCGCCGATGAACCCTGGGCTTCCTCCTCGGCATCGTTGGAATCTTCCGCCGATTCGGGATTTTGGAGCTCCTGGCTTTCAGCCTCAGCCTCTTCCGCATCGCCGTCGACGACCATTTCCTTTTCCGCATCCTCGGGAATCGATTCATCTGAATCGGGATCGGGCTTGGCAAGCTCCTCCACATCGCCAGGCGTTTCCTCTTTCTGCGCCTTGGCATAGGAGGGCCAAGCCTCGTGGTTATCGCGCTCGAACAGGACGCGCATCTCGTTCATGCGCGATTCGCTGAGCGTACGAAGCGAGCTGCCCGGAGGATCCGTCAGCGTATGCAGGAACAACCCGTAGAGCTTGCCCGGCGTAAGCGTTCCACACAGAAGCTTGAGCTCGGAAAGCGCGCCGCGCCGCTCCTTGTCCAACTCGCTCTCGAAGCGCCCGCCGCACATTTCCAGGACAACGCTCTCGGCGATGACGTCGCACGCGAGCCACCAGGCATCGTGACGGTCATGCAGCTTGTCGAATGGGTGACGGAAGATGCAGTGCATCACCATGTGAAGGTAATCGCGCACCATCTCGTTGAAGCCGGCGTCGAACCTGCCCAGAACCGAGAAGGGCTCGAAGTACACCTTCCTGCCATCGGTGGCGAGCGCATAGCGGCCCTTCACGGTCGTCGATTCGGAACCCATGCGCCACAAAGCCAGGTCAAGGAACCTGAACTTCAGCATAAGCTGGACCCGGCATTCATCCAGCACGTCTTCGGCGAGCTTTGTCGCCCGTTCAAGCCGAATCTGTTTTTGATCGACAGCGTTCGCCATACACTTCTCCGCTACGAATGGAGACTCTTTTTTTCATTGCCCCATTCTTCGTGAACTATTCTCAATATGAAGCCCCGATGAGCCGTAGAACGTATCTTCGACCCATCTGAAGCTCCAATGGCCTATTCAGAACGGGAACGGGGTGTGAGCGATTCTGCAGCTACAAACTTCAAAATTACATTGGTGAAGCGAAGCCAAGCGAACACCCCGTTCCCGTCCTGAACAGGTTTAACATCTGAAGAAATCTTCCGAATGGCTCTAGTATATCAGCTTACAGGTCGAAGTCCATTATGGCCCTGTTGAACCTAAGGCGCTTCACCTCAAGCAGATGCGCGGTCATAGCCGCATCTTGGAGCTTGCCCACTTCGGCGATAATGCCTTCGAGGTTGCCTTCGTTTATATACCCTCGATCGACAAGCGCGTTGAGCGCTGCACGGTCGTCATGACGCGCGATGTCCACGCAGATCTCGACGATGTAGTTGCGCAGCAGCCTCTCGAACATGCCCCTGTTCACTTCTGTCAGCATGATGGGATCGTCGAAGCGTGCCAAGATCAGCTTCGCTTGCTCGTAAGCGCTGATGTTGTCCGACTTGCGTGGGGAATTATAGTCGCGCGCATTCACGATGCAGTTGTCGTACTGCGCCATTATGCTCGGAACATTCACCCAGGATGATCCGCCGATTCCCAGCGATATCCCATGAATGCCCTTCTTCGTGTCGGGGAAGAAGAAATCGAAGGTGGTCCTTCCCTCCACAGGCTTGGCGAGCTCGATGTGGATGTGCCTGATCCAGCACCACGTCGCCAAACCGCCGGTTCCTATTGTCGCCAAACGGGGGTTCAGCGCCAAGTAATCGATTCCCCGCGCATTGTTGAACGCGAATTCCTCCACATGGGTGATTTCGTCGGGAAACACGACATGTTCTGCCGAACTCGTGAACATGACGACGTTCGCCCCTTTGTCCGTCCTGCGGCAAAGCATCCCGCAAGTCGTGTAGAACAGGTCGTTACCTGGTGCAACTTCGATCTTTGCAAGCGAGGGAATCAGTTCGCCGTGGTGAGCGCCATAGGTGACGAGCGCATTTTCCCCCAGTTCGCGAAGCTGTTCAGGCACCCTGAATTCCTCAAGCTGTGTGTCGAGGAAAGCCTCCGCCCCAATGGAGCGCAGCGTATCGGGCAACTCCACCCGTTTCAGCTTCCTACAGATGCGGAAAGCGTTACGGCCGATGCTGAGCACGCTTTGCGGAACGGTCACCTTCTCGATTTTGTCATGAAACGCGAACGCGTACTCGTCGATGGCGACCGCGCCGTCATATACCCGGTATTCGCGCATATCGCGATCGACGAGCTGAAGCATATGCGGCCCGTCATCCTCCCTGCGATACAGGCCGCCCTCTCCGTCAAGGAACATCTTCTCGCAAGCGGGATCAATCTCAAGCGAGCAATCTGGGCCGGAATGAACGACGTTTGTCCTCGCAGTAATAGAATTGCCGATTGTTTTTATGGTAGCGGGTATGAAGAGCGCATCAAGCCCCGATTCCTCGAACGCAGAGTTCCCTATGACCTCAAGGCCTTCGTTGAGGCTCACGCATTTCAAGCCACGGCAATAGTAGAACGCCTTCTCGCCTATTGACACCAGTGAGCTAGGTGCCTCGAATGATTCGAGTCCCGAATGCGACAGGGCATACGGGTCGAGCTCCACGACGCTCGAAGGCAGCTCGATGTGCTTGAGTGCCTCTAAGCCGTAACACGATTTCTTCGCAAGCCTCTTGCAACCATCCTGAACCGCATAACGCTCTACAGGAAGCGCCAACGCGTACAAGACCGAATAATCTTTCGAATACAAACCGGCTCCATCGTTTGAGATGAAGGGGTTTTCGGGGTCCACGACGATTTCCTCGAGCGCTGTGTTCTGAAACGCACCGGGCTCAATCGTGTACACGTTCTTGCCTATCCAGAGCTTCCGCAAGCTCTTGTTGTCGAGGACGTCGAGCTTAATCTCGTCGAGCAGACCCGGTAAGACGAGTTCCTCGAGCTTTGGGCAATGCCTGATCCAGCCTGACTGGAATTCGGCAACGTTTGCGGGAAGGACCACGCGCCTCAGGTTTGGGTTGAACCTGAATGCGCATGCGCCGATAGATGAAACGGCATCAGGGCAGATGATTTCTTCAAGCGCATTGTTTTCGGACAACGCCTCAGAGCCTATTGCATAGACCTGGTATCCCTCGATTACAGATGGAATCGTAACGGATTTAGGAGCGCCCTCCATTTTCACGATGCGCGCAACAGCGTTGTCGACAACAACATACTTCCACTCGTTGCCGCTTTCGTCGGTATAGGTTTTCTCCTTCGAGGTCCGGGCGAACTCCATCTCGCGTTGCTTTCGCAGAGTTTCCTTCCGCCGAGCTGCTATTTCCTCGAATTTTTCGACCTGTTCCTTAGATTTCTCTACACCGTCCATCAATGTCGGCGAGAATCCGCCGAATGTCACGCCCAGCGTCGCAAGCGAAATGACGCCATCACCTAATGCCACGATACCCTCTTTCAAAACCCGCTCTTGGTACGCCATCATTGTACAAGATGTCCCGCATAACAGAAAAGCGGCCAAAAGGGAGCATCCCTCTTGGCCGCATCCAGATTTCAATGCTATTTGCTTAGTTGCGACGCCTTCCTGCAGTGTCGTAGGGGCGCATGGGCTCGATCTCGTTACCGTAGATGATGCAGTAACGCATGCCCTTCAAGGTCACAATCAAGCTCGCCACGACTGGCACACCAGGCCTACCGTGATCGTACAGTTGGTACGTGAGAAGCTCGCGATCGAAAAGCTCCGTGTACATCGGGTCATCTTTGATCTTATCCCACAACACATTGGTCGGTTCACGACCAAGCTCATCCTGCCTCAGAGCAATGTTGTACAGAAGAACCTCTTGCTCTTTGCCCACACGGCCTTCAGCCCTAATCTCTTCCTCGGTTGCCATAACCTTGCATCACCTTCCGCTCGGGTACCTTCATTTCAATGCTTGTATTTCACAATAAGCATTATATCAAGACTGAACATACAGTGGATAGTTTTGAACAACAAAGCATTACGCGTATGAAACCGAGCTATACGCTTTACTCGGTTTTTAAACACAAACAAAGGGGGCGGCCGAAGCCACCCCCTTTCGCGCAATTGCTAGAGCGCCAATCCTACCAAGGAACCTCGCGGCCCTTGAAGTCCTTGACGTCATCGCCGCGCCAACCGTCGCCGGCCTGAGCATACTCGTTGCCGGAACGCTTGGTGCTGGTGTAGCCAGACCATGCACGAGCCAGGAACTTGTCCTTGACCCAGAAGATGTTCTGCTTCATCAGCTCAGGAGCATCGAGCTGGTACTCGGCGAGTGCCTCGTCCTTGCTCTTGCCTGCTGCGATGGCTTCATTCAGCAGTTTCGCGATTTCGCTGTTGTCTAGTGCCAGAAGCTCTTCACGATCCATATGTTGTGTCCCTCCTTTAGTCGGATGTAGCCACCGGATGATGGCTACACCCTAGTCTACTACAAAA
>JAFRGA010000081.1 GCA_017434045.1 Eggerthellaceae bacterium
ACGAGCGCGCCGGTGGCGTCGTGGACCCGCTGCCCGACGACGCGCCGTACTTCGTGAAGGACTACTACGCGTACTACAAGACCCCGCGCGGCTACCACGAGCGCTCGGGCAACTCTAACGACGGCTGGAACGTCACGGGCACGATTTCGTTTTTGAACCAGCCGATCCTGTCCATGGCCGGCGAGATCGATGCGCCCGTGCTACTCGTGCACGGCGAGAAGGCCCACTCGCGCTACTTCAGCGAAGGGGCTTATCAGCTGCTCCAAGGCGATAACAAGGAGCTCATGATCATCGACGGCGCGAGCCACGTCGACCTCTACGACAACTTCGAGGCCATCCCCTTCGACAAGCTGGAGTCGTTCTTCGGCGACAACTTGAGGTAACGTTCGGAAATGAGTCGCAGGACGTTCCTGCGACTCATTTTTTGCCTAGTCGCCCATTCCGCTACACGCCGAAAGGATGCGCCGTCATGAAAAAGCTTGTTGCAACAGCCGCCCTCGCATCGTTCCTGGTTCTTGCCGGGTGTGCTCAGGGGACGGCCTCGCCATCGGCCGGAACCTCGCCTGCAAGCGTCTCATCAGCTGCGACGTCAAGCCAATCGCCCGATGCGTCCGACGCATCGGCCGGGCAGCCGCAGGCGCCATCCGCCGAAACGCCCGCCGCAAGCTCCGCTGCCTCGGCCGAAAGCGGGGCGTCGCCACAATCCGGCGCTGCCAGCGCAGAGCATGTGGATTCGTTCGCCATCGGCGTAGGCGACACGCAGCTCGTGGCGACGCTCGCCGACACGGATGCGGCGCGCGCCCTCGCGCAGCGGCTGCAGGCGGGGCCCGTCACGGTGAGCCTGCATGCATACGGCGGCTTTGAAAAAGTGGGCCCTCTGCCATGGCCCCTTCCTGCGAGCGACGAGCAGATCACGACGCAGCCCGGTGACGTCATGCTGTACCAGGGCAACCAGATTACAGTTTTCACCGGCTCGAACAGCTGGGCCTATACTCGGCTTGGCCACATCGAGGGCGCGACTTCCGAGTCACTGCTCGAGGCGCTCGGCGACGGTGATGTGGAGATTTCCCTATCGCTGGTGTAACCGCGCGTCAAAAGGGCATGGGCGTTTGCAAACCAATGACCTGGTTGGATCGTTAATGTAATAGCTGTGTGCCATGTGGCGGCCTCAAGGCCTTTCAGCGAAAACAGGCAAAGAAGTCCGGTTCGTCTTCAAACAGCACGTTTCCCAATGGGAAAGACTGAAAAGAGAAATGGAACTAGTAATGGAATACAGGACGCTGCCGCATGGCGGCGAGAAGGTCGGCGTTATCGGCTTGGGCATGGCGGGAATTCACCACGCCGACACGCGCGAGGCGGAGGCCATGGTGCGTGAAGCGCTCGACGCGGGCGTGAACGTGCTCGACTTCATCCCGAGCGAGGTTTCGGCCTTCGAGGGCTATGTCCGCGCGCTTTCCGGCGCCAACCGCCAGCGCGCGATGCTGCAGGTGCACATCGGCGCCGAGTACACCACGGGCAAGTACGGCTGGACGACCGACGCCAAGCTCGCAGCCGCCGAGTTCGAGAAACGCCTGGCCGACCTCGGCACCGATTACGCCGATTTCGGTTTCATCCACTGCATCGACGAGGACGCCGACTTCGACAAGGTCATGAACGGCGGCATCTGGGATTACGCGCAGCGCCGCAAGCAGGACGGAACGATTCGCCACCTGGCGTTTTCGACGCACACGGTTTCGATTGCGCGCAAGTTCCTGTCAACGGGCGCGTTCGACTGGGCGATGTTCTCCATCAACCCCATGTACGACTACACCGACGAGTCCGCGTACGGCAAGGGCGAGGCGGCTGACCGCGCGCAGCTCTATCGCGAGTTCGAGGCGGCGGGCGTAGGCGTGTCGGTCATGAAGGCGTTCGCGGGCGGCCAGCTGCTCGACGCCAAGCAATCGCCGTTCGGCCGGGCGCTCACCCGCGAGCAGTGCATCGCCTATGCGCTCGACAAGCCAGGTGTGCTGTGCGTGCTACCCGGCGTGCGGGGGCTCGACGACCTGCGCGGCGCCTTGTCTTACCTGGATGCCGCCCCCGAGCAGCGCGACTACTCGGTCATCGGCGAGTTCGCCCCGCCTTCTGACAAGGGCTCTTGCGTTTACTGCAATCACTGCCAGCCGTGCCCGGTGGGCATTCCCATCGGCCTGGCCAACAAGTACTACGATCTGGCGCGTCTGGGTGACGAGCTCGCGGCTGACCACTACCGCAATCTGGAGCATCACGCTTCCGAATGCGTGCAGTGCGGCCATTGCGACGCGCGCTGCCCTTTCAACTGCGCGCAATCTGGACGCATGGTGGAAATCGCAGGCTATTTCGGCGTTTAAGGAGACTGCCTCGTGGCTTCGTTGCTCAGCGGGAACTATAACAAACAATGCCTGTTGAGCATATATTGAATTTCAATATAAGCATTAGCTATAAAAATGAATCCTCCCTAAGCTGGTACCAGGCTTTTAATGCAAGGCGAGGGAAAGGGAGGAACACGATGTCTCTTTTGGACAAGAGCATCAAGCGGCGCAACTTCCTGCGCGTGAGCGCGGGGGCGGCCGCAGCAGCCGCGGCTTTTGGCGTGGTGGGCGCGTCCAAGGCGCACGCTGACGAGGCGCATGCGGGTTACGACGAGGTGGCGCACGACGCGGAAATCGTCGACGGCGCAGGCGAGTGGGTGCCCATACATTGCCACCAAAACTGCAACCAGATGTGCCTGAACATGGGCTACGTCGTGGACGGCGTGGTTGTGCGCCAGAAAACCGACGACTGGCACGAGGACAGCTTCGACTGCCCGCAGCAGCGCAGCTGCCTGCGCGGCCGCAGCTTGCGCCAGCAGGTCTACAACGCCGACCGTATCAAGTACCCGATGAAGCGCAAGAGCTGGCAGCCGGGCGGCGGCGAGAACGCCCATGGCGAGTTGCGCGGCAAGGATGAATGGGAGCGCATCACGTGGGACGAGGCGCTCACCTACGTCACCGACGAGCTGAAGCGCGTCTACAAGGAATACGGCGAGACGGCCGTGGTCGTCAACGGCTGGCGCTGGGCGCCTGGCACGGCAATGTTTCCTCATATCGGCGGCGCTATTTACAACACCGAGACCGAGAGCTTCGGCAATTGGGCGTTCCAAACCGAAGCGCTCGGCATGTACAGCTGGGGTGACCATCCCGATATCATGATGGCTCCCGACAAGTATGACCTGCCCAACGCCGACACCATCGTGCTGTACGGCTGCAATCCGGCCTGGGCTACGCACTCGAGCATGTATTGGCTGAAGAATGCCAAGGACGCCGGCGTCGAGTTCGTGTTCGTCGGGCCTGACTATAACGTGACAGCTGCCACGCTCGATTGCAAGTGGATTCGCGTGCGGCCCGGTACCGATACGGCATTTTTGCTCGGCGTCATCTACGAGATGATCCGCTTGGATGACGAGGGCGGCAACATCATCGATTGGGATTTTGTGCGCGAACGCACCGTGGGCTTTACAGCCGACACCATGCCCAAAGACGCCAAGACTGACGAGAACTACCGCGATTACATTCTGGGCAAATACGACGGCACCCCGAAAACCCCTGAATGGGCGAGCGAGATCTGCGGTACGCCAGTGGAAGACATCACCTGGTATGCCGAGATGTGCGGCAAGGACCACAAGGTCATTCTGCTGCACAGCTATGCAGCATCCCGCTACCTGGGCGCCGAGAACCTCTCTCAAGCGTTCATGACTGTAGGCGCCCTTGGTGGCCACTACGGCAAGAGCGGTCACGGCTGCGCAGCTATCTACACGTGGGATGCGGGCGACTCGGGTTACCGCATCATCCAGCACGCCGGTGGCGATTACGGCTATATCGATGCGTTGGCTGCGGCTCCCGCCAAGCCCAACATTCTCATCGAGGGTAATTCGTGGTGGAGCTCGCTTGACGAAGGCAAGTATATTTCCACGACAGAGGGCCCTTATGATGCCGGTTCCTCTCCCAAAGACGACCCCACGAAGCTGCGCGCGAACACGCCGACCTACCATGCGGCCAAGGAGATGCCGGTTAATCCACGCATTCTTTTCGCCACGTGCTCGAACTTCATGCAGACACGCGGTAACCTTTCTACCGCCATCAAGGTCATGCGCGCGGCGGACGCTTGCTTCAGCTTCGAGATCAAGCTTTCGCTCACGGCCCAGTTCGCCGACATCATCATGCCGGTGTGCACTCACTGGGAGGGCAACGACGATCCCGAGTGGGGCGAGCTGTCGTGGCCTTCCGCCTTCGGCGACGGCAACGGCCAGAAGCAGCGCAAGGACGCGCTGCTCGCCTGGAAGCCGCTTGTCAAGCCCATGTACGAGGCGCGTGAAGAGAAGGCCGTGTGCCGCGAGATCATGGAGCGCATGGGCGCCGATCCCGATCTGGCCTATCCCAAGTCCAACTACGACCAGTGGCTCGGCTACTTCCTAGGGATGCGCGTTCTTTCCGAGGATGCCAAGACCTGGGAGCCGGTCATCACGTGGACCAAGGAAGACCAGCAGAAGTACCATTCCACGTATCCCGTTCAAAAGGGCAAGGTCGCTTTCGATGAATTCATGGCGAACGGCTCTTATGTCGTCGAGCGCAAGCAGGATGACAAGCGAAACTACGTGGGCTATCGCGATGACAAGCTGGGCATCGGCGAGGATGGCAAGACCGCAGTTGTCGCCGACACCGCCTGGCCGCGCCCGTCGCTTTCTGGCAAGCTTGAGATTTACTGCCAGTTCAAGGCCGACAACGTCAACCGTATCGGGCTGAACGACGAGCCCATCAAGCCCTACGCGAACTATTTCGTGCCGCGCCGCGGCTACCAGGAGACGTTCGTCGACGGCAAGATCGGCGGGGAGCGCGCTGCCTACCCGCTGCAGGCATACACCCCGCATTACATGCGTCGCGCGCATACCTGCTACGACAATATGCCCTGGACTCAGGAGGCGTTCCGCAACCCGGTGTTCATGAACGCGCAGGATGCGGCCGATCGCGGCATCAAGGCGGGCGATACGGTCATGTGCTACAACGATTTCGGAAAGATGCTGCGCAAAGCTCAGCCCATGCAAGGCATGATGCCAGGCGCCGTGGCCATCCCGCATGGTGTGCACAGCGTGTTTGACGAGTCGGGTGACGAGATCATCGATCGCGGCGGCTCCGAGCAGATGCTCTCTGACGGCATGCAATCGAACTATTTCCCGCAGGTCGACGGCTACAACAGCCTGCTTATCGAGATTAAGAAGTACGACGGCAAGTCGCTCGAGGAAGACTTCGAACGTGGGCCGTTCTTGGCAAGCGGTGTCGATGCAGCCGGCACGTCGGTATACTACGCTGATTCGGCTGTCATGTACGCGGAGAAGAACTAAGAGGGGGGATTGAAGATGGCAATGGGATTTTATGTCGACATGACGCGTTGCATTGGGTGTCGCACATGCCAGGTGGCCTGCAAGGATCGCCACGATCTGCACGAAGCCGGCCCGCGGCCGCGCCGCGTCGACAGCTACGAATGCGGCACCTATCCGGACGTGGCGATGTTCCACCACGTCATGAGCTGCAACCACTGCGATGACCCCGCGTGCGTCAAGGGCTGCCCAACGGCGGCGTTGCACAAGGACGAAGAAGGCATTGTGGTGCACGATGACACGAAATGCGTCGTCTGCCGCAACTGCATGCTCGTGTGCCCCTATGGCGCTCCGCAGTACGACGAGGTCGCGAAGATGATAGTGAAATGTGATTCGTGCAAGGATCTGCGTGCTGCCGGCAAGCCCCCCGTTTGCGTGGCTGCTTGCCCGATGCGTGCCATCGACTTCGGCGATTTGGACGAGCTTCGCGCAAAATACGGTGATGACCTGGTCAACGAACTGCCTTATCTACCGACTGCGAGCTGGACGCGTCCGAACGTGTTGTACAAGGCGAGCGCTGGAGCGCTTCGCAAGGACTTCGCTCCCGTTGTGCTGTAGGCATGTGCCGATTCCGTCCCTTGGCACGCTTGAATGGAGATGACGATGGAGAAGAACGACCACATGCAAGATGTCTTGCAGCTCGAGGCACTGTTGCTTTCGCGCGCGTACCTGTATGAGCTGTTTCACAAGCTTCTCGGCGGCGCGCCCGACGAAGTGTTGCTCGATACGCTGGCGTCCGAAGTGACGGCTGACGTGCTCGACGAGTTCGCTGGCGCGAGTGACGAGCTGGTGGCTCTCGGAGGCTTCTTGACAGTTCTTCGAGCCGATGACCGCGTGCAGCTGCTCTCCAGAGCGCGCGACGAGTACACGCGCGTTTTCGTGGGGCCGCTTGCATTACCGGCAAGTCCTTACGAATCGCCCTACACGGGCGCGCATGACATGGCGACGTTTCAGGCCAACACGTTGGCTGTTCGCTCGATTTACCATGCGGCGAGCCTGCGCGTGCGCCGGGAGCAAGCGGTCCCGGATGACCATGTGGCACTCATGTGCGCCTTCATGGCCGAGCTCTCCAAACGCTCGCTCGAAGCGCTTCGCGAGGGGCATTTGGCTGGTCTCGCTTCTCTGCTGCGTGATCAGCGTCGCTTCGCAGAAGGTCATCTGGCCAATTGGTTGGGCGTTTTCGCAAAGAGCGTCCGTAACTCCAAAGCAGGTGCCGAGGCGGTGCTCTACCCCCAGATGCTCGAAGGCCTCGATGCGTTTGTGCGTGCCGACTTGGACTTCCTGGCTGAATCGGCCTATTGGGTTGAGGGCGAAGCGGCAAGTGAGATGGCGCTGCTTGTTGCGGGGTCTGCACCCGAACTCGCCTCCGCACAGGCTGCCCTCGATTCGCTCGAGGCCCTTCGGCCATTCGGCATCCAGGACAACGAGCTCGTTCCCATTGTTTGAGGGGCAGCTCTTGGCCCTCGGTGCGACTCTGCGCCTCGGCGCTCGTCTCCATCGGCTGTGGGGCGGCCCCTTTAGAAGGTTTCCCTTTGAGTAAACGATAGAAAGGTTGTTACCGATGATTTCCGAATTTCCCTTGTTCGTCTTTACCGTGCTCACCGGCTTGTCCGCCGGCGCGTACGTCGGGGCGGCATTGTTTCCAAAAAAAGATGACGGCCCCAGGCCGTGGCTGTTTCCGCTCGTAGCGCTTATCTTGGTAGGAGTCGGTTCTCTCGCCGCAATCGGGCACCTGGGGCGCCCGGGCATGGTGATGAACGTGCTCAACAACCCCACCGCGTCTTTGACGTTGGAGGGCATAACCGCTGGCCTGCTCGCACTTGTCGCGGTCGTCGATCTGGCGTTGTGCGCTTCCAAGAAAAAGGCCAATCGCGCCGTGCGCATCGCGGGAGCCATTGCGGGTGTTGTGTGCATGTGCGTTGTGACGTCGGCATATGTCTCATGCTACGGCAACCCGGCTTGGACTGCCGCCTGCACCTGGCCGCTGTTCGTGCTCGGCGATTTGGCTGCGGGCGCAGCGCTTTGGATGTGCTTTGCGGACATGCCCAACAAGCCGCTCGCCACTCTCGTTGCCGTTGCCGCTCTGCTTTTCGCCGTCGTTCTAGTCTGGCAAGCCGTGACGTTTGCTGGCCTCGGAAAGCCCTTCGGCTTCATCGTTTGCGGCGCCGTCTTCGCGATTGCGGGTGCCGTAGGCGGCTGGGCCACTGCGTCCACGCACTTGTGGAACACTGCAGCCAAGGTCGTGTTCGTGCTGCTGGCTGTGGCGCTTGTTGCTTCGCGCTACGGCTTCTACCTAGTCAGCATTCTCTAGCCCTTTTTTCTCGGCGGCGAGGCCGAGGCCTCGCCGCTCGCATGTTTTTACGAGAGAGCTCCGCCGCTGGCTGCGGGCCGGCCAGCGGCGGAGCCAACTTATCGGCAGTTCTTTCGCTACACTACGGAATGCGTCACTGGGGGCAAGCCAAATGTCTCTAAGCGAAATGATAGGGAACATAAGGCTTGTCCCCAGTGACACATTGAACGGAATCAACAGGAGACGCTCATGGCCAAAGGCAACTACGAAGACAGCCCCGAGATGACGCAAGACGAGATCGACCGTTTCGTCGCATACATGAACAGCGGAGAAGAGGTCATTGCCGGTTCCGATGTGCATCGCCTCATGACGGCGGCATCAGAGCGCGCGATGCGCATCACGTCGCGCATGAACGCGCAGTTCGACAGCCTGTCGGACACGCGTGCGCAGCTCGAAGAGCTCTGGAGATGCGAGCTGCCCGAAGGCGTGGGGCTGTTCCCGCCGTTCACGACCGACTGTGGGCTCAACACCCATCTGGGAGAGGGCGTGTTCATCAACGCAGGGTGCCGGTTCCAGGACCAGGGCGGTATCTATATCGGCGATCGCGCGCTCATCGGGCACAACTGCGTCATCGCCACACTCAACCACAACATGGATCCCGCCAAGCGCGCGAACCTGCTGCCCGCGCCCGTGCACATCGGCAGCGATGCATGGCTTGGCGCCAACGTGACCGTCTTGCCCGGCGTGACCATCGGCGACGGCGCGGTCGTTGCGGCGGGCGCGGTCGTGACCAAGGACGTCGCGCCCAACACGGTTGTCGGCGGCGTGCCTGCGAAGCTGATCAAGGAGCTGTAGCACACAGGATTGTCTCTGTCATTCGATTAGGGCGCCAAGCGTTCTCCATGCCAGCTCTGCGCACTTCACCCGCGCAGGCATCCGGCTGATGCTTGCGAGTTCGTAGGCCTCGTCAAGCGCTTCCTGCTCGTCATCGTCCAGCTCGTCGCCTTGGATCATGCGGAAGAACAGCTCTCCGAGGTGCTTCGCCTCCTCGACCGTCTCGCCTGTCACGAGCTCGGCCATGATGTCGGCGCTTGCCTGCGAGACAGCGCACCCGCTTCCCGTAAAAGCGGCCTCCTCGATAGTCGACCCGTCGGAAGACAGGCGCAGGCGCAGCACCATCTCGTCGCCGCAGCTGGGATTCACCCCCTCGTGTTCGTGGGTGAAATTCGCCAGCTCGTACTTGTAGTCCGGGTGCGCGTTATGTTCCATGAGTGCCGTCGTGTAAACGCTTCCATTAGCCATTGAACATTCTCCAAACGTGTTTGAGCCCTTCTACCAGCTGGTCGATGTCGCCGCTGTCGTTGTAGAACGCAAGCGACGCGCGGCAGCACGACCCGATTCCGAGATACGCGAGCAACGGTTGAGCGCAATGATGGCCGGCGCGGATGGCGACGTTGTCCATGTCGAGGATGCTGGCCACGTCATGCGGGTGGATGCCGCATACGTTGAAGCTGATGACGCCATGGTGGGCATTCGGGTCGTCGGGGCCGATGAGCCGGACGAAGCCGAGCTCGGAAAGCCTGCGCATGCACAATGTCACCAGCGCCCGCTCGCGTGCGCGCATCGCATCGAAGCCGACGCTCTCCACGTAGCCCAGTGCAGCGTCCAGAGCGAAAATGCCCGCCGCATCCTGCGTGCCCGCCTCGAACTTTTCGGGCACGGCGGCCCACGTGGCGTCTTGCTCGGTAACGAAATCGATCATCTCGCCGCCCGTGAGGAAGGGCGGCATGGCCTTAAGAAGCTCGTGGCGGCCCCAGAGAACCCCGATGCCCATAGGGCCGAACACCTTGTGCCCGGAAAACGCGAAGAAGTCACAGCCCAGTTCCGTCACGTCAACGGGGAAGTGCGGCACCGATTGCGCGCCGTCGACGACCATCACGGCACCGAACTCGTGGGCGATGGCTGCCATGCGCTTCACGTTGTTCGCGACGCCCAGCACGTTGGATACGTGCACGGCGCTCACGATTTTCGTGCGCGCGCCGATCTTCGTCCGCATCTCCTCCTCGGTAATGACGCCTTGCTCGTTGGGGTACATGTACACCAACGTGGCCCCAGCGGCTTTACAGGCCTGCTGCCAGGGGATGAGGTTCGAGTGATGCTCCATTATGGTGATGCAGACTTCGTCGCCCGGCCCGAGGACCATGGGCGCATACGAATGGGCAATCAAGTTGAGGGCCTCGGACGTATTGCGGCAGAACACGATGTCGCATGCGTCGTCTTTGCCCTTCAGCCCGATGAACGACGCGATATGCGTGCGCGATGCGTTGATGGCCTCTGTCGCTTCCACCGAAAGCCGGTACAAGCCGCGAAGTGCATTGGCGTTCATGGTTTCGTAGAAACGCCTTTGCGCTTCGAGCACGGCATTCGGACGTTGGGCGGTTGCGGCGCTGTCGAGAAATGCCAGGTCAGGATTATGAAGCAAGAGCGGGAAATCCCTCTTGTACTGCGACGTCGCCAAGGCAGATGCCTGCGTGCTGCGGCTGTCCCATTCGATGCGGCCGGCCGCGGTCAACCTCTTTTCGTCGCGAAGCGTCCTGTACGCCATCTTGCCCCCTCTCTTTCTTGCGTCGATGATGTCCGTGGCTTCCAACTCAATCGAAGAGCTCGCCGAAACCGGGCACGAGCTTCTCGCCCAAACGCAGCACGGCGGTGCGGGCCTCCTCGACGGGCGCGTCGATAGCCGCCTGCTCGAGCGTCGCGCTGACGAACATGGCTTCAGCGTCTTGACGTGAAATACCGCGGCTTTCCAGGTAGAACAGCTGGTCTTCGCGGATGTGCCCGATGGTGGCACCGTGGTTGCCCGCAACGTCGTCCTCACTGCAAAGGATCACGGGCACGGTCTTGTTGCGCACGTCCTCGTCGACGAGCAACACCGTTTCCCTTTCAGAGCCTTCGGAACCTTTGCAGCCGCGAATCAGGTCGATGGTCCCGCGCAGCGTCTTGCTGCTTCTTCCCGCAAGCACGCCGTTCGCGTTCAGGTTGCATTGGGAACGGGTGCCGTGATGTCGCAGCATGTAGTTGAGATCATGCGATTGGTCGCCATGGCCCAGGTAGCGCGTCTCGACATCCGCGCGCGCCGAGTCGCCGCGCAAATCTCCCGCAAGGCCCGTGAACGTGGTCGTTGCGCCGAGGATGGTCTGGCTCACCTCGATGCGGGCCCGCTCATGGGCGAACAGGCCCATATCGTCAATGTCGGCGAAGCCGTCGTCCAGCGTGTGCATGCGGACGATGCGCACGCGGGCATCCTCGTCGGCACACACCCGCAGTGTCGTGCCTGTCAACCCGACGGTCCCGCCGTTCGGCGCGGCGTCCCCTTGCACATTCCTGTTGACGCCGTCGATGACGAGGGCCACGTCAACCGAGCTGTTGCGCAGGGCGACGACGTCGATGGCCGCCGCGCTGATGACGTCTGGCGCTCCGGTGACGACGACGGTCGTCGCGACGGTTTCGCGAGGAGCTGCCTGCACGACGATGCGCTTGCCGGCCATCTCGCGCAAGAACGTTGCAACCGCTTCGCCGGTGCCGTGCTCGAAGGCCGCAACAAGTGAACGTGCTTCCTCGATGGCATCGGCGTTCGCCTGGTAAGTGGACTGTGCTGTGCCGCCATACGTTGCGTCGGATTCAGCTGCGCGGTAGGCATCCCGCTCGGCTATCTCGTCGGCGGTTGGCGCTGGATGGACGATCTCCCATTGCTCCTGGGTGCGGGCGAGGGCGCGGTCGAGCGCGTCAGCGTCGTCGCACGTCGCGGGCGTTTTCGATACCCGCACGTCAGGTGCAATTGCGAGCCCTTCGGGAATTTCGATCGTCGCATCGTTTGCGCGGAGGAAATGCCAGGTGGAAGCTGGCATCGCGCTTGCGTGCTCGAAGGTGTGCGCTTGTGTTGCCATCTATCCGATCGCCCCTTCCATCTCGAGTTTGATCAGGTTGTTCATCTCGACGGCATACTCCAGGGGCAGCTCCTTCGAGATGGGCTCGGCGAAGCCGTTGACGATCATCGTGCGCGCCTCCTCCTCGGAGACGCCGCGGGTCATGAGGTAGAAGATCTTGTCGTCGCCGATGCGCCCGATGGTGGCCTCATGGCCGATATCCACGTTCTTGCAGCGGATATCCATCGCGGGAATGGTGTCGGAACGGCTGCGGTCATCCAGCATGAGCGACTGGCACGACACCGAGCAGCGGGACCCCTCCGCCTTCGGCGTGGCGATGACCGAGCTGCGGAACGTCTGGATGCCGCCATCCTTCGAGATGCCCTTCGTCTCGACGCTTGCCGACGTCTCGGGTGCGGCGAGTACCACCTTGCAGCCGGTGTCGAGGTTCTGCCCACGGCCGGCGAACGTGATGCCCGTGAAACTGGCCCGCGCCTTGCGTCCCGCCAGGATAGACATGGGGTACAGGTAGCCCACATGCGACCCGAACGAGCCCGAGATCCATTCGATCTCGCCCTCCTCGTCGCAACGGCAGCGCTTCGTGTTCAGGTTGTACATGTTCTTCGACCAGTTCTCGATGGTCGAGTAGCGCAGGTGCGCGCGTTTGCCCACGAACAGCTCGACGGCGCCTGCATGCAAATTCGCAACGTTGTATTTCGGTGCGCTGCAGCCTTCGATGAAGTGCAGGCTGGCATCGTCCTCCACGATGATGAGCGTGTGCTCGAACTGGCCTGCCCCCTTCGCATTCAGGCGGAAGTAGCTTTGCAGCGGGAAGTCGAGCTTCACGCCCTTGGGCACGTAAACGAACGAACCGCCCGACCATATCGCGCCGTGAAGGGCGGCGAACTTGTGGTCGGTCGGCGGGATGAGCGTCATGAACTTGCTTTCGATGAGCTCCGCGTACTCACCCTGGAGGGCCTCCTCGATGCCGGAGTAGACGATGCCCATCTCCGATGCCGTTTCCTGCATCGAGTGGTACACGAGCTCGGAGTCGTATTGGGCGCCGACTCCCGCCAAGTAGGCGCGCTCGGCCTGCGGGATGCCCAATCGGTCGAAGGTGTCCTTGATGTTCTCGGGGACGCTCTCCCAATCGGATTGCTGCTCGGTTGGAGGCTTCACGTACGTCACGATGTTGTCCATATCGAGACCGGCGATGGACGGGCCCCAGTCGGACATCGTCATATCGTTGTAAACCTCGAGGGAATGCAGGCGATGCTCGAGCATCCACGCCGGTTCGTTCTTGCGTTCGGAGATCTCGCGCACGATATCGGGCGTGAGGCCCGCGTCGAGCTTCTCGGCGTCAGCGTCATCGTAGCGGAAGTCGTACTTGACGCGATCGACGTCTGCAACCTGCGTGCGCCTTTTGCCCGATGCGGTGATGGTGACTTCGTTTCCCATGGCGCACCTACCGGGCATCGGCTACGAGCGACTCGTAGCGTTCGAACCCTTGCGCATCGATCTCGTCGATGAGCGAAGCCGGCCCTTCCGCCACCATATGCCCGTCTACCATGACATGCGTGCGGTCCACGTGCAGCTGCTCGAGGATGCGCGTGTTGTGCGTGATGATGAGCAGCGTGCCGTCGCATTCCTTGCGATAGAGCTCCATGCCGCGCGACACGATCGAGAGCGCGTCGACATCGAGCCCCGAATCGGTTTCGTCCAAAATGGCAAGCTTGGGCTGCAGCAAGAGCAGCTGGAGCATCTCGACCTTCTTCTTCTCGCCGCCGGAGAAGCCGACCCCGAGCTCACGGTCGAGATAGACCGTATCCATATCGAGCGCCTCGGCCAGCTCCTTCGTGCGGCGCTTGAATTCCTTGTTCTTCATCGCGATGTCGTGGGCGTCGACCATAGTGCGCAAGAAGCTGCGCAGGGGCACGCCGGGGATTTCGACCGGCGCCTGGAAGCTGAGGAACAAGCCTGTGCGGCTGCGCTTATCGGGCGAGAGCCCGGTGATGTCGTCGCCGTCGAAAAGAACGGTGCCGCTGGTCAGCTCGTAGGTGGGATCGCCCATCAGCACATGCCCGAGCGTTGATTTGCCGGCGCCGTTCGGGCCCATCAGCACGTGGACCTCGCCGGCGGCGACGTCGAGGTCAACGTCGTGGAGGATGGGCTTCTCGTCCACGGAGGCGGAAACATTGCGACAGGATAGAAGGGTGTGGGCCATTGCGCTAGCTCCTTTCAGATGCGAGCAGGGTAAGGGCGGTCAAGCCCGGCGTCTGCCAGGTTGATAGGTGATGTTGCGTGGGAATGCCGGTGATTAGGAAACGAGGTCGATGGAGCCGTTCGCCAAATCGGCGATGGTGACCCCTTCGAAGAAGTTCCTTGTCATCGCGTCGAACTTCTGCCACATGGGAAGCGTTTTGCAGGTATCCTGCCGGTCGCAATCCACGGTTTCGCACGCGAGGCAAGCGACGGGGGCGAGCGTTCCTTCTGCAGCAGCGAGCACTTCGGCCACCGAACAAGCCTCGGGCGCGCGCGTCATAAGATAGCCGCCGCTCTTGCCGCTCGTTCCGACGAGCAGGTTCTGGTCGACCAGGAGTTTCGCAATGTGCTGCAGGTATTTCTCCGAGATGCCCTGCCGACGGGCGATGTCCTTCAACGGCACGGGCGATTCGTTGCCTTGTTCTGCCAGGTCTATGAGGACTCGTAACGCGTAACGACCCTTTGTTGAAATCATGGTGCTCCTCGAATCGTACCGTGTCCATTATATATCCGTTCCGTCGCCTATCCGTCTCATCGTTCCTCGGTGATCTCTTTTCCCGTTAGCTAGTTCGTAAATCACATATTGACATACTATGTTAGTATGTTATTGTACACAAGCGCAGAACGTTGGCAAGGGGGAAGAAATGACGAGAGCACATCTGGAAAACGAATGCATGGTGTGGTGTCGAATGCCGATCTCCCGAGTGTGCGGGTGTCGATAGGGCGCAGGTAGCGCCTGCGCTGCCACGAGGCAGGCGTCGACAGCTGACACGTTCGGGAGCCATCGGGGCTCCTTTTTCATGCTTTGGAGAAGGGGCGAAGCGCAACTATCCCGTCACGTTATTCATAAAGGAGACCAGCCATGACGAACTACAGATTTGAAACTCTCCAGCTCCATGTCGGCCAGGAGCAGGCCGACCCCGTAACCGATTCGCGCGCGGTGCCGATTTACCAAACCACCTCGTACGTGTTCCACAATTCCGAACATGCTGCCGCGCGCTTCGGTCTCACCGACGCGGGCAATATCTACGGACGTCTGACGAAGTCCACGCAGGACGTGCTCGAGAAGCGCGTTGCGGCCCTCGAGGGCGGTGTGGCCGCGCTGGCAGTTTCTGCAGGCGCTGCGGCTATCACGTACACTGTTCAGGCGCTCGCGCAGGCCGGTGAACACATCGTGGCCCAGAAGACCATCTACGGCGGAAGCTTCAACCTGCTCGAGCACACGCTGCCGCTCTACGGCATCGACACCACGTTCGTCGACGCGCACGATCTTGGCGAGGTCGAGGCGGCCATTCAAGACAACACGAAGGCCATCTTCATCGAGACGCTGGGCAATCCCACATCCGACCTCCCCGACATCGACGCGTTGGCAAGCGTTGCCCATGCGCACGGCATCCCCCTGGTCATCGATAACACGTTCGGAGCGGCGTATTGGGTGCGGCCGATCGACCACGGTGCCGACATCGTCGTTCATTCGGCGACCAAGTTCTTCGGAGGACACGGCACAACGCTTGGCGGAATCATTGTGGACGCCGGAACGTTCGATTGGAAGGCGAGTGGCAAGTACGCGCCCATCGCCGAGCCGAATCCCAGCTACCATGGCGTGTCGTTCGTCGACGCAGCGGGCCCGGCGGCATTCGTGACCTACATCCGCGCCATCCTCCTGCGCGATACGGGCGCGTGTATCTCCCCGTTCAACGCGTTTCTGCTGCTGCAGGGTATCGAGACGCTGTCGCTGCGCCTCGACCGTCACGCGGAGAACACCTCAAACGTTGTGAAATACCTGGTGGAACACCCGCTCGTTGAGTCCGTGAGCCATCCTTCCCTCGTCTCCCATCCCGACCACGACCTCTACGAGCGGTACTTCCCGAATGGCGGGGCGTCCATCTTCACGTTCGACATCAAGGGCGGCCAAAGGGAAGCCTGGGCGTTCATCGACGCGCTGGAGATCTTCAGCCTGCTTGCGAACGTGGCTGATGTGAAGAGCCTGATCATCCATCCGGCCTCGACGACGCATTCGCAGCTGACCGAAGAGGAGCTGCTCGACCAGGGAATCCGCCCGAATACGATCCGCTTGTCCATCGGGTGCGAGCACATCGACGATATCATCGCGGATTTGGAAAAAGGCTTCGACGCCGTAAGGGCATTGCAATAAGAAACACGCTTCGTTTTGTGAAGGCACGACATAAAGGAGAACCATCATGACTCAGCCGAAGATCCTTGATACGAACATCGCTCAAAATGTTGTCGAGCTTATCGGGAACACGCCGCTCCTGCAACTGAACCGCTACGGTGCAGCGCATGATCTGAAAGGGACCGTGCTCGCGAAACTCGAGTACCGCACTCCTGCCGGCTCCGTGAAGGACCGCATCGGCTATTCGCTCATCGCGCAGGCCGAGGCCGACGGGCGCCTGTTGCCAGGCGGCACCATCATCGAGCCCACCAGCGGCAACACGGGCATCGCCCTTGCCGCGTACGGCGCAGCTCTCGGGTACAAGGTCATCATCGTCTTGCCCGAGACGATGTCCGTCGAGCGACGCGCGCTCATCCGCCAATTCGGCGCCGAGCTCGTGTTGACGCCGGCGGAGCAGGGCATCAAGGGCTCCATCGCGAAGGCCGAGGAAATCCATGCCGCAACGCCGAACTCCTTCATTCCGCAGCAGTTCGAGAACGCTGCGAACCCGGCGATTCACGAGAGGACGACCGCAGAGGAGATTTTGCGCGATACCGCAGGCCAGGTGGATATCGTGGTCGGCGGCGTGGGGACGGGCGGCACGATTACCGGCATCGGGCGCGCGCTGAAGCCACGCAAGGAAGGCCTGAAGATAGTGGCCGTGCAACCCGCCGAATCGCCCATGCTGGACGGCGGGGCGGCCGGCAAGCATGGAATCCAGGGAATCATGCCCGGTTTCGTTGCGAAAAACTACGATGCCAGCGTCATCGACGAGGTGATATCCGTGCCGACCGCCGATGCTATCGCCGCCTCGCAGGAGCTCGCGCGCACCGAGGGCGTGAACACGGGCATCTCCTCGGGCGCCGCGCTTGCGGCCGGGGCCATCTTGGCTGCGCGCCCCGAGAACGCGGGCAAGAACATCGTGGTCATCTTGCCCGATACGGGCGAGCGCTATCTTTCGACCGCGCTGTTCCCGAAGGTCGACGAGTAAGTCCTCCCACTTGCGGGTGGAACCCGGCGTGCATTATACTTGCCTGAGCCGAGTTCCACCCGCGGCTCTTCCGAGCTATCCGTAGTGCAGCGGAACGCGGGTCAAACGTCCTTGCACCGGGCGCACGGGGTGGCTGCCGTCGCGTCGCCTACGAGAAAGGTGCGAAGGATGAACGCCGATTTTTCCCCAAGCACGAACAATTGCGAGAAAGTCAAATCCAACGAGACGGCTCGAGCGTTGGCCGAGGACTTGGGAATCGACAACCCGCTTATGGTTTCCGACCAAGGGCCAGCGCCTGTCGAAGGGGATACCGGGATCGTGGTGTCCGTGAACACGTCGCCGAAGAAGGGAATGCGCAAAGCTCCGGTGGAATCGGGCGTCATCGGGCTTGCGGCAGATTTCGGCGTCGAGGGGGATGCGCATGCGGGAGACTGGCATCGACAGGTCTCGTTCTTGGCCGAAGAATCCATCCAGGTTGCAATCGATAACGGCCTTGACGTGGGTTACGGCGATTTCGCCGAGAACATCACGACGAAGGGCATCAACATTAAGGAAATGCTGCTCGGAACCATCGTGAAGGTGGGCACGGCCACAGTGGAGATCTCTCAAATTGGCAAGATTTGCCATAATCGCTGCGCGATCTACTACCTCGCGGGGGACTGCATTTTCCCGCGCGAAGGGGTTTTCGGCTGGGTCGTCGAGCCAGGCGAGGTTCGTGTGGGGGACGAGGTGTGCGTGCTCAAGCTCGGAGAGGGGGAAGTGCATCGCGCCGTTTCCGACAAACCGCTGTAGCGTGGGGCCTTCCCCGGGCTCTTTCTGACATATACCAACCCATCGTCCAGAACCCATCGCGACAGACGCCCCCGTTGATGCGCTCTTTGCATCAAGCCGATTCATTGTAAGGCTGATTTCGCAATCAGTTTTAATCACGACCATGCCGTTTATGGAAAAACTTTCACAACTTCGATAATGTCCCTTGACTTAAACCATGGTTTAAGTTGCAAGCTGCTCCTAGCCAAGTGCCGAGTAAACAGGTGCTAAGATTTCCGAAGAAGGGTGAGGAGCATGGACAACAACATTTCGAGACGCAGGTTCCTGCAGGTGGCTGGCATCTCGGCGCTGGGAGCGGCCGCGGGGCTTGCCGGGTGCGGGCAAAGCAGGAGCGAGAGTGCCGCTTCGAGCGCATCTGCTTCGGCCAGCTCGATTGCTTCCGCAAGCGCGGCATCAGCTGGGTCAGCTTCGGCGGACTCGTCGGCAAGTGCAGCATCGTCCCAGGCAGAAGCAAGCAAGAGCGATTCGCTCGTCCTCGTGTTCTCGCGCGCCGATGAGAACTACGTCGTGGGCACGGTCGAGGTGGGCAACACCATGGTGCTCGCGCAGATGATTGCGGAGAAGACGGGCGCCGACCTGTTCGAAATCGAGCGGGTTGCGGCGTATCCCACGGGTTACGACGACTGCTGCGACGAGGCCCTCGAGGAACAGCGTGCAGGCGCACGGTCCGAACTGAAGGCACTGCCCGACATAGCGGGCTACGACACGATCTACTTCGGTTTCCCGTGCTGGTGGGGCGATCTCCCCATGCCGGTGTACACGGCCATCGAGGCGCTCGATTGGACCGGCAAAACCATTTCGCCGTTCAACACCCATGAGGGAAGCGGCGAGTCGGGTATGTTCTCCACGCTGGCAAGCGAGTGCGCTGGCGCAACCGTCACGGAAGGACTCACCATGACGGGCGGCACGGCGCAGAACGACCGCGGAGAAGCCGAGTCGAAGGTCGACGCCTGGCTGGCGAGCTTGCAATAAAGAAAGCGAAGTCTGCGAAACGACGAGAAAGAGGAGTGAGGCGGTTCCGGATTTCGGAGCTTACCTGGCTCGCTCGGCCTTGCGCGCGCCCATCGCCAACGAGGTGTACGAATCGGCGAGCGCACGGGGATCCTCCGCGAAATCGGTCTCGATCCAGCGAATGACCGTTTCCACCAGCGCGCCCGTGAGGAATCGCGCCTCATAGTCGTCACGCGTGACCTGACGCAGCCTGGCGAACGCAGCTTCGCGCAGGGCGTCGACGAACTCGGAAGAGCAGCCGCCCATGAGCAGGGCCCTCACGGCATGCCCGTGCTCGGCGACGTGGCGCAGGGCGTGCTCGATCTGAGCCTCCATGCCCCCGCGTCCGGTGAAGTCGTGGCCGGGCTCTGCGCCCGCCGGGGCGGAGACGTGTTCGATGACGCCCGTGACGAACGCCTCCATCACGCCCTCCTTGCCCTGGAAGTGCGCATAGAAGGTGGCGCGACCCACGTTGGCGGTGTCGAGTATGTCCTGCACCGTCATGCGGGCGTAGCCCTTCTCGTCGAGCAGCCTTTCGAAAGCGCCTATGACCGCCGCCTCGGTGCGGGCGATTCTCCTGTCCGCCATGCGTGCCTCCCGAACTGTCCCCATTACAGTCTGAGTCGTAGCTAATCCGAACATTACGACCCTCGTCGTCGACGGATTACGATTGAGCTATGTCCGAATGGACTGCCGATCGGACGCCCGCGGACGGCCTTGTTCCCCTGCCCCACGAGGGCCCGGGGGGTGTTGCCGACGCGGGCGTCGCTGGCTCAGACGACTGATAGGAACCTGCCGGGCCCCCTTCGAAAGCGCCACGGCCAAGTAATGTGGGTGTCGCGCGAACCAGCAGCCGATCGACCGAACGATTGGAGGATACCATGGTGAAGCCCGCAATTGTCCGCAAAGCCGTGCTGGGGCTCGACGTCGGGAAGAGCTCGCATTGGGCCTGCCTCGTCACGAGAGAGGGCGAGATCGCCGCGAATCGGCCCGTCGCGAACTCCGAGAAAGAGCTCGATGATCTGTTCGCCCAGGTCGGAGGGGGGACGCTCGTGGTGGTCGACCAGGTGCGCAACATCGGGGCGCTGGCAATCAGGAGGGCCAGGATGGCCGGGCTCGAGGTCGCGTACCTTCCGGGCCTCGCCGCGCACGGCGCCGCGAGGCTCTTCGCCGGGGACGCGAAGACCGACGAGCGCGACGCACTAGTCATCGCGAAGACGGCGCTGGGCATCCCCGACGCCCTGCTGCCCGTTCCGCGCGAGGATGCGGAGCTCGAGGCGGCGCGCTCTATGGCTGCCCAGCGCAACCACATGGTGACCTGTGCGACCAGGGACAAGAACAGGCTGCGGAGCATCCTGCTCGAATCGTGCCCGCCCTTCGAGGCGCTCGCCGACCTCTCGGACCCGCATTGGATCAACATGCTCGAGAAGCTCGGCGGCCCGTGGGGGATCGCCGACGCGGGGAAGGCCGCCATGGGCGCCGCGACCAGGGGCGCGAACAGGGGGAAGATGAACGACGCATGGAAGGCGATAGCGGGCTCGACCAGGCCGCCCGAATGCATGGTCGAAGCGGAGAACCCCCAGGTCATGATGCTGGCCAGGCGCATAAGGGAGGCAGCGGCGGAAGCCGAGGCCCTCGACGCGCGCATAGCCGAGCTGCTCGCGGGCGACGTCACGTACGAGTGCCTGCTCACCATCCCGGGCATCGGCCCGCGAACCGCATCCGAGCTCGTGATCAGCATAGACATCGGCGACTTCCCCGACCATCACCACCTGGCATCATATTGCGGCATCGCCCCGAGGAACCGCCGGTCGGGCACCTCGATATCGTCGGTAAGCGCATCCAGGCAGGGCAACAAGAGGCTCAAAAACCTGCTCATCTTCTCGTGCAATTCCCTCGCGAGGAGCAAAAACCGTTTTGGTGACTACTATCGCCGCTGCCGCGATCGCGGCATGTGCCATGGCGAGGCCCTGAAGGCCGTTGCACGTAAAAGGATCAAGGTGATTTACGCGATTATGCGGGACAAGGTGCCGTACGCGGCATAGCGGACTGTCCGCAGAGAAAAGTGCAGACCCCTTGCGGGGCCCGCGTCAGCGTTGCCGTTCGAAGGGAAATCAACCGAGAAAACCGGTTGACAAATCCATAGGAACACCCCCCTTCGTTCGGAAGCGAACGGAAGGGGGGACTTGTTTGTTGTCCCGTTGGTGTATGTGGCCAATTATGGAACAAATAGTTCGGAAATTAAAGGAGGCATGGTGCTCCGAAGAGCGCCCCTTAAATTTTTTGAGTGCTCTTCCAGCGCGAAAAAGGAACACCCCGGCCGAAGCCGAGGTGTTCATGATGGTAATTTGAACCCAGAATCGAGTTACTTCAGGCGCTCGGTGTAAATCAGGTTGCTGGCCTGATGATAGCCTTCTATGCGGAGCGGATAGGTGATCGTGCCCGCCAGCTTAGCGTCGCGGATGATCGTCTCGATGAGCTCGTTGAGGGTCATATTGCCGTAGTCGCGAACCTTCTCCATGTCACGTTTCCTTTCACTAGGATTTACAACATGTCAAACATAGCGAATGAAAGCGCAAAAGTGCATATAATACTGGAAGAAACATATTGGATGTAGGCTATGTGATGCTATAAAATATAATTGAACATATAGAAATACCAGCTAGATACGAAATATTGAGACAATTGCACGAAACGCAACGCGTTGCTTTCTTTGCAATGCGTGCCCAATGGCTTTTGTGCAATACAAGTGGGAACCAAAAAAATGACGAGAAAATGACACGTGCTGTCGCCCGAGTAGCTGGGAAAGCTTGTGGAAATCAACCATCTTATAGAGTTCATGTACCTCGCTGAAACGCTCAGCTTCAAACGCACGGCCGATTACTTCTACGTCAGCCGGTCCGTTATCAGCAGGCATCTCGCGGCACTCGAGGACACGCTCGGCGTGAAACTCGTCGAGCGCGGCAGCCATTCGGTACACCTCACCGAGGCGGGGAAGGTGTTTCACCGCGAGGCACAGAATGTGCTGAGGGCGTATGCCAATGCGGTTGATCGTGCGCGTGAAGCCGGAAACGTGATGGATCCGATTGTGCATATCGGCTATCTGAAAAACGCTGCGCGTCCAGTAATCGTGCAGTTCGTGCGTTTCATGCGGCACGAACACCCGAGTCTTCCCCTCGAGATGACGTGCATGGAGTACAGCGAGCTTCGTCGGGCTATGGACGAGGGGTCGGTCGACATCGCGTTGGCGGTGAACGTCGACCCGCGCATTTCCCGCAACTATCGGTCGACGCTGATTTACACCGACCGGTTCTATGCGGTTATGAGCAAGGACCACCCGCTTGCCTCGCATGCAGCCGGCATCGATATCTCGGAGCTACCAGACGAGAAGCTGCTTTTGCCCGATAGTTTTATCTTTGCCGGGCTCAGCGAGCTCATCGATGAGATTATCGAAAAGAAATCCCAGATCAAAGCACGTGAGTACTACGGCGACATCGATTTGCTGTATTTGAAGGTCCAAGCCGAGGGATATGTGGCGTTCTCGTCGGGTTTGAACAACTCCATGTTCGGCGATCAATTCGCGGCCGTTCCCGTCACTGGGATTGACACCTCGTTTTCAGTGAGCGCCTTCTATTCCGACAGCTTGCCTGAAAAGGCCTACCAAGCCTGCCGGGAAGGTTTCGAATCCTGTCGCGACGCCATGAAGGATTGGAACGCCTCGCAAGGCTCATCTCCCATAGGCTTTTCCCTCGCGAGCTTCGACAAGCTTCCCGACTCGCTCATCTAATGTGGAAAAGGGTCAGACCCTTTTCCACATCCGCCGCTTGCGGGCAAATGCACCATTTCACTGTTTGAGCTGCGCGAAAGCCACAAGCGTTTCGCTCACAAACGCCGTCACAATGTGGAAAAGGGTCTGACCCTTTTCCACGTTACCGGAGATCCGATCACATCATTTGCTCGATATGCTTGCGCACGATTTGCAGGAAGCGGGTCTCTTCGTTTGACGTTGGCTTTCCCTGTTGACGAATGTAGTGAAGAGAATTGCTCGTATCGATATCGCCGAGCTCGAATGAGCGTAGCGAATCATGCCCCATCAGGTAAGTCGAGGGAACAACGGTGGCGCCAATCCCGTCCGATACGAGAGCAAGCGCGAGCGAGGCGCTGCAATCGCGCACAATCACGTCAAGTTGGATGCTCCTGGTGTCGATGAGGTAATCGATTATCGTGCTGAAGTACCGATCGCACGCAGGAATCACAAGCGGTATGCCCTCGAGTTGCGAGAGGAACACGCGCTTTGCAGTGGGATCAATATGGGGCAGCTCCAGGTTTTTCGAGATCGCGACAACAAGGCGCTCATGGCAAAGTACTTTCAAATCGTAATGGCCTGAATCGGCGGTTAGAGGTGTGAGCAGCGCGAAATCCACGCCATCGGTCAGAAACGAGTGTTGTAGTTGCTCGAGAGAGGCTATCTCGACGAACTCTATCGTGCAGCTGTGGAAGGATTCGTGAAACTCTACGATTGGGCCAGCCAAGAGCGCGTCGGCCCGCGCCATGGGCACGCCCACGCGAAGCCGTCGCCGCTTGTTCCTCACCATGCTGTGAACCTCGCGGTTCATGTCGGCTTCGATTGCTATTGCGCGTTGTGCGTAGCGAATGACCACTTCGCCAAATTGCGTGGGAACGAGCGGTTGCGACGAGCGGTCGAACAGCTCGCAGCCAAGTTTTTCTTCAAGGCGCTTCAGGCGTTGCGAGAGCGCAGGCTGAGAGATGCATTCGCTGCGCGCAGCTTTGCTTATGGAGCCGTGGTTCGCGATAGCTGCGATATACCTAAAATCTTCGTTCACGTTGTGTCTCTGCCCGATGTTTGCGCACGTAACATGCTTGGAGCGGCGGGGCGTTTACCGCTTGCAAGCCCATAACAAAATGCAATATTTATCCTCTAACAAGTATTATACATGAACGCATATACTCATTCGCGGAATCCCTTACGTGGGCAGCTCAACAAGAAAGGGTGAGTTTCATGGAGAAAATCTACACCGCAATCGGCAACTTCTACAACGAGGATCCGTCAACGCTCATTGACGTGCCTGATGACGAGCAAGAGATATACGCCACCATCGAGAAGATCATGGAGACTTGCCCTGCAGGCACGGAGCTGACCAACGAGCAGATCCAGATCATTCGCGCTTACCTGCCGGCAGTCGGCTGCGACGAGGCAACGCAGGATGACAACTACTCCTTGCAAGGCAAGGGCACGGTTACGAAGACCGCCGAGGGTTGCGGCATAAAGGTCGAAGCTACTGGAGAGCTCGACGTCGAGAGCCGTTGGGAGCAGCATCACGATCGCAAGCAATGGACTGGCTGCATGAATGTGAAGCGCGTCGGCGGCGAGGCAGAGGTGAAAGAGCTTACGTTCGATTTCTACTACTTCTCCGTCGGTCTCAGCGTTAACAACCGTCCGATCGTTCTGTATAACGAGCATTATCGCCGTTCGTTCAACGACCCGTACCATCTGGCCGATTTCAATGGCGGCGGTACTGCGCAGGCTTCCCGTTGCGATATTTCTAAGCACATCCAGTGGGGCTTCTACATGCATGCAAAGTGCTCCGTGCGCACCGACGAGGGCACGCTGGTTATCTAAAGCGACCTGCAGGGTTATGTGCGTGGACGAGAGGTTGGCGCACCGCTCTCGTGTCCATGTAGAAACAAAGGGCTGCAGCTCTTCGCGAGCTGCAGCCCGTTCAGTATTGCTTCGAGACGCGCGCTATTCCTTCGCTGCGCTCATCTCGTCGAAGGCAGCAAGAGCCTTTGCGGAATATGCCCACCCGGGGCCGCCGCACAGCATGATCGTCGGATTGAGGGCGGCAGCCAGCTCCTCGCGCGTCACGCCCAAATCGACGCAAACCTGAACATGAGCCAGCATGCAAGGCTCGCACTTCCTTGCGACGCTCACCGCTACGCTGATCAGCTCGATGGTCTTGAAGTCAATGGCCTTGCCGTCCTTGCAGCTTGCGCTGCGTACCTGGCCAAAGCCTTCGATAACATCCGGACTCAGCTTCGCGAACTCTCCCCATTGCGCCTTCGCGGCGGCCAGCTCGTCGATATAACCCATGACTACTCCTTTCGTTGAGAGCGGCAATTTAGCTCCGAATTGGAGCTTCCGACGAACGGAGTGTAAATCCGCGAAAGATGTAATTCATCGCAACTAAAAATAATCTATTGTAAGAATATTAATTACATTTGCGAATAATAATTCGCGGAAAGAATGATTCCTGTTAGCGGACTCATCGCGCAATCGTAAGGCCACACACGCCATCGTTCGATCGAATCATAAACCTGAAATGCGCGAACAGCCTTCTGCAGTCACGTTATTCAAACTGAAGTTATATCCTTGATTGAAAATCGATTTAAGCAAGGATAAACTAATGCTATTGAAGTAGGCTTGTTTAAGAATAATCTTTCTTTGGAAACCTTGTGCAAGCTTGGCGTGGAAACGCTTCTCATGGAAAGCAATCGGGCCGGTTCAGATCGGCAAACTACAGACAAGGGGTGCACGGTGAACGTGAATGCAGAAGCGCCGGTTTGCCCGGGTTGCCATTTCGGATGCTTGGTGAGCGGCTACAGATGCGGTCGGGGAAAAGCCTTCCACGACCTATGGGTCGATGGCAAGCCCGTTCCGGAACGTCGCAAGCCGCCGATTATGCGTTCGGGGGGCGCGGAGAAGGCTCCGCAAGGTGGTCCGATGCCTTCCAGCGACATGCGCATCATGCACGGGCTCAACATCATGGCGAACATCCTGCAGGATCGTCACACCGAGTCGGCTGAGCGCAAGGTTCTCATGGCCGCCGGTCGCCAGGGAGGGTTCTTCGCCTGCGATATGCTGGCCAAGCGTACGCTCGTGGATGACGAGCGTGTTCTTGAGGCCGTTTCATTCCTCGTCGAGCGGGGGTTTGCCGAGCGCGTGCTCGAAGAGGTTGCTGGGGAGGTCTTGCGCATCACCCCGACAGGAAAAGAACAGCTGGCCGAATGGGATGCCGAGCGCGACGCGGCTACAGCCGACTTCCTGTCCCCGCTCGACGGTGACGAGAAGGCGCAACTCGCAGATATGCTGTTTCGGATCATACAAGCCGAGTTAGAGAAGAATAAGGGCGGCAGTTGCTAATGTGGAAAAGGGTCAGACCCTTTTCCACATCCGCTCCTTGCGGACAAGTGCATCATCCCACTGTCGGTGCTATGCAAAAGCCGCGTGAGGTTCGCTTCACAATCGCCGTCCCCGTTCATCACTGTTCGTATAGGCGCTCCTAGATAGACGTAGCGGATTCGCTGAGCCCGAAAATCTGCTGGCTTGGCAGCAACCTCAGCGGCAAGCGCGTTCTCAAAAACGTTGAGGTATGTAGAATACGCTGATATAATAACGATAAAATAACAGATGATAATACGTATAGAAATGAGCGAATATGGAAGCGATTTATTCGATGACCGCTTTGCAACGCAATACGTCCGAGGTGAAGGAGGCGGCCCGAGCGGATTTGGTTCGCATAACCGAGCAGGGGGGAACCGGGTTCGTTTTTGCGAGCGAGGAGGCCTTCGAGCGGCGAATCGCGGCTGAGCGCGAAGATGCTGCGTACGAGGCTCGCCTGCTCGAAGCGGTTGGGCGCGGTGTGGCCGATATCGGGGCAGGACGGTTCACGGAATCCATCGACGATGCTTTCGAAAGGGCCGATGCTATGCGGAGCCGCTATGCCTAAGAAGCTCCGTATCGCCGACGAGTTCGTTTATGCGCTCGCTGGAATCTACTCTCAACGTGTGCGCGACCATATCCGTAACCTGATTTCGTTGCTCCCGGAAAACCCCGAGCTTGGATCGGCGAACGTTAGGCAAAGCCTCTCAGATCGTTATGGGATCGGCATCAGGAAAATTCCCGTTTCAACGTTCGTGATCGTGTACCGCATCTCTGATGATTTTATCGACGTCCTTGCGCTCGTATACGGGCCATCGATTGTGTGATCATCGCGTAGCTTGCGAAGCGGCAGCTCTGAGCTTCGCGTCGGTTCGGCTGTGCTCTTGCTGTTTTAGCGTCACGGTACCATGACTTTGATGTGGAAAAGGGTCAGACCCTTTTCCACATCCGCCGCTTGCGGGCAAATGCGCCATTTCACTGTTTGAGCTGCGCGAAAGCCACAAGCGTTTCGCTCAAAAACGCCGTCACAATGTGGAAAAGGGTCTGACCCTTTTCCACATCGGTCGCTTGCGGGCAAGCATTTTATTCCGCTGTCATGCGGACGCTCATGTCGATGGGCTTGGCGGTGAAGGGGGCTGTTGTGGCAAGGCCGTCGACGCCGGTGGCAGCGTAGGCGGCGGCGTTTTGCGGGTTAACGCCTCCAGCCGCGATGAGCGTGATATGCAAGTTCACGGCGCGTAGGTCCTTCACAAGGGCAGCTAGCTCCTCAACAGGCACCTTGTCGAATTGGATGCCGTCGATGCCGGCAGCGGCAAGGATGCGCGCCTGATTGGCGGAGGCTTCCACGAACAGCTTCTTCTCGATGCAGCGGCTGCGGAACTCGGGGATGCGCTTCACAAACTCATCGAAGCCGCCGAGGAACTTCATATGATGGTCGAACACGAGCACGGTCTC
This sequence comes from Eggerthellaceae bacterium, assembly GCA_017434045.1. GTDB lineage: Bacteria > Actinomycetota > Coriobacteriia > Coriobacteriales > Eggerthellaceae > UBA9715. The sequence continues at coordinate 27,527 of JAFRGA010000081.1, forward strand.
CGATAGCCCCAGGCGATGGGGAAAAGCGCCGCCCGCCATGACCGCTTCGACGAGCAGGTCCTTGCAGCCGGGCATGCTCTTGCGGGTGGTCAGTACCTCGCACTGCGGATTGACTTCGTGGACGGCGTCCACCATTGTGCGTGTTTTCGTGGCGACGGCGCTCAGGTGGTCAAGCAGGTTCAGGCCAACTTTCCATACCTGATGAAGATTGTCCGCCAATCCACGTACCTGGAGTATCGGCTCGTCAGGCGCAATGCGATTGCCTGTTTTTGCGAACACATCCACCGTGCAGCCTGCGTTTTTCGCCAAGCGCGCCACCTCGTCGACGCCGGCGACCACGCACGCCTCACGCGAGAAATACTCCATGGTTCCCGAAGCCTCGCTTATGCCCAGGATCATGCTTGTCAAGTCAACATAGGGCACGTCTTCGGCCATGAAGTAGTCCAAACGTGCATCTGAAATGCGCAGCATGCTTGCCCCCTCTAATTATTTTAATCACAGTAATATGCTTGGTTGAAAAGCATCATTAACAAGAATAATCTAACACTGTGAAAGCAAGCTTGTTCGAGAATAATCTGGTTTCGGATTACTTACACAGGTTAGGGAAGGAAGCGAGGAACCATGATGGTAAACAAGGCAAATGATCGGCTGTACTCGAGACGCGATATGCTGAAACTCACGGGTATTGCGGGCATTACGTTTGCAGGAAGCGCGCTGCTGGCCGGCTGCTCGTCGTCTGGCGGATCGCCGTCTGGCAGCTCGTCGTCGGAGGCGAAAAGCACTTCTGCAAGTGCCGAAGCCGCCGCCTCTTCAGCGGCTTCACAGGCCAGCTCTTCCGGGGCGGCTGCTAGCAGCGCATCCGCAACTGCCTCATCGCTCAAGGGCGCTCAGCTCAACATCTATTGCGGTGCGGGCATGACCGATCCGTTCACCGAGATCGCCGAAGCTTTCGAAGCCGAGACTGGCTGCAAGATGAACGTCACGTTCGCCAACGCCGCCCAGATCCAGACGCAGATTGACACCACGAAAGAAGGTGACTTCTTCATTGCAGGTTCGGCCGAGGAGCTCAAGCCGGTTGAACAGTACGTGAAGGAGAGCAAGAGCCTCGTCAAGCACATCCCAGTCATCGCGGTGCCTTCCGACAATCCCAAGGGCATTGCCAGCCTTGCCGACCTGGCCAATGTCGATCTGCTTCTCATCGGCGACCCAGAATCGACCCCGATCGGCAAGATTGCCAAGAAGTCGCTCACCGATGCGGGCATTTGGGAAGGCCTCCAGGCGCGAGGCGCTGTTACCACGACTACGACCGCTCCGCAGATTGCTTCGGCGCTTGCCAGCGGCGAAGGCGATGCAGGCATCGTCTGGAAGGAGAACGTCAAGGCTGACGGAGCCACGATCGTTGGTACGCCCGATCTCGACAGCTACGTGAAGGTCGTTCCGGCTGCTCTGCTCACCTCGGTGGCCGACGAAGCTGCTGCAACAGCGTTCCAAGATTACCTGGGCTCCGCGGCTGCTCAGGAAACTTGGAAAAAGTACGGCTACGAACTGGCATAGCGTATTCTTTCCCTTGCGTTGCGGGCGTTGGTGGAAGCCGGCGCCCGCAACGTAGCTAATGTCTTTATGTCGATTCGTCCGCATTCCCAGAATAAGCATGCAGGCCGCAAACGCGACTTGTTTCCTGCGCTCTGCATCGTCATCGCATGTGTTCCCTTGCTGTTCATCGGGGGCGCGATTCTGACCATCATCGCAGGTGGCGTCACGCATGTCGGCCAGGCGGTCACATCAGACGAGGTCATGTTCTCCCTGCGCATGAGCGTGGTGACGTCGACTATCTCGACGACGCTTTGCCTCCTGTTGGCGTTGCCGACGTCCTATGCGCTCACGCGAACGAACATGCCGCTCAAGCGTGCGGCGGAAACGCTCATGCAGCTGACGCTCTCGCTGCCCTACATCTTGTTGGGTTTCGCATTGTTGCTCATGTTCTCATCTCCAGCGGGAAAGGCCCTAAAAGACATCGGGTTTGCGGTGGTGTTCCAGCCTGTGGGAATCGTGTTCGCTCAGCTTATCGTCAACCTACCGTTTTCGATTCGCATGGTACGCACGGCGTTTGGCGATGTGAACCCGCGTATGGAGTTCGTGGCGAAAACGCTCGGCGCGAGCTCGTTTGAGACGTTTCGCACCATCATTTTGTCCATTTGCCGCAACTCGATTATCTCGACGTTCGTGCTCACTTGGGCTCGTGGCATGGGGGAGTTCGGCGCGACGCTCATGCTCGTAGGCGTTACGCGCATGCGCACGGAAACGCTGCCAGGCAGCGTGTATCTCTCCATTTCGACGGGTAATACCGACACGGCGATGGCCACGGCAATGATCATGCTGATCGTCTCTGCCGTCACGCTTGTGGCGGCTAACGTTTTGAGCAAGCCTGTTGGCGGTAGCCGCGTCGAGCGACGGCGTCGCACACGCAAACAAGAGTTACCAATCAACGACCCCGTAGGCGATCAGCCGCTCGCGGGGTAAGTGACCATGTGAGAGGGCCATGGCCGGAAGCATAGACATACGCGGTTTGCGGGTGACACGTGGCGAGTTTACGCTGACAGTCGACGAGCTGTTGGTTGAGGCGGGCGAAATCTTCGCAATATTGGGCACGACCGGATCGGGCAAAACCGTGCTTATGGAAGCGATTGCCGGCGCGTATCCCATCGACGAGGGTAAGATCCTGCTCGACGGCAAGGACGTAGATACGCTCCCCATCCAGCAGCGCCACCTGGGTGTTCTATACCAGGATTACGCGTTGTTCCCTCACATGACCGTGCGCGACAACATAGCCTACGGCTTGAAGCGCGCACGTCCACGTCGTCACGACATCAGCGAGCGCGTGGACGAGATGCTTGCGTTGTTCGGAATCGGACATCTCGCCGATCGATACCCTGGCGTCATAAGCGGCGGCGAATCACAGCGCGCTGCGTTAGCGCGCGCCCTGGTGCTCCGTCCCGACATCCTGATTCTCGACGAGCCTTTCTCGGCGCTCGATCCCACGACGAAAGTCGCCATGTACGGCCTGCTCCGTGAGGTGCACGAGGGTTTTGGCTGCACTATCGTGTTCGTCACGCATGATTTCAACGAAGCCCAGACCCTCGCAGATCGCGTCGGCATCATCCTCGATGGCCAGCTGCGCTGCGTCGTTGCAGCGAGCGATCTTTTCGACGACGAGCACGCCCCCGAGGTGAAACGATTCCTCGGCATGGTCGAGTGTTAGCCCTATGTGGAAAAGGGTCAGACCCTTTTCCACATCCGCCGCTTGCGGGCAAATGCAGCATTTCACCGTCTGAGCTGCGCGAAAGCCGCAAGCGTTTCGCTCACAAACGCCGTCACAATGTGGAAAAGGGTCTGACCCTTTTCCACATTGCTGGAGTTGCGGTCATTTGCGAGCGTGCAGCGTCATCACGACGAAGAACGCGGCCACGCTCACGAACGCGCCCACGCTGACGTCGGACAGGAAGTGGGCGCCCAGGATCATGCGGCAGGCCATGACGGTAAGCGCGAACACGATCTCGATTGCAAGGGCGATACCCAGCCTTTTGCGCAGGCTGGGGTAGACGAGGCTCAGGCCGTAGAACGCGAGGAGGAAACCGGCCGCCTGCATGGAGTGGCCGCTGGGAAAGGACTTGAAGGCGTCCCTCTCGATGTCATAGGCCCCCATGAGCTCCCCGACGCCCGAGGACTTGCAATACCAGGGGCAGAACTCGATGCCCTCGTATCCCGCGAACAGCAGGCGCGGACGCGGGCGCGCCATGAAGTTTTTCACGATCTCGACCGCCAGGTACGAGACCACCAGCGCCACGACCACAACGAGCACGCGGCGCGCCAGGTCTTTTGCGTCGTTCGCCTTGCCGGCTTGGAAGCCCAGCGCGCACAGGATGACGCCGATGACGCCGCCGATGCCCAACCCAATAGATGAGGGAAGTTCGGCCCCGACTATTCCGCTGAAGCCGTCGCGTAACGAAAGAATCGCCATCGTGGCGAGCGCGCCGAAAATCACCGCAAGCACCACGCCCGCAACGGCGCCCGCAATACACAGCACCCGCGGCTTCTGGCTGACTAAGGAGCGCTGCACAAGCACGCCCAAAAGGATGCAAGCGGGATACGCCAACGGGAAAAGCCCCAAGGTCGAGGCGAAGATGACGAGGGGATTGTCGGGCGTATAGATCGCCTGTGCAATCTGGTAGTCCGAAAACGTCCCCACGGCCAGCATCACCACGAGCACGGCGGCGAAAATCCCCATGCCGCGCATCAAGAGGGTGCGTTGCCCTTGATCCAATGCAATCACCACCCTTTAATGATGCTGAGGTCGAGCTATGAAACGCCGAATTGCATGCGCGCGGGGACGGCATGTTCGCCCGTATGCGCGCATTGCAATCGGCATGCGTTCAATGGAGTCTGTAATTCCTGCTCCCAATAGTATATAGGCGTTGCGCTCCATGAGCATGTCGGCCAGGTACCAGGGCCAGAAAGACGTCGATCCGTTGGCAACTGCAATTCGCCGTGATTGATCGATGTCGTCTGCCGTCACGCCGAACGGCGCCAGCTTAGGTGCCAATACATTGATGCTTGTACCGTATTCTTCTTCGAAATAATGAAAAATGTTAGCAAGATCTTCTTTTGAGTAGCCCGAGATGTCCACGCCGCCGCTTATGGCTTCCAGCACCTCTTCGGGAACTTTCTTGAACTCTTTCGGTACGCCAGGGTTGTTCTCTATTTGCTGCCTCCTTGGTCGTAGTTCTCCTTGCTGGCCATGATACAACACGCAAGGTTCGCTCGAGCCGGGCGCGGGGAACAGTTCCATGTGTTCTCCCTGCGCTTCCCCTCCCTTCGCGTCCCGAGCGCGATGAGCTTCCCCTATTCTTCCCGTGTTCTCCCCCTGCGTTCGCACTGCCCCCGGTGTTCCTCTTCCCCAACTGTCACCTGTACTCCCTCCCGTGCTTGTCAGACACCGAAATGCAGCGATGCCCGCCCTTCCCGTCTGCCGTATGGCGTAAAATGCAAAAAACGACCAAGCCTTCGCTTCGTCTAGCTCGATCAACAAAGGGAGAAGAAATGGCAGACTGGAGAAACCTCGATCAACTGGATGCATATAAGGCGCTCGTGGCTGACCCCACGCGGGTTGACCTGCGCGTGGCCCTGGCAGGGGAAGAGGGCGCCGAGCGGGTGAGGCGCTACATCGTGCCCATGGCGTGCGGGCTTTCGTACAGCTATGGCGCCAAGCGGGTAGACGACTCCCTCTTGGAAAAGCTGGCAAACCTGGCGAAGGAAGCGCAGTTGAGCGAAAAGTTTGCCGAGCTGTATAACGGAGCCATGGTCAACACCGGGGAAAAGCGCCTGGTTCTCCACCACCTAACCCGTGGGCAGCTGGGCGATCCCGTCGTGGCGGACGGGGTCGACAAGCGAGAGTTCTACGTGGAGCAGCAAAGGCGAATCGACGAGTTCGCGGGCAAAGTGCATGCCGGCGAGATAACCAACGCATCCGGCGAGGCTTTCACGACCGTCGTGCAAATCGGCATCGGCGGAAGCGACTTGGGTCCCCGGGCCGTGTACCTGGCGCTGGAGAACTGGGCTCGCGCCGAAGGCGCCCTGAAGATGGAGGCCCGCTTCATCAGCAACGTCGACCCCGATGACGCGGTGAACGTGCTGAGCACCATAGATGTGGCCCATTCCCTTTTCATCCTCGTCTCGAAATCCGGCACCACGCTCGAGACGCTGACCAACGAGGCGTTCGTGAAAGACGCCCTTGTGAAAGCGGGGCTCGATCCGGCCGACCATATGGTCGCCGTCACCAGCCAGACTTCGCCTCTGGCTCAAGATAGCGGCTATCTGGAAGCGTTCTTCATGGACGACCACATCGGAGGCCGGTATTCCTCCTCCTCGGCGGTGGGCGGCGCAGTGCTGTCCTTGGCCTTCGGTCCCGAGGTCTTCGCGCAGTTCCTCGCAGGCGCCGCCGCAACGGACCGCCTTTCCGCAGACGCGGAACCGCTCGAGAATCCGGCGATGCTGGACGCCCTTATCGGGGTGTACGAGCGGAATATCCTGGGATACGAGAGCACGGCGGTCCTGCCTTATTCGCAGGCGCTCTCCCGTTTCCCGGCCCACCTGCAGCAGGCGGACATGGAATCCAACGGCAAGTCCGTCAACCGCTTCGGCGAGCCGGTGGACTACCCCACCGGGCCGGTGCTGTTCGGCGAGCCCGGAACCAACGGCCAGCACTCCTTCTATCAGCTGCTTCACCAGGGCAAGGACATCGTCCCCTTGCAATTCGTCGGGTTCAGGGAGAACCAGGGCAAGACGGACGTCCTGATCCAGGGCAGCTACAGCAAGCAGAAGCTGGGCGCCAACGTGGCTGCGCAGATCGTCGCCTTCGCATGCGGCAAAGACGACGAGGACCTGAACAAGAAATTCGACGGCGGGCGGCCGTCGAGCATCATCATCGGAGAGAGGCTCACGCCGGAATCCATGGGAGCGCTGCTCGCGCATTTCGAGAACAAGATCATGTTCCAGGGCTTCCTCTGGAACCTGAACAGCTTCGACCAGGAAGGCGTGCAGCTAGGCAAGGTCCTGGCCAAGCGCGTGCTCGCCCATGAAACCGATGGCGCGCTGGCCGTGTACAGCGAGATGCTGGGAATTTAGCCGATTTCGCAGCCGTTTCGCGGCGAACGGCAACGAGGGGAAGGGGCGAACGGAGGCGAGCTTTTCGTTCGCGGCGCTTGTTTGTTGATGAATGGGGGACGTGCTTATCGGTCGCGCGTTCCTGTTCGTCGATGAACAGGGCGTGCTTTTCGCTCGCGCGTTCTTGTTGGTCGATGAGCGGGGCGTGCTATTCGCTCGCGGTTCCTGTTCGATTGGGGAGGAAGGGAGTCATATGAAACACGTAAGCAAGTTGGCTGCATTTGCCCTCGCATTGGCGATGGCGTTGGTGCTTGTCGCCTGCGGCGGCAATGCGGTGAGCTCTTCCGCCTCATCGGGAGGCGGTTCCGAGGCGTCTGCGAGCGCGTCGGCTGCCAGCTCCGTGGCATCTGAGGCCAGCTCAGCGGGCAGCGCCGCAGCATCCGAGGCCAGCGCCGCAGCATCCGAGGCCAGCGCCGCAGCATCTGACGCCAGCGCATCGTCCGAGGGGCCGGGAGAGCTTGCGGGCAAGCCCTGGGTCACATCGGTTCTCTCGGGTAACTTGCCAGCAGAGCGACCCGAGGCCAAGGACGACCTGTACACGCACTACAACTACGAATACCTCGCGGCTCACCAGGGTCAGAATACCGGGGTGGCAATTGAACGCGCTGGCGAGATGAAGGCTGCAATCTCGGCAATCATCAAGGACGAGTCCAAGACCGGCCATGACCTGGATCAGCTGCGCATTTTCTACAGCCAGGCAGCCGACACCGAGAAGCTGAAGGCCACGGGGCTCTCCGAGCTGCAGCCTTACCTCGACCGCATCGATGCGGTCAGCTCACTCGACGAGATGAACGCGTTGCTCGCGGCGGATGACTTCCCGTTCAGCCCATTCATACTGGCGTGCTTGACGAACAACGACACGCGTGCCAAGAACATCGTGGGAATCAACCCCGATTTTGTGCTCTGCGACGCGCTGCTCGTGGGCGGCACGTACTATCAGGAGTCCGATGACCCCCAGGTCAACCAGAACATAGCAGCTGTGTTGCAGAATATGACGATGTACCCGATCATTGATTTCATGTCCGCGGGCATGAGTCAAAAAGAGGCGCAAGGCGTTGCAGCGCAGCTCATCGAGTTCGAGAAGGCGCACGGTAAGCACCTCACCGCCTCAGGTACGTATCTGAATGCCGATTACGGCTTTATGGCGGAGACCGCACGCGAGAGTTATTTCACGCTTGATGAACTGCGCGCCATGGCTCCCAACTTCCCGCTGAAGGAGACGCTCGGCAAGATGGGAAAGGCCGGCGCCGAGACGTATACCACCGAAAAGGGCTGGCTCAAGGCTTTCGGCGAGCTGTGGACCGAGGACAACCTGGATGCGATCAAGCTCGTAGCTAAAGCCAATGTGCTCAGCGAGACGCGCCCGTACCGCGACCCGTCGTTCATGAACTCCATATTCGAGTCGTATGGCCAACCCGCAACCGACGCGGATAGCTTCGCCTACACCGCCTGCACGAGCCTCGACACGCTGGGCAATGTCGTCTCCAAGACGTACGTCGACGACGTGTTGGGGCCGAACGCCAAGGCGCGCATCGAGACCCTTTCCAAGAACCTCGTCGACGCGTACAAGGATCTCGTCGACAACACCCCGTGGATGGGCGAGGAATCCCAGCAGCGCATCATCGAGAAGCTCGACCACATGACGCTCAACATATTGGAACCTGTGGGCGGGTACTTCGACTACAGCGATCTCGAGCTGACGCCAACCGAGAAGGGCGGTACGCTCCTGTCCAACTACCTGAAGCTCAAGCAATACCGCTACGACTGCGAGAGCAAGCTGATCAACCAGCCCGCCGTAGCTGCAGCGCCGTGGTTCTACTACAGCCCGGCCATGGCAAACGCCTTCTACGACCCGACGTCGAACTCCATCAACATCCTTCCCGGTTACGTGACGAGCGCCGTCTATGCCGAGGACATGACTGACGCCGACTTGCTTGCAGGCCTCGGTTGGACAGTCGGCCACGAGATCAGCCACGGCTTCGACTACACGGGGTCGCAGCTCGATGCGTACGGCACGCCCAATCCCGTGTTCACCGACGCCGACGTGGACTCCTTCGTCTTGAAGTGCTCCACCCTTGCCTCGTACTACAACACGATCGAAGTTGCGCCTGAACAGAAGGTTGACGGGCGGCTCGTCATCGGCGAGGCTGCTGCGGACCTCTGCGGCTTGCAGGCCTGCTTCGAGCTGGCGGCGAAGACCGACGGCTTCGACTACAAAGACTACATCGGGAAGATCGCGAACGAGTGGGCGGTCGTGATGACTCCGGACCAACTGCCGAGCGTGCTTCTGGACACCCATCCGATCAGCAACTTGCGCGTCAACGTGAATGTGCAGATGCTCGACCCGATTTACGACGTGCTCGGCGTGGCCGAGGGCGATGGCATGTACCTCGCGCCCGAACAGCGCATCGTCATCTGGGGCCCGAACGCGTAGGCACGCGAGCGGGGACGTGTTTTTCGCTTGGGTAAATCTGCCGTCCGCGGGGCGCGTTCCCCGAGTGCAAGGCGCGCCTCCCAGTGAAGGGCGTGCCCCCGGCGAAGGACGCGCCACCAGGCGAAAGGCGCGTCCCGCTCATTGAAAGTCTGCAACCTGGTGTGTCCAGGCATTCTGAGACTAGGAGGCACAATGCATTACTCCGGCACGACCTTCCGCCCACCGTACGAGGCTAACTCGCTGCTGCTCCAAGTGACGAAGGGCTGCAGCCACAACAAGTGCGCCTTCTGCAGCATGTACCGCGACGTACCTTTCGAAGTGTCGCCCTTGCACGAGGTCGAGGCCGATGTGGCCGAGGCGGCGTCGATGCGCCCGGGCGCGACGCGCGTCTTTCTGGAAAACGGCGATGCGTTCTGCCTGCCCGCCGAGCGCCTGCTCGAAATTGCGCGTATCATCAGGACGGGGCTTCCGCAGGTGAGGGAGATCACCGGCTACGCCCGCGTCCAGAACATCGCCACGAAGACCGACGAGGAGCTGCGCGCCCTTGCCCAGGCTGGCTTCACGGAGTGGAACATCGGGCTCGAGTCAGGCTTGGACGACGTGCTTTCCTTCATGAACAAGGGCTACGACGCCGCAACGGCACGCACGCAGCTGCTGCGCCTGGGTGATGCCGGGCTGCGCTTCAGCGTGAACATCATCAACGCGGCTGCGGGACCTGCGCGTATGGAGGAACACGCCGCGGCAAACGCCCGCATCGTCAACGAGGTCAAGCCGTACCTGATCTTCGTCTCGCCCCTTCACGTGGATCCGGGCACGCCCCTCGAGGGCATGCTCGAGCGCGGCGAGTTCGTCGAGTCGACCATGGGCCAGTACATCGACGAGGAGGTTGCGTTCCTCGAGGCGCTCGATCTAGACGACTGCGTGTTCTTCGGTTCGCACATCAGCAACCCGGTGTCCGTGTTGGGCCGCCTGCCTCAGGACAAGCAGGCCCTGCTCGATGAGCTCGCGGAAGGAAAGGCCGAGTATCCGCAGGAAATGCTCGACGCGCATCCAAGAAAGGGCGCCGAGGGCATGATCATCGGCTGGTAGCGGCATGCGCGCGTTGCCTTTCGCAATCGTGCGGTAGGGCATGTGCGAAAACGGCTCATAGGGGTCGGGCTCTGAGCAGGCGTCCTAGAATAAAAGGGGTCTTCGGGGCCAGATCTAGGGCATGCGTCCTAGGTCAGAAGAGGCCTTTAAGCGCAAGGTCCAAAGCGGGCATACTAGATCGAACGAGGCTCTTAAGGCGTAAGGTCCAAAGCAGGCGTCCTAGATTGAACGGGGGTATCATGGCCCGCTATTTCGAATACGGTGACGAGGCGGTCGCCCACCTCAAGGCGCGCGACCCGAAGCTCGCGCAGGCCATCGACGTGATAGGCCATGTGAACCGCGAGATGATGGAGGAGGGCGACCTGTTCGCCGCCGTCGTGCACCACATCATCGGCCAGCAGATCTCGTCAGCCGCGCAGGCGACCGTGTGGGCGCGCCTGCAGGAAACCCTTGGCGCGATCACGCCCGCAACCGTCAACGCGGCAACCCTCGAGCAGCTGCAATCGTGCGGCACGACGTTCAAGAAGGCCGGCTATATCAAGGGCTTCGCCGAGAAGGTGGAATCGGGGGAGTTCGACCTGGACGCCGTCGCGCACATGTCGGATGCCGAGGCCATCGCCGCCCTCAGCTCGCTTTCCGGCATCGGCGAGTGGACGGCCGAGATGCTGCTCTTGTTCTGCTTGGGCCGTCCAGACATCCTCAGCTTCGGCGACCTCGCCATCCACCGCGGCATGCGCATGGTCTACCACCATCGCAAGGTCACGCGCCAAATGTTCGAGAAATACCGCCGCCGCTACAGCCCATACGGCAGCGTGGCGAGCCTGTACTTGTGGGCCGTCTCGCACATGGACGCCCCCGGGTACGACCGCGACTACGCCCCCATGACCGAGGCGCAGAAGAAAGCCGCCCGCAAGAAGCGGACGGCAAAGTAGCCCGGACCGTTAATCAGACAACGACTTATGCAGCCTCTCGAGCGGGGTGGGTCCGTCTTCGGGAAGCTGCTCGCGGCGGCTGATGTCGGATTCCACGATGCGGAAGATGGTGGCGGTGAGGGGCACGCCGACGAAGGCGCCAACGAAGCCGAACAGCGCGACGCCCAGCGTGACGCCGATGAGCGGCCACAAGCCGTTAAGGCCCACGTGCTTGCCGACGACACGCGGGTAGATGAAGTTCGCCTCGATCTGCTGCACGGCGAAGAACAAGATCAGGAAGACGATAGCTTGCTGCCATGAGGTCGCCAAAATGATGATGGCGCCGAGAATGGCGCCGATGAGCGCGCCGATCATGGGGATGAGCGACATGACGGCGATGAGCGCACCCAGCATCAGCGCGCTGGGCATGCCGGCTATCGTGCAGGCGACAGTAACGAGGCTGCCGAAGATGACAGCCTCGAGCGCTGCGCCCACGAAGTACCCGCGGAAGCACTCGTCGGCGACCTTGGTTGCGCGCGAGAAGTTCTCGTCGGCGGATTTGCTGATGTAGGACCTGATCAGGAAATGGACTCCCTCCGAGAGCTTGTCTTTCTCGCCCAGGAACCAGAACGCGAGGATGATGCCCATGAACCAGGCGCCAATTGCGCCGACGAGGGATACGATCTGCGGCAGCGATTGCACGACGCCTGACTGCAGCCAGCCTGCGACGTCGTTCACGACCTGCTTCCAGTCGATGGATTTCAGCTGGCCGAGGAGCTGGGCGGGGATGAACGAGGCGATGACCTCGTTGCTCGTGACCGAATCGACGAATCTCGGGGCTTCCTGCGCCAGCGTGATGATTGCCTCGACGAGGTGCGGGATCACCAGGATTCCCACGAACAGCAAGACGGCTACGGCGCATATGACGGACAGCGCGAGCGACAGCGCGCGATTGCGGGTGCCGTCGCCCGTGGGGCCGGGCAGCTTCCGCTCGAAGAAACGCAGGGGGATGTTGATGATGTAAGCGATGACGAGCCCGGCGAAGATGGCGAGCATGCCGCCGAGCAGCAGGCCCACGAAGCCCTCGACCGCGCCCCAGTAATGGATGACCAGGAACACCACCAGCACGCTGATTGCCAGCTTCATGCAAGTTTTCCAGCTTAGGTTGAAGTCGTGCTTGTCTCCCATGGGGCCTCTCTCGTTGTGGTCGGCACTCATTATATGGCTTAATGGCGGGCCAAGCTTGCAAGAACACGGATCCCAGCGTTTTGCGCAACCCAGAACCACTGGCTGGAAAACATGACATCGGGCGATTCAGGGCGTTCTTGGAGTCGATCGAAGGGGACTGTCCCCTTCGATTCGATTTAGGCGCACGCCCATGACAAACCACCGATGCTCCACCGTCATGCAGCCCGCGTATCCGCCAGGACAGCAGCCAGCGGTATTGCGTAAAATAGGTCGGAGCATGAAAACCGATCAAAGGAACCCACATGATGAAGGTCCCTTCATACCCCGATTCTTTCGAGGTGCTCTGCTTGCAGGCGGCCGACGACGGGCGCGGAGACGTGCTCTTCGGCGAGAGTCTCGCCCGCGCGCGCAAGGTGGCGCGGCCTTTCATGATCGGCGAGGAGTTTCCCAGCGTTTACCTGGAGTTCCCGCTCATAGGCAAGCCGTTTCTCGACGTTACATTGCTCTACGGAAAGCTGAAGCCCGGCATGCGCGTCGAGTCGGAGGCGGCCGAGGGCACCGGGGAGATGATCGATTGGTTTGCGGGCGCTTGCTCGGATATCGGCGGCATTTGCTGCGGGTTCGAGCTCGACGTGAAGGACCCGGCGCTCCCTCGCGCGGCTGTCCATTTCCAACCGCGCGGAAGGCTGGAGCTGGTGGAGCCGTTCTGTGCGGCAATCGGCGAGCCGGAGCGCGCCAAGCTTTACCTCGACATGGCGGCACGCATGCCGGATGAATGGCAGCTGTCGTTTTTCGGCCTGTTCAGAGGGCGGCCAGGATCGCCCTTGCGCGTCTGCGGCTACCTCGGAGAAGTGAAGCAAGCATGCGTGGAAGATCCGGCCTACCTCGCCGGCGTGTTCGACCAGATCGGTTTCAAGGCTTACGACGACGTGATGCTTGCGCAAGTGCGGGAAATCATGGCAACTGCCTCCGGCGCAATCGATTTCCAGTTCGACGTGTATGACGACGGGCATCTCGGCGACACGTTCGCCCTCGACATCCAGTTCGGCATCGAGCAGCCCGCCGCCGTGTTCGCGTCCTTCACGGACGGCCCCGCCGCGCGAGCGATGGGAAAGCTTGAGGAGCTGGGTGCGGCCGACGGACGCTGGAAGCTCGGCGGAGACGCTGCGTTCGCACGCTCGATGAATGTGGAGCTCGAGGACGGGAGCACAGGCCGCTATGCGTTCACGCTCATGCCCCAGTGGGTGAAGGCGCGCTGGACCGCAGGAGCCCTGCAGCCCTCGAAGCTCTATCATTTCGCCAACGCCTGCCTGTTAGAATAATTGCAACAACAGCAACAACCGCAGCAGCTGCAACAACCGCAGCAGCTGCAACAACCGCAACTCGAGAGGCAATTCATGCGAACGCGGCCCCGTGGCGATGACCAAACGAAAGGGACAGAAGATGACTGCAGAAGAGAGCAAGACGACTGAGCGGGCTGAATCCAGAACCGCCGGCGAGGCGGGCTGGCATGTCTCGCGCTACAACCTCTGCGCGAAGGTGCCCGACACGAAGATGGTCGCAATCGCCAACCTGTTCAAGGGCAACTGCGCCGAGTACACCCCCATCGAAATGTACCTGCTGAGCGTGCTGGAAGAGCTCGACGAGAACCATCCCGTCATCGAGCGCTTCGCCAAGCGAGGCATCATCTGCAAATTCGACGAGCTGGCGGCCCTCGACACGATAGGCCGGGCCGGCTGCGGGGTTGCAGGCGGAGTCGGCCTCACCATCTGCCCGACGATGGGCTGCAATTTCGATTGCCCCTACTGCTTCGAAGACCATGGCCGCGGGAAGATGAGCCCCGAGGTGCAGGACGATATCGTGGCGCTCGCCGAGCGCATGCTCGAGACAAGCGGATCCAAGAACCTGTCCGTGACATGGTTCGGCGGCGAGCCGCTACTTGCGCCTAACGTCATCGACTCGCTTTCAAAGAGGCTTATGGCCCTTGTCGAAGAACGCGGCGGGGAGTATTCGGCGGGCATTATCACGAACGGGTACTTGTTCACTCAAGAGATCGTCGACATGCTGGAACGCAACAAAGTCAACAGCTGCCAAGTGACTATCGACGGGCTCGGCGCCACTCACGACGCAACGCGCCGGCTCGCCAACGGCGGGCCCACTTTCGAGCGCATCACGGGCAACCTGCGCAATCTCAAGCTTCCGTTCAACGTGCACATCCGCCATAACGTGCATGAGGGGAATATGGCCGAGATAGACGAGCTCAAGGCATTCATCGAGAAGCTGGCGGAAGAATCGGGCAACGACCTCATGTACTACCCTGCACCGGTAACCGGCAGCCAGACCGCCGACGAGCGCGGCGAGCAGGTCGGGCTTCTGTGCGGCGCGGATGCGAGCGATGTGGGGATACGTCAAGAGGCAAGGCGGTTCCATGTCGGCCGCGGCACCTATTGCGGGGCGCATCACCTCTGGGCCGTTGGCATAGATGACCAGGGGCGGCTCCAGAAATGCTGGGAAGCCGTCGACAAGCCGGACATCTCCTTCGGCACCGCGCACGATTGGGACCCCAAGAACCCCCTCGAGACCGCGTCGAACCCCGACAACCTCACCATGTACCTGAACACGGCCTCGCCCGTGCCCGACGAGGAATGCCGTGAGTGCATATGGCTGCCCATGTGCGTGGGCGGCTGCCCCCATAAGCGCCTGTTCGGGGGGAGGCAATGCGTTGCGTTCAAGGACGAGCCCGAGAAGTACGTGCTTGCGCTGCATGCCCGCATCGGCGAGGACAAGGAGTCCGAAGAGCCCGAGGAGCCTGAGGGGTCCGAAGGGTCCGAGGCGTAGCTGCCCCTTCGTTCGAGAGCGGCTTTTGCCAGAAATTTCCCCTTCCTGCAATTTGAGCGGAAGATGCTCGAAGTCATGCCTGTTCGTTGTATGATGGCAGGTAGCGTGCGAACAGGCAATTTGCGTGCACTCGCGGATACGCGAGGATTTCGAGAGGAACAACGATGGCAGACGCCTCTAGCTCGATATTCAACAAGAAGGCCACGGAGAAGCTACGCAGCCCCGATGACCTCGACAAGTACGTACGCGTGACAAACCCAAGCGTGTGGGTGGTGCTCGCCGCATGCCTTTGCCTGATCTTCGCCCTGCTTGCTTGGGGCTTCTTCGGGGCCGTGACCACCAACGTCGCGAAAACCGGCGTGGCGATTGACGGGAAGGTGATGTGCTTCTTGTCGTCCGACGAAATCGCCGGGGTCGACCCGGGCGATATCGGCAATGTGAGCGGGGAGCGCATGCATGTCGCAGAAGTCTCCGCCGTCCCGGTTTCACCTGGTGAAGCGAAAAAGATCTTGAAGGACGACTACCTGGTGAGCGCGCTTGTGAGCGGCGATTGGGCGTATGTCGTCACGTTCGAGGGCGACACGTCGGAGCTTTCCGAGGGCGTCCCGCTCAAAGTCAACATCACGACGAGCCGCGTATCGCCCATTTCGCTGATACTGAGGAACTGGGGCTAGTGGATGGGCAAGGTCGCTAAGGTCCCACAAGTCATGCAGATGGAGGCGCTCGAATGCGGCGCCGCCTGCCTGACGATGATCCTGGCTTACTACGGGCGGTGGGTGCCGCTCGAGAAGGTGCGGGCCGACTGCGGTGTGTCGCGCGATGGCTCGAAGGCGTCCAACGTGCTCAAGGCCGCGCGCAGCTACGGGCTGGCCGCCAAGGGCATGACGTATTCCGCCTCGGCCATACGCAGGAAGGGCAAGTTCCCCTGCATCATTTTCTGGAACTTCAACCACTTCGTGGTGCTCGCCGGGTTCAAGGGCAAAAACGCCGTGATCAACGATCCCGCCCGCGGCGAGATCAAAGTGCCCATGAAGGAGTTCGAGGAAAGCTTCACGGGCGTCGCCCTCACGTTCGAGAAGACCGACGCCTTCGAAGAGGGCGGAACCAAGCCCAGCACGATAAAGTATGCGAAGAAGCGCCTCGAAGGGTTGGGGGCGGCTATCGCGTTCGTCATGCTGACGGCTGCCATCACCTCGTTCGTGACGGTGATCGACACCTCGATGGGCCAGGTGTTCCTCGACCAGATTCTCAGCGGCAACAACCGTGACTGGCTTATGCCGCTCTTAGGCCTCATGGTTGTGCTCGCGTCCATCATCGGGCTCGTCTCGGTGCTCAACGCCGTGTACCTCGTGCGCATCCAGGGCAAGATCGCGGTGGTGAGCTCGTCGCGCTTCATGCGCCACCTGCTCCACTTGCCGGTGGAGTTCTATTCGCAGCGCATGGTAGGCGACCTGCAGCAGCGCCAATCGGCGAACGAGACCATCGCCTTCGCGCTCGTGGGCCAGCTCGCGCCAATCCTCATTAACGGGGTCATGCTGATCATCTACCTCGTGATCATGGTGCAGTACAGCTTGCTGCTCACGGTCGTAGGCCTGTTCACGGTGGTCATAAACGCCCTGCTCGCGCGCTACATCTCGAAGAAGCGCGTGAACATCTCGCGCTCTGCGACGGCAACTGCCGGCAAGCTCTACGCCACCACCGTGAGCGGCATCGAGATGATCGAGACCATCAAGGCTTCCGGCGCCGAGGTCGGCTACTTCGGACGCTGGGCCGGCTACCAGGCGTCGGTGAACGAGTCCACCGCACGCACGACGCTGTTGAACGAGTACCTCGGCGCCGTGCCGGCCGCCCTCACGCAGCTCACCAACGTTATCGTGCTCGTGCTGGGCATCTGGCTGATCGTCGAGGGCAGGTTCACCCCTGGTGCACTGCTCGTGTTCACGGGCTTCCTCGCTTCGTTCATGATGCCGGTCACGCAGATCATCAACCTGGGGCAGACCGTCCAGGAGATGCAGACGCAGATGGAGCGCGTGGAAGACGTCATGCGCTACGAGGTGGACGTTCCGGAGGAGCCGGAGGACACGCAGGGCGTGCGGACTTCTGCGGGGCGCGAGAAACTGTACGGGCAAGTTGACCTGGAAGGCGTGACCTTCGGCTACTCGCCGTTGGAGCCGCCGCTCATCAAGGACTTCAACCTGCACCTGGAGCCGGGTAGCTGGGTCGCGCTCGTGGGCAGCTCGGGCTGCGGGAAATCCACCATCGCGAAGCTGGTCTCGGGGCTCTACAAGCCTTGGGAAGGCGAGGTCCGCTTCGACGACACGCCCTTGAGCGAGATACCGCGGCCGATTTTGCGCGGGTCGCTGGCCGTCGTGGACCAGGACATCATCACGTTCGACGACTCGGTTTCCGACAACGTGAAGCTGTGGGACCGCTCGGTCGAGGACTTCGAAGTCATCCTGGCCTGCCGCGATGCGGAAATCAGCGATATCATCAACGAGCGCGAGGGCGGTTACTCGAGCCGTATCCTGCCTGGCGGGCGCAACTACTCGGGCGGGCAGCTGCAGCGCCTCGAGATCGCACGCGCGCTTGCGCAGGACCCCACGATCATCATTTTGGACGAGGCCACGAGCGCGCTCGACGCGCAGACTGAGGACGCGGTCATTCGCCGCATCCGCGACAGGGGTATCACCTGCATAGTGGTGGCGCACCGCCTTTCGACCATCCGCGACTGCGACGAGATCATCGTGCTCGAGGATGGCCAGGTGGTCGAGCGCGGCACGCACGACGAGCTGATTGCCGCCGACGGCGCTTACGCAGACCTTGTGAGGAACGACTAGCATGAGTTGGATGGAATCGCAAATAGACGAGCGCGCGCGGCTAGACTCCGCGATGATCGAGCGTGCGTACGCGGAGCTTGCATCCAGCGTCATCAACTCCAACAGCGCTCCGCAGATCGGGTTGGACGACATCGAGCAGAACGACGGCGCCGTGAAGGCCTGCCTGAAGTTCATCCGGGTGGAGCCCGGGGAGGTGCCCGAGGGCATCACGGACAAGAACGAGCGCATCGACTGGCTCTGCCGGCCCTCGGGGACGATGCACCGTATAGTTCAGCTCGACGAGGGATGGTACAAGCGCGCGTTCGGCGCCCTGCTCGGCCATCTCGACACCGGCGATGCGGTGGCCCTCTTGCCCCGTGGCATGGGCGGTTACTACTTCCTGGAGCCGGGAAGCGGTCGGAAGGTGAGGGTGGACGAGAAAGTGGCGTCGCACATAGCCTCCGATGCCGTGTTCTTCTACAAGCCCTTGCCCGCGCGTCCGCTCAAGGTCCGGGACCTGGCCTTATTCATCCACGGCGCCTTCGAGAAAACCGATTACCTGCTCGTGATCGCGGCGGCGCTCGCCGTCACGCTCATCGGGCTGTTCCCCGCGTGGGCGAACGAGATCGCGTTCGGTATCGTGGCGCCCTCCAAGCAGGCCAGCCTCATCGCGCCGATTGGCGCGCTGCTCGCAGGCGTGGCGATTTCGACCGCCCTCATCAGCGCGTGCCGCAATATCGTGATGGCGCGTGTGTCCATGAAGCTCGACGTCACGTGCGAGGCGGCTGCCTTTGCGCGCGTCCTCTCGCTTCCCACGTCGGTGTTCAAGCAGTATGCGGCGGGCGATTTGGCCAACCGCGTGGCGAACATCACGCTGCTTTCGCGGACGCTCACCTCGATCTCGCTGGGGTCGGGGTTGACCTCGCTCTTCTCGCTTGTGTACATCATCCAGATCGGCTGCTATGCGCCGCCTCTGGCGGTTCCCGCATTTGTGATCATCGCCGTGGAGGCCGCGCTGACCATCGTCGTCACGAACCTCACGGCGCGTTACGCGAAAGCCACGATGGAGGCTTCCGCGAAGCTCTCCGGTACGGTCACCGCGCTTCTGAACGGCATCCAGAAGATCAAGCTCGCCGGCGCGGAGGAGCGCGCTTTCGCGAAGTGGGCGCACGGTTATGCGCCGTACGCGCGCGCCACCTACAACAGGCCTATTATCGTCCGCGCCCTGCCGGCGTTCGTGACGCTCGTAAGCCTGTTCGGTACCATCGTCATCTACTACTTTGCCGGAA
The DNA here is from genome assembly GCA_017434045.1 of Eggerthellaceae bacterium. Taxonomy (GTDB): domain Bacteria; phylum Actinomycetota; class Coriobacteriia; order Coriobacteriales; family Eggerthellaceae; genus UBA9715. The sequence goes on from JAFRGA010000081.1 coordinate 46,812, forward strand.
CAGCCCAGATCTCCGTCGCGAACTACATGGCCTTCAACGTCGCGTTCGGCCAGGCGACGGCCGCCATCATGGCGCTTTCCCAAGTTGCAAGCGAAGCGGCCGAGATCAGGCCCATGATCGAGCTGGCCGCGCCCATCTTGGAAGCCGAGCCCGAGATCGCCGAGGACAAGCCGAGCGTCGAGGACCTGACGGGCTCCATCGAGGTCACGGGCCTCACGTTCCGCTACAGCGAGAACAGCCCCTACATCGTGAAGGACCTCTCGTTCACCGTGCGTCCTGGCGAGTACGTGGCGCTCGTGGGCAAGAGCGGTTGCGGCAAGTCCACCATCATGCGCCTACTGCTTGGGTTTGAGCAGCCCGAACGAGGCACCGTGTTCTATGGACAGTATGACGTGAGCAAGGTTGACCTTCGGTCGCTGCGGCAGCGCATCGGCGTGGTCATGCAGGACGGCAAGCTGTTCATGGGCGACATCGCGTCCAACATCACCATCTCGACGCCGACGGCCACCCTCGACGATGCATGGGCAGCTGCCGAGCTGGCAGGCATTGCGGACGACATCCGCAAGATGCCCATGGGCATGCAGACGCTCGTGACGGAAGGTTCGGGCGGCATCTCCGGCGGGCAGAGGCAGCGTATCATGATTGCCCGCGCCATCTGCGGGAATCGCAAGATCTTGATGTTCGACGAGGCCACGAGCGCGCTCGACAACAAGACGCAGAAGCATGTGTCCGATTCGCTCGACTCGCTGGATTGCACGCGCGTCGTGGTGGCCCACCGGCTCTCCACCGTGCGCCATTGCGACCGCATCCTGGTCGTGGACGGCGGGCGCATCGCCGAGGAAGGCACCTACGACGAGCTCATTGCCATGGATGGCCTGTTCGCCGAGCTCGTTGCTCGCCAGCGGCTGGATACGTAGGGACGTACTTGAGTTTTCCTATCGGCTGCTTGCCAAGTGGGACATCGTCATCGTGAACACGATGGGCGCCCAAGCGGCGTACTTGCGTGGCTCGGCCTGGAGCTCTGCGGCAAGCGTTTCGAAATCAATCCAGCGGACTTCGCTCGCCTCGGCGGGGTCGGGGTCTATCGTTCCTTCGCAGCGGCCGACGATCACGTGGTCGTATTCGTATTCGCACAGCCCGTTGTCGAACTCGGCGCGGTAGACGAACGCGCAGATCTCGTGCAGATCAATCGCCTCGCACCTGAGCTCTTCGTGCACACGCCGATAGGCGGCCTCTATGGTCTCCTCGCCCAGGCGCGGGTGGGAGCAGCACGAGTTGGCCCAAAGCCCGCCCGAGTGGTATTTCATCATCGAGCGCAACGCGAGCAGCAGCTCCGGCCCGTTCTCCCCTTCGCGTACGAGCACGACCGAGAACGCGCGGTGGAGGAGCCCTTCCACGTGCGCCTGCAGTTTCGTGGCGGCGCCGGTTTCGCGGTCGAGTCCATCGACGAGAATCAACATGTCATCGCGAGCGGGATCAGCCGCCATTTTCTCGTCAAGTTCCATGATTACCTCCGGTTTTAACCGCGCAAGGCGGTGCGTTTTGCTGTGCGAACGATGCTAGTTACTGTTGGAGAGGGGAGCCAGGCTACTTTAGACTGAGGCAAGGAAGATAGTCTTCACAAAAGCCTTTACACCAGCCACCTCCACCGCCCGATACGGCCTCCAGCTCAGCGTCGGAGAGGCTGTATCCCTCCTCCTTGGCGAGTGTCAGGATGTCTTTCGACGTCTTGCAGGCTTTCACTTTCTCTTGCAGTTCAGGTGAGAGGTCCTCGAAGTTCATTTCCGCCTCCGTTCCATGCGTTGACGCTTCCCTCATGTTTCATTGTACGAGAGAACATGCGCTGTCATTTCAAAAGACTTGCTTTTATGCAGTCGATTTGGCGTTTTTTGATAGGCTGAGGCTCGACGAATAGCGCTGGGTGGGGCTTCGCCTGTTTGGCAGAGATCGAAAGAGTGCCAGCAGGCGAGGGGCAACAGAAGATGGCAAAAATTTGCGGAACGGTACGATTTTGGGGATGCGGACGTTTTTGGACCAGTGGCCTTTGCCACTTAGCCCAGCCGCAATTAGCGCGATTCTCGACGGCCCCTTCTCGGAATCGGCCGATGACGGTATTCTGAGCATAGACCGACGGATACGTGTCCTAGAAACAAGCGGTTGAGGTCGGGCTTGATGATGTTGGGACAGGTTTCGAACGGTTTCGGCCACTTGCCGAGTGCGTTTCCGAAGGTTGAAGCGGTTTCGTATGGCTTGGCCGCTTGCCGAGTGTGTTCGAAGGCAAGGCGGATTACGGATTGTTTCGACCGCGTGCCGCACGTGTTTCGCAGGTCGGGCAAGATGTCGCCTTCGCGTCGTGAGAGTAAGAACAAGAACCGAAAGAGGCCTGTTCATGAACGAGAGACGCTACACCACCGACAAAGGGACCATCCGCTATTGGATAAGCGATCCCATGCCCGGGGCGAAGACGCTCGTGTTCCTGCCAGGGCTGACGGCCGATCACCATCTGTTCGACAAGCAGGTCGAGTACTTCGAGCCGCGCTGCAACATGTTCGTGTGGGACGCGCCGGGCCATGCGGCGTCGAGGCCGTTCGAGCTGTCGTTCTCGCTTGCCGACAAAGCGCGCTGGCTTCATGAAATCCTTGCAGTCGAAGGCGTTGAGCAGCCCGTTCTCGTCGGTCAGTCCATGGGCGGCTACGTGAGCCAGGCTTTCATGCAGTGCTTTCCCGGTGAGACAAAGGGATTCGTCTGCATCGACTCGGCGCCGCTGCAGCGCGAGTACTACACTGCCGCAGAGCTCTGGCTGCTGAAGCGAATGACCCCGGTGTATAGGCTTTATCCTCACAAGGCGCTCGTGCGCGATGGCGTGAAAGGTTGCGCCACCACGGAGTACGGGCAGGCGCTGATGAAGGCCACCTGGGATGAGTCCGTGTATGACCACGAGTATTTCTGCGCGCTCGCAGGGCACGGGTTTGGCATTCTTGCGGAGGCGATCGAGCTCGAGCTTCCGTATGAAATCGATTGTCCTACGCTGCTCATCTGCGGGGAGAAGGATGCTGCGGGTTCAACGCGTCGCTACAACCGCGAGTGGACGAAGAAGACCGGGCTTCCGCTTGTGTGGATTGAGGGCGCGGGACACAACTCGAACACTGACCGACCCGACGAGGTGAACGCGCTCATCGCCGAATTCGCTGGTGTGTGATGCGTCGGCACTGGATGGTTTCAAGCTTTCCAGCATCTCCTTGAGCAACGGAGACGGTTGCGGGATGGCGGGGCGGGTATACAATACGGTTACTATTTCACCAACAGATCGGGGGATCCCATGACGTATTTGGGCGAGGAAATCGGGAAGCTGGGCTTTGGACTCATGCGGTTGCCGCGACTGGAGGACGGCAGCTTCGACCACGAGCTGATCTGCCAGATGGTCGATCGCTTCCTGGAGGCGGGCTTCACATACTTCGACACCGCCTGGATTTACAGCGGAAGCGAAGAGGAAATCGCGAAGGCGCTCGTGCAGCGCCATCCGCGGGAGAGCTATCAGCTGGCCACGAAGGGCATCTCGTGGATCGGCTGCAAGACGCCCGAAGACGCGCAGGCGCATTTCCACCAGTCGCTCGAGCGCACGGGCGCGGGTTACTTTGACTTCTACCTGCTGCACATGACGGGCGGCCAGCGCACGCAAGTGTTCGAGCAGTTCGGTATGTGGGATTTCGTCGCGCAGAAGAAAGCGGAGGGCCTCATCCGCCACGTGGGCTTCTCGCATCACGGGACGGCCGAAGAGCTCGACGAGATCCTGACCGCCCATCCCGAGGTCGAGTTCGTGCAGCTGCAGGTGAACTACCTCGATTGGGAGAATCCCCTCAACCAGAGCCGCGCCTGCATGGAGGCGGCAGCCAAACATAACGTGCCCGTCGTGGTCATGGAGCCCCTGCGGGGCGGCCTTCTGGCCGATCCCCCTGCAAGCGTGGCCAAAGTGTTCGCCGAGGCCGAGCCCAAGCAATCGCCTGCCGCATGGGGCCTTCAGTTCGTGGCGAACCAGCCGAACATCATCACGGTGCTGTCGGGCATGAACGCGATGGAGCAGCTGGAAGACAACATCGCCGCGCTGAGCGGCTTCAAGGGTTTTGCGCCTGGGCAAGCCGAGGTCATCGAAGCGGCGCTCGCCGAGTTTGACAAGTTCGATCTCGTTCCGTGCACCGGCTGCGATTACTGCGCGAAGGTTTGCCCGGAGAACATCGGCATCCGCGGGTCGTTCATAGCCATGAACGCTGACATCATGTTCGGGCGCCACGTGCAGGAGTGGCTCAACTGGGGCGGCGGCAAGAACCCGCCGAGCGCCTGCATCGAATGCCACGCCTGCGAAGAGGCCTGCCCGCAGGGTATCTCCATCGTCGAGGAGCTGAAGCGCGCCGTGCCCCTCATCGGGTAGCGCCTTGCGAACGAGGCGGGCTCGACGGGGTTTCAGACGACGACGAAGAAGACCCTGATGCTAGGGATTGCCGCAAGGAACAGGGCATACCAGTCAAGCCGCCTCGTTCTGACGATGAATCGGCCAAACCGCTATCCCGCGTTGATGACCCGGCCGAGCCTTCTCGCGTCGATGAACCAGCCGAACTGCTCGCTTCGACGAAAAGCTAGCTGTTCCTCCTCGTGACGATGGGCCGACCGAGCCTATTCGTCTCGACGTAAAACCAGTTGAGCCGCCATCTTATTGCGATGATTCGAGAGAGTTGCTTGCCTCTTGTCGATAACACGGGGCAAGCAACCGACCTCAAGTTTTTCAAAAGGCTTTTCGGCCGGAAGTGAGAGGGACAAGCTAATCCAGCCACGATTTCGCGGTAGGTGAAATGTTTTCAAGTAAAAATGCCATAATTTCAATGATATCTGAAGGTTGCAAATTATCCATATAGAGAATAGTAATGTGACACCCCTTTTGAACTGGTAAAACGTCGGTGTCTTATTTCCTGGGCTGCGAAAAATGACCCCAAATCTTCAGATATCATTGAAATTATGGCAGAATTACTTGAAAACATTTCAATCGGAGCCGATTTCGAAGCCCGGAGCCATTTTTTGCGGTTCGGTATCGAAGCAGTGGTATTCAATCACGGAAGCAATACGAAAAGAGGCTAGGGTTAGCCAGATTTTGGTTAGCCGCCCTGAAGCCATCAATCGTGCCTGGGGGCAAGATATCGCCCAGAAGCGATTAGTCATCCCTGCGACAAAGCACCCGACCCCGTCACATCGGGTGATGTAACAAAGCACCCGACCCCGTCACAGGGCGCGGTGGCGCTCGTGCGGGCGGGTGTGGGTGACGTGACAAAGCACCCGACCCCGTCACAGGGCGCGGCGGCGCTCATTTCAGGCGGACGAGCGCGGACGCCGGCCTCCCGGGCGGCGCTCATTTCAGGCGAGCGAACATGAATGTCAGCAGGCCGATTGCCAGCAAGGCCGAGAACGCTAGCGACACCTGATAGGGCAAGGCGGGGTTCGCTAGCAAACCGCCCGTGGGGCCGTCGGCAGGGGCGGGCAGGATTGCGGTGGCCAGAAACACCATGACGGCAGTTCCGAACGAGCCGGCAGCCTGTCGCAGAAGCGCCACGCTCGCACTGCCGTCGGGACCGATGCGGGGCTCCAAACCCGAAAGCGCGTATGCGAGGATGGGGCCGATGAGGCCCGAAACGCCAATGGACCTTACGGTTTGGAAGAGCGTGAGCTGGGCGAGCGAGGTCGTCTCGCCCACGAACGAGCAGCCGACTGACCCCACGACGAGCATCGTGCCCGTGACCATCACGACCTTGCGCACGCCGTACTTGTCTGCCAGCATGCCGGCAAGCGGGTTCACCGCGATGGCCGTGAACGTCGAGGGGAACGCCACCAGCCCGGCGTCGAGCGGGGTGCCGCCCATCAGGTCGACGACGTATAAGGGGATGACCAGCGTCGGGCCAAGATACGATGCGAACAGCACGCACATCGAGATCAGGCCGACGCGGAATACCTTCGAATCGAAAATCTCCAGGTGGATGAGGGGTTGGTCGACGGTGCGCTGGCGCCTCACGAACAGCACGAGGAAAACGGCGCCCACGGCAAGGGGGCCCCAAACCCACGGGCTCGCGAGGCCGAAGCTGCTCGCCTGCGAAAGGCCCAGCAAGACGCCGCCGAACCCAACCGTCGAGTAGACGAACGACAAGCGCTCGAAACGCGCGGACGTGTCGCCCTCATTCACGTTCCTCGCAAACACCAACGTCAGCACGATGAGCGCAACGGCCAGGGCGGCCATCAGCACGAAGAAGCTGCGCCAGCCAAACGCTGCCTCCATGGCGCCTCCGACGGCAGGGCCCACGTTGGGCGCCAAACCCAGCCCGATGCCTCCGACGCCCGTTGCGGTGGCGCGGCGGTTCTCGGGAAAGCGCGTCATGGCGATGGTCTGCAGCTGCGGGATGAGCAGGCCACCCGAGATGGCCTGCATGATGCGGCCGACCAGCATCACGGGAAAGTTCGTTGCGATGATGCAGACAAGCGACCCGAGAGCAAACGCCGCCAGCGAGCCGATTGCGAAAGCGCGGTCGCTGATGCGCCGCTGCAGGTATGCTGCAACGGGCACCGCCACGCCCAGCACCAGGATGTAGGCCGACGTTAGCCACTGGCCCGTATCGACATCGATGCCCAGCTCGTCCATGACAGGCGAGATCATCGCGTTCAGGCCGGTCTGAGAGAGGTTGCAAAGCGACGCCCCAATCACGACCAGCGCGAACAGTATGATGGCGTCACGCAATCCAGGGGCAGGGCGTGTCGTCTCCGTGATTTTCGGCATGCCGGCCCTTTCCGCGTGCGTCTAGATCAAGCTGCGGAGGGTGCGGAACAGGATGTCGGCTTCGACCGGTTTGCTCAGGTGCGCGTTCAGGCCAGCTTGCATGCTGCGCTGCACGTCATCGTCGAATGCGTTGGCGGTCAGGGCGATGATCGGAATGGTGCGGGCGTCTTCGCGGTCCATCGCGCGAATCGTGCGCGTGGCCGTCAGGCCGTCCATCTCGGGCATGCGCAAATCCATCAGGATCGCATCGTAGTACCCGGGCTCGTGGCTGCTGAACATGTCGACGGCGATTTGCCCGTTCTCAGCGTGCTCGACTTCCATCTCCTCCATGGTCAACATCATCATCATGATTTCCGCATTCACGTACACGTCCTCGGCAAGCAGGATCCGCTTGCCGGCAAGGCTGGCTTCACGGCGTTCGGCCTTGAGGCTCTTGCGGTTGAAAGCCTCCCTGAACTCGTCCATGACGGTTCCGAGGAACAGCGGCTTGGCCACGAAGGTGTCGACGCCTGCCTCGGTCGCCTCGTTCATGATGTCTTCCCAGTTGTACGACGTGAGAATGATGATGGGAATCTCCTCCCCGAACGAGTCCCTGATCTGGCGCGTCGTCTCGACGCCGTCCATTCCGGGCATCTTCCAATCGACGAGGATCAGGTCGTAGGGCTCGCGGCGAGCATGGCGGACCCTGGCCATCTCGACACCCTCGGCGCCGCTCAGCGCTTTATCGCAGCTGATGCCGAGTTGCCCGAGCAGCACCTGCGCATGCTCGCACGCTATGGGGTCGTCGTCGATGACGAGCACCGACAACTCGTCCGGATGCAGCTCGCCGGCATCCACGCTTTCCGTGCGGCTGGAATCGGTTAGCGTGACCGTCACGACGAAGGTCGTGCCCACGCCCTTCTCGCTCTCGACCTCGATCGTGCCGTTCATCAGCTCGACGATACTCTTCGTGATCGCCATGCCCAAGCCGGTGCTTCCATAGAGGTTCGTATCCGCGGCGGACGAATGCTCCTGGCTGAACGCGTCGAACAGCTTCGGCAGGAACTCTTCGGACATGCCGACGCCCGTGTCGGAAATCGTGAAACGCAGAGTCGACTTGCCGTCGTAGCGGGCCACCGTCTCGACGTTGAGCGAAACCGAGCCGCCTTCGGGCGTGAACTTCACGGCGTTGCCCAGGATGTTGATCATGACTTGGCGAAGCTTCATGTCGTCGCCGATGTAGTAATCGCGGACGTCATCGCCGATGTGGCACTCGTAGTTCAGCCCCTTGTCGTGGCATTGACCGCTTACGATGGTGTTCACCTGGCCGAGCGCCTTGGCGAACGAGAACTCCTCCTGCTTTATGGTCATGCGGCCCGACTCGATGCGGCTCATGTCCAAGATCTCGTTGATGATTCCGAGCAGATGGCGCGCGGAATCGCCGATCTTCTCGAGGTGAGTGCGCGTGGTCGGCGAGATGTCGGGGTCGGCCAGCGCGATGTTGTCGAGGCCGATAATCGCGTTCATGGGCGTGCGGATCTCGTGGCTCATGTTCGAAAGGAACGCCGTCTTCGCCCTGTTGGCCTCTTCCGCGGCGGCAAGCGCTTCGCTGAGGGCCTCGCGGCTTTGCGCAATCTCGGATTTCTGCTCGCGCTCGCGCGCAAGGGAGCGCTCGAGCTGCGCGCGATACTCGTCCTTCTCGTCCCCTACCACGAAGCTGTGCAGGATGCACGTGCCCAGCATGTAGCCCATCGCGTACAGCGGCATAAGCGGGTAGAAAACCTGGATTGCGATAAGCGCCACCATGGCGATGCCGAAAAAGCCGATCGTGAGATGCCTGCGCTTGACCGTTCCCCCGGTTTTCGAAGCTATGACCAGCGTGTACACCGATGTTGCCAGGAAAAGCGCAATCTGGATCGCCAGCAGCGCATAGCGTGCGGCACCCGCATGATAGCCGCCGGCTTCGTCGAACCAGAACAACACCGGGTAGAAGAAATTGGCGACGATGACGATCACCGCGAAGACGAACACGATGCGCCCGACCTGCGTGAGCACCATGCTGAAGGCGTTCTTGGTGTCGAGGTACAACACGACATAGCGCGTCCACAGCAGCACGGCCGCCATCATCGCCGCGAAATGAACTGTCGTGTCTGCGAATTCGAGGGCGGTGAGGCGGTTGGCGTCGAGAATGCCCCACATCGCATCGGTGATGTAATAGCACAGCACGCCGATGAGGAAGAAGCGGTAATAGCGCTGCGTTTTCTCGCGATTCCGATTGATGGATCCGATGCTGCCGGCGCCCTCGATCGCAGCGCGGCCGTCAAGCGCGCCGCGCCCATCGCGCCTATCGCGCTGCCAGAGGACGTCCTGGTTGATGATCAACAAGACCAGTGCCGCAAGGATGCCAATGATCGAATACGTCATCCCAATACCTTTAGTTAACCCGTGCTATTCAAAACGCGCAACCTGCCGTGCCGCCCTAACGCTCAGTACGTAGATTCCAATTGTGACGAGTATAGCCCACTATCAGGTGGTGTTCCTAGCTAAATCAGCGCACCGGTGCTCCTTGATTGGGGATACCGCTCAACCAAGGCTTCTGCGGTCTGTTGCCATTCATATCCAAACATTCCAGAACAGCGGCGGGGTGCGTAGCCGCTTGCGCAGCTACAAACTTCATTTATTCCAAAATGCGAGCAGCTGTAGGCCTAGCGCCCCGCCGCTGTCTTGGGATGGTATGTTTGGGTCTAGCGCGAAAGGCAAATCGCACGGGGCATCGGGAGCGAAAAAGCTTCGGAAAAGAGGCTACCCCCGCCCAACAATCATTCCGCTAGCAGCTCTTCCAGGGTTTCGAACAGCAGGTCGGGCTCGACCGGCTTAGACAGATGGGCGTTCAGCCCCGCTTGCATGCTGCGTTGCACGTCGTCGTCGAAGGCGTTGGCGGTCAGCGCGATGATCGGGATGGTCCTGGCGTCCGCTTGGTCTGTGGCCCTTATGACCTGCGTCGCTTCCAGGCCGTCCATCTCCGGCATGCGCATGTCCATCAGAATGGCGTCGTAATACCCCGGCTCATGGCTTTGGTACATCTCAACGGCGATTTTGCCGTTCTGCGCGTGGTCCACGTCCACTTCCCGCATGGACAGCACCATCATCATGATTTCCGCGTTGATCTCGACGTCCTCGGCAAGCAGTACGCGGCGGCCCTTCAGGTCTACCGCCGGCCGTGCCGAATCGGCTTTCTTCTTGCGAAACGCCGTGCGGAACTCGTCCATGACCGTGCCGGCGAACAGGGGCTTGGAGGCAAAGGTGTCGACTCCGGCTTCACGCGCCTCCTCTTCGATATCTTCCCAGTTATAGGAGGTGAGGATGATGATGGGCGTGTTGTTGCCCACGATCGAGCGGATCTGCTTGGTCGTTTCCAGCCCGTTCATTCCCGGCATCTTCCAGTCCACGAGAATCAGGTTGAAGTCCTCGCGCCGGATGTGGCGAATCTTCACCAACTCCACCGCCTCTTCGCCGGAAAGAACGGTTTCGCAGGTGATTCCCATATGGCTCAGAATGAGTTTCGCATGGTCGCACGCCACAGGGTCGTCGTCGATGACCAGCACGCTCATCTCGTGTGGATGGAGCTCGTACTCGTCCGGATCGTCCATTTCGCGATCGGCTTGCATCAAGGTGATCGTCACGACGAAGGTCGTGCCCACGCCCTTCTCGCTTTCGACGTCGATTGCGCCGTTCATCAGCTTGACGATGCTCTTGGTGATGGGCATGCCCAATCCCGTGCTGCCGTATTTGCTGGTCGAGGAAGAGTCTTCCTGGCTGAACGCGTCGAAGATGTGGGGAAGGAACTCCTCGCTCATGCCGATTCCGGTGTCGGAGATGGTAAAGCGCAGCGTAGCTTGGCGGTTCAGCTTCCGCACGTCTTCGATGGTGAAGTTGACCGTGCCGCCTTCCGGTGTGAACTTGACCGCATTGCCGAGGATGTTGATCAGCACCTGGCGAAGCTTTTGGGCATCGCCGATGTAGTAGTGGTCAATGTGCCCGACGGTCCGACAGTCGTAGTGCAGTCCCTTGTCGCCGCATTGGCCGCTGACTATCGTGTTGATCTGCTCCAGCATCTTCGCGAACGAGAACTCCTCGCTCTTGATCGCCATGCGTCCGGATTCGATGCGGCTCATGTCCAGTATGTCGTTGATGATTCCCAGCAGATGGTGAGCGGAAACCCCTATCCTTTCCAGGTAATCCCGCGTTTTCGCCGAAATCGTCGGGTCGCTCAAGGCGATGTTGTTCAGGCCGATGATCGCGTTCATGGGCGTGCGGATCTCGTGGCTCATGTTGGAAAGGAACGCCGTCTTGGCCTTGTTGGCCTCATTTGCCTGCTCCAGGGCCGCGTGCATGGACTCCCGCTGATGCGCCAGCTTGCTCATCATCTCTTTTTGCTCGGTGATATCCAGGAACACGCCCACATAGGTGATCGGCGTGCCGTCCGGCCTGCGCGTGGGCTTCCCGACCGCGCGGTACCAGCGGTAGCCCCTGTTCTTCGTGAGCAGCTGGTATTCGACGTCGTAGGTCTTCTTGCCGGTATAGTCGGCGATTGTCTCGAAGAACTCCTTGCGGACGCGCTCCTTGTCGTTCGGGTGCAGCAAGTCGGACCAGGATTCCATCACGTTGGGAAAGTCCTCCTGGTTGCGATAGCCCAGCATCCGACGAAACTCGTCGCTCCAATTGACGCGGGCTATGGCCCCGGACTCGTCGAAGTCCATGGTCCATTTGCCGGAACCGAGCATCTCGTGGATCGTGTCCAAGGATGCCGCCTCGTTCTGGAGCTGCGCGTATAGTGCGTCAAGCTCGTTTGATTCGATGGTGTGCTCCATGAGTTGTCCCCTCGCATCGGCCTGTGCAATATCGTAGTGTTTAGTCGAGATTCTTGCTAGTGCCGATACGAATAAAAGCAATCATGCAGCCATGAAAAAACCGGGCTGCGCGCTCTTCGCACAACCCGGCTCCCTTCCGCGAGAAAGGAAAGGCCAGGCCTTTCGTGAAAAGACCCGGCTTTTCGTGAAGAGACTCGGCCTCCCGAAAAAAGCCCAACCTCTCGAAAAAGGCGCAGTCTTCCGAAAAGCCCAGCCCTCCGAAAAAGCCCCGGCCTCCCGAAAGACGGTTACAGCTCGATGCGGCCGAACTTTCCCAGAAGCTCCGCAGCAGCAACATGGGCCTCGCAGATGCAGTACTTCCAACCCTCGGCCTTGCGTGCCTTCGCGGCTTCGAGCATGCCAGCTGCGGCTTCCGCGCCCATGATGCCGGCGGCCGGACCCTCGGCGAACGCGATGAGGTCGTCGATGCCGAGCATGCGGCCCTCCAGGAAATCGAGCAGGGCGTTGGTGGCAGCCTCAACTGCGGCATCGCTGCCATCGGCGGCAACGGCGTCCTTCCAAGCCTGTGCAGCGTCCTTGGTGTCCTGCTTGCTCGTACCCGACGCCGCGAGAATGTCAGCGCGCTCCGCCACGAAATCGAACAGTTCCTTCTCCATGATGTGCCTCCTTCAGCTCTAACGCATGTGCGGCAACAATCGCCGCAATCTTCTGACGACATTATAAGGTCGATGAACGCATTCGGGCGCTACGACCGACCGAAGGCATGCTGTGACGATGTAAAATGATACCCGCACGCTATGATTGACCGCACATGTTGCTATGCTTAACAAGCGGTTGAATCATTCGCTTGATTTGGACAATTGAACGATTTGGGCGCCAGGGATCACGGGTTGGCTTTCGAGGAAGACCAGGGCATGAAAAAAGTAGCCATAATCATCGCCAACGTGGTCATCATTGCCGCCATTTTGATCTTCGTCTTCCTCTACACCAGATACGAGAGCGGGGAGTCTTACAAGAGGCAGGTGGAGCACTTCGAGAACACCACGACCTCCTTGGAGCAGGTGACGGAGAATTACCTGGAAGGCGAGCAGAGGATTTGCGACGTCTGGGCTCGCTATATCAACAACGAGGCCATGACCATGGAAGAGGCCGTCGATTACATCCGCGCCTCGCATGTGCTCGAGAATACGTCGGCGCACCTGGTTTCCCTCGACACGCTCACGGGGCTCTCCACGCGCCCACAGCAGGGCACGACCGACGACTACGCCGTTTCCTATGAGCGGATGGGCCTTCTGGAGGACGTGGATTGGATCGACGACATCGGGAAGTCGATCAACATCTCCCGTGCTTTCACCAACCCGATGAACGGCGAGCAGTCGCTGGCTTTCTGCAACAAGGTCACGCTGAAAGACCCGGAAAGCGGAAAGCCCGAAGAGGCGGTCCTTCTGCGGATAATCCCCATCTCGGAGCTTGAGCAGAAATGGATTTTCCCGCAGGAGACCTTTGCGGACGCCGAGCTCTCCATGATCGACGCCAACGGCGACTACATCCTCAAGGGACGCAGCTTCAAGAACTCCAGCTTCTTCGAGTTCTACAACTCTTACAATCCGTCGGATCCCGCGTCGTCGAAGGAGCTGTTCGACAGGATTACCTCGTCGACAGGTTCCGTCACGATGTCCGACTCGCAAGGGCAGGAGTGCGTACTCGCTTATACTCCCGTTGCCGCCACTGCCGGGTGGACGTTGCTGGGCTTCGTGCCGGCGAAGGACCTTCATGTGGATGCCGAAAACTGGCTGCTGGTCGGCGTCGTTTCCGCCGGCTTGCTCATACTGTTCCTCTGCGATTTGTTCTACATGCTCTACTTGAACAAGCGCTTCCAGCTCGCAGCCAAGGAAGCGGAATCCGCGAACAAGGCGAAGACCGACTTCCTCTCCACCATGTCCCACGACATCCGCACGCCGATGAACGCCATCATCGGCCTCACGACGATCGCCGAGAAGAACCTCGGGGACGTGGAGTCGACGAGGGAAAGCCTGCGGAAAATCGGCCTTGCCAGCAACCACCTGCTGACGCTAATCAACGACATCCTCGATATATCCAAGGTGGAAAGCGGGAAACTCAAGCTGAGCCCCGTGACGTTCTCCATCGTGGAGACGGTCGAGAACCTCGTCAACATCTCCCAGCCGATGATCAAGGAAAAGAACATCGAGTTCAGCTTCCATATCAACCCGATAGAGAAGGAATACCTGTACACGGACCAGCTGCGTCTGAACCAGGTTTACATCAACATCCTCTCCAACGCCATCAAGTACACGGAGCCCGGCGGGCGCGTCAGCGTGGACATGCGCGAGGAAGCAAGCGCCGAACCCGGCTGCGTGCAGATGACGTATGTCGTATCCGACACGGGCATCGGCATGACCCCGGAATTCATGGCGAACATGTACCAACCCTTCTCGCGTCAGATAGACAGCCGCGTCAACAGCATTCAGGGAACGGGCCTTGGTCTGGCCATCACGAAGCAGATGGTCGACCTGATGGGCGGAACGATCGACTGCCAAAGCGAGCAAGGCAAGGGAACGACCTTCACCGTCGTGCTGGACATCCCCGTGGCCGACAGGCAGCGCGACGATATGGAGCTCGAGCCCATCGACGTCCTGATCGTCGACGACGACGAGACCATGCTCGAGACGGCGACCGATTCCCTTGAGTCCCTTGGCGCCACGGTGGAGCAGGCGCGAAGCGGGCTGGAAGCCCTTGGCATGATCGAGCACAGGCATCTTGCCGGGCGTGATTACGGCGTTGTCATCGTCGACTGGAGAATGCCCGACGTCGATGGCATCGAGACCATCAACCGGATCCGCTCGGATGTGGGCACGGAGATCCCGATCCTGCTCATTTCCGCATACGACTGGGCGGACATCGAGGACAAGGCGAAAGAGGCGGGCGCGAACGGTTTCGTCAGCAAGCCGCTGTTCCGCTCCACGCTCTACGACAAGATCAACGACCTGATCGGCAAGGAGTCCAGCTCCCAGGAGCCGGAGGACGATTACTCCGACCTGCAGGGGATGCGCATCCTCATTGCCGAGGACAACGACATCAACTGGGAGATCATTTCCGCCATGCTCGCCATGTTCGGGGTCGACACCGACCGTGCGGAAAACGGGCGGATTTGCGTGGACATGATGCGCGAGGCCGAAGAAGGCAGCTACCAGCTGATCTTCATGGACGTGCAGATGCCGGAGATGAACGGCCTCGATGCAACGAGGGCGATTCGGAGCATGGAGGATCCCTGGGCGTCCTCTATCCCGATTGTCGCGATGACGGCAGACGCGTTCTCCGAGAACGTCACGGAATGCCTGAACGCGGGTATGAACGGGCATATTGCAAAGCCCGTTGATATGAAGTTGGTCATCAAGGAAATCCGGAGAACAACGGAAGAAAGGGGCGGTCATGAAAAGGATGCTGATCGTGCTCTTAGCAGCGCTGACGGTTCTGGCTCTGACGGCATGTAGCTCGCAGAAGCAGGAGTCAGCGGCACCTGAGAAAGGCTTCCAGCCGGCTCTGGACACTAACACCACGTGCCATATCAGCGTTGCCGGCGGCTACGATAACTTCGAGGCGTTGGAAGCTGAGTTCAACCGTTTCAACGAAACCTATCCCAACGTGGAGCTGGTGTTCACGAAGGTCGATGACTACAACAACATGATCGGCACGGTCCTCAACGGAAACGATGCCCCCGACATCTACGTCAACTACTCCTGGATGTATGGCCGGGACCAGTACAAGTCCTCCATCGATCATGCCGAGAACCTGGCCGATTCCGCGCTGGGTCTTGACCTGGACTGCATCCGCAGCAACATCATCCTGAAAACGGATGACGGCACGCTTCCGATGGTCCCGGTGTTCGCGAACACCTACGGCATGCTCGTGAACAAAGACCTCTTCGAAAAAGAAGGCCTGAAAGTTCCCACGACCTACAAGGAACTGGTCGAGGTTTGCAAGGCGTTTCGCGAGAAGGGCTATAAGAGCCCGCTGATGGGCTTCACGAAAGAGGAGACGACGTCGCTGTTCAGCTTGACGATGTACCCGTTCTTCTGCGATACCGTGGCAAGCGATGCAGAGGCCGTCAAGAAGCTCAACTCCCTCGATGCCTCGGCCGGCGAGTACATGCGGCCCTCGCTTGAAAAGCTCACGCAGTTCCTGAACGACGGCTGCGTTGACTTGAGCGCCTGTGCGGATATCGAAAACAACTACGATGCCGTGATCATGCGCTTCTTCGAAGGCGACGTGCCCATGATGGCCTGCTCGGGAGATACCGTCTCGGGAACGAAGAAGCGCGAGAGCCGCTCCGAGGCGTTCATCGCCAATCCCTTCGCCTACACGTTTGTCCCCGTTCCCATCACGGATGATGGCGCGTACTTCCTCGACATGCCGAATCTGCAGTTCTCCGTCAACAAGGAAAGCAAGAATCTGGACATGGCCAACGAGTTCATGCGTTTCCTGGTCACGTCGGGCGAGCTGAACGAGATGGCGCAGAACAAGGGGCTTATGTCGCCGACCAAGGATCTGTCTTTCAACAGCGTGTATGCCGCATTCGGGGACGTTCCGGAATCCCGGATCCTGTCGCCGGAAGTCATCGGCTTGACGGACGATGCGGTCTTGCAGTTCAGGCAGGCGGACTTTGGGGTTGGAACCGGCGCGATGACCATCGACGAGGCTATTGCCAAGTACGGCTCTTATACCAAGTAACCGCCCTGAATCGCCACTAGTACCAAAGGAAGGGACAAAGGGGTCACCCCTTTGTCCCTTCTTCTATTCTTGCTTGTAATGTCATTGACAGAGTTACCAGCCGTTGTCCACCATTTTCTCCAGTATTTTCTTTGCTTCGTATTCTCTTCGCAAGTCAAACACGTATGACGTATACACTAACCTGTCTTCTACTCCAATCTCCCTTGCATATTTTTGGGCGCCTTCCAGATCGTCGTAATCAAACGTGCCCAGGACATCGCCGGTTTCATCGTCGATGACTTCAAATTTGTAGGTGCCATGATACAGGTGGACGACGCCGCCGCTGACGCTGCTCAGCTCTTCGTCGCTTAACGGTGTTATATTCGGATCTTCCTGTCCTTTATTCACGTGAATTGCCATCTTTGCGCGCCCCCTTTTTTGGCTGCGTCATTCCCCCTCATGCCATTTCGCGCGTCTAGTTGAATGCTATGAAACATATTACCCTTTGAACGTATACAGCCTTTCTCTAAGTAAAACTCTATACGATAGACCGTTAATGCACCTCGAAATCGCCGCCCCTCGTTGATCGTTTTCATGAACAGCTCGTCTGACGCGCTCTGCTACTGGTCGACGGTCGATGGTGGGGATTTGGCCGATGCGTCTGGGCGGGCACGGGTTTATCAGCTTGAGGGGGCTGAGAGCTCGCGCAGGTGGCCGAGGTGGATGCCGATGTGGCCGACGCCCAGGACTGCGGAGGCGACGAGCGTGATCGGCGACTGGCACCAGATGCCGAGCAGGGCGAAGGCGGCTACGGGCAGGGACGCCAGCGGTATGGGGATGGGGCCGAGGGGCGCGTACATGTCGATGAGCCTTCCCCCGCCCTTGAAGTAGCGCGCCCAGGCGGCCTCGTACAGGAGCATGAGGGCGAAGGCCGCGACCAACCACAGCAGCCACGGCATCGAGAAGCCCCGCGGGCACACGAAGATGACGGCCGCGCACGTGGTGGCGACTTGGCCTGCGCGCTCGAGCGCGAGCAGGACGCGGTTCTCGTTTCTCGAGACCTCCGCGTAGCCTTCGGGCTGGTGCCTTCCCCAGGCGATGTTCGGGATGAACAGCATCGCCAGGAGGATGACGCCGGGTATCGAGAATCCGAATTGCATGGTTGCGGTCACCTGAGTCTTTGTTGTGGGCGGTAGTTTGTCGTGAAGCATTGTAAGGCAAGGGGTTTCGAGGGCAAGCAAAAGCAATGAGATCGATGGTCTGATTAACTTGCATACCACACGGCATAAAGCGCAAGATAGATTGATAGAGCAACTAAACTCTGTTTCCGTTCGTTAATCATGACAAACAGGAACATATTGAACTTCAGTTAGTTGACCATGCGATTTTCACTGATGATGAACGGTTTATGGGACACGCATTGCGATTTCTGTATGCGACACTATACGCAATCGGTTCTAATTGGCACGGGGATAGACGGAGCAAGTAGGTTGTAGGAGAGGGTCCTATGCGTTTTGAAGATGCGGAAAACAAGGTGATTGCATTTCGCGATGATCGCGATTGGCTCCAGTTTCACAACCCAAAAGATCTGGCAATCTCGATAAGCTTGGAAGCAGCAGAGCTGCTTGAAGTGTTTCAGTGGTCTGGAACTGATCTATCTGCCTGCGACAAGAAAGACCGGATGGTTGAAGAGCTAGCCGACGTTTTGATTTACTGCGTACTTCTTGCTGATCGATTGGGAGTTGACGTTCCGCAAATCATTAGCGACAAAGTTGATACGAATGCTGAAAAATACCCTGTCGAAAAAGCGAAGGGTAATTCGCAGAAATACTCCGCCTTGTAGTCTTCGCAAACAAAAACTGCAGGCGCAAGAAGCGTAGATGCGCAAATCATCGACAATCTTGTAAAGTGATTTGGTGAGGTAGTTAGCTCTGCATTACGTTGAAAGGCCAGAATCATGCTCGTGTACGATGGCTTGAAAGAGGATTTTTTAACGGATGTCGTAAACGACGAAATCGCCCAAAAGATTTACAACAGTGTGCTTGAAAAACTTGGGCGCCATACCGGACGAGCCGAATTCGAATCTTGGAATAATTCGATGCAGTACATGTACAAGGTGCTCATCGACCAAGACATTCCTTCTGATTGTGGTATTGCGATTGAATATAACTTACCCCAAACATCAAAGCGAATCGATTTCATAGTCTCGGGTTATGACGAGAAGGGGAATGGTCACGCGAATATTATCGAGCTCAAGCAATGGCAAGAGCTGGATGCGATTCTTCAAAGCGATGGGCTGGTCCGAACGTTTACTGGCGGGGCAATGCGAACTGTCAGTCACCCCTCGTATCAAGCTTGGTCGTATGCTCAGGTTTTATACGATTACAGCGAGATATTGCAGAACGATTCGATAAAGCTGCATCCATGCGCTTACCTGCATAATTATGTGAGAAAGGGAGACGATGACCCTCTGTTTAACTCGCATTACCGTCAATACCTCGATGCTGCACCAGCTTTTATAGCGGGCGATGTTCCAAAGCTTCGCAGTTTTATCAAAGCGGACATAGTTGCTGGCGACAAGACGGAAGTGGTTCATGCCATCGATTCAGGAAAGATAAAACCGTCGAAAAGCCTTCAAGATGCGTTGGTAAAGATGCTGAAAGGGAATCGTGAGTTCACGTTGCTTGATGATCAGAAAGTGACGTATGAGTGGGCGCTATATCTTTCACGTAAATGCGCAGAGGACGGCAAAAAGCGCGTTTTTGTCGTAAAGGGTGGACCAGGAACCGGGAAATCGGTGGTAGCAATAAACCTCTTGTGTCAATTAACGAGCGAGGGCCAGATTGTTCAATACGTTTCCAAGAACAGTGCGCCACGAAATGTTTACGCCGCAAAGCTCAGAGGTGATTTCGCTGGCAAATATATAGGAGGATTGTTCAAGGGATCAGGGTCGTACGTTGACACCCCCCGTAACAGCCTCAATACGCTTATAGTTGACGAGGCTCATCGCCTTAATGAGAAGTCTGGGTTGTTTCAAAACCTCGGGGAGAATCAGGTCAAAGAGATTATCAACGCTGCGCAATGCTCCGTTTTCTTTATCGATGAACATCAGCGCGTTACGACGAAGGACATTGGGTCCGTTGCTTTGATTCGTGAGTATGCAGAGCAAGCTGACGCCGAGGTGTTTGAAGATCAGCTTCTTTCGCAGTTCAGATGCAATGGCTCTGATGGCTACCTTTCGTGGGTTGACAATACATTGGAAATTGGCGAAACCGCAAATACGACTCTCGAAGGAATAGACTTTGACTTCCGAGTCTTTGACACCCCGGGCGACATGCAAAAGCTGGTAGAAGCGAGAAATGCTTCGAATAAAGCGAGGATACTTGCGGGGTACTGTTGGGATTGGCCTGCAGCAACCCGAAACGACCCCACTTACTTCGATATCAAAATTGGGGACTGGGGAATTAGTTGGAATCTCGATGACACTCAGACCTACGCTATTGATCAGAACTCGGTTCATGAAGCTGGATGTATACACACGACACAAGGCCTTGAATTTGATTACGTTGGAGTAATCATTGGCGATGACATGCGTTTCGAAAACGGGCATGTTGTGACCGACTTTTCGAAAAGGGCTAAAACCGACCAGTCAATAAAAGGGCTAAAAACCAGATTGAAGCATGACCGGGAAGGCGCTGTGGCTGTTGCAGATGAGATTATTCGAAACACGTATCGCACGTTGCTTACGAGGGGTATGAAAGGGTGCTATGTCTATTGCGTTGACGAAGCGCTCGGCAAGTATTTGAAAGAAAGCATGGGCCCCGTTAAATACGGACTTGTTGGGTTGTAAGTTGATTAGATAATCGACTGCCTGATCACATTTCGGTTGTTGTCGTACAAGTTGGTTTCGATGTGTTTGGACGTCTCGTCAGCTATTTCGGGTTTCTCTTGTGAATAGCATAGTGCCATGATTTATCAATTTAGCGCTGATTGCCCAATAGGGCGTGCTGATACTTTTTTGATTCACGGTACCTACGAAAGGCTCCCATAAGTACCCTCTTGCGAGAGGTTGCTCCGCTCTCTCATCGGCCGAATTCCAATATTGAATGGGATTGGTTTGAGGGCTAACTTGCACTTCAAAGATGGTCGACAACAGGAAACTTTTGCGGTGAGCGAATCGTCGGAGGCTTCTGCTTTCAAATAGAAGCCAGCAAGAAGCAAACAGCCGAAATCTGTTCTGGCGAAATGGCCGCTGCGGAAAGAAGGATCGCCTCTCATTGGGCAATGACGGGGACCGCCCGAGACTAGTATCTCAATTGTCAGAGAACAAAAGAACAAATGACCAATGCCGGCATAGAGTTCAGCGAAAACCAAGAACAAGATCGAAGGAGGCCAACCATGGCAAGGTATGGAAAGAGTTCGGGTTACAGCGGAAGTCGTTCCAGTGGTTACGGATCCCATCGTTCGTCGTCGGGGTCGCGGAGCTTCTCGTCGGCGCAGGCGCATCAGCACGTCGGCCAGTCCAAGTTCGGCTATACGAAAACGTACACCCAGGGGACGGGTTTCAGGATGAAGAAGGACTAGCGCGCCAAAGGCGTTGACAGAGAATCGAGCGGCGGCCTCCAAATCGGAAGCCGCCGCAGTGTTGTTCAGGCGCTTAAGGAGCAAGGGGCCAATGTCTCACATCAGAACTGCGACTCGTTAAGCGACTGCATCGAGAAGTTGCCGTTCGTCGTGCGCTGCAGGGTATACGTGATCATGTCCCCGTAGCCAAGCGACAAGCTGTTGTCTTGACCGTACGAAGTCTTGTTGCCGAAGCGCTTGCTCTTCCCGTACCACGTTTCGCCCGTAGCGAACTGCACAGAATAAGTGCCCTCCGGTACATAGGCCTCAGCTGTGGAGCCCGAGGACACGTAGAACCCAACGACCGTGCGGCCAGACATGTCCTTGACCTTCACATAGGCGTTTGCGCCAGGGGCGGTATTGACCTTTACAGCTGCGTCGCCGCCTGAGGAGCCGTCCAAGACCTCGCCATTATAAGGAGGGGTTTGCGGAGTCAAGTTCGCATCCGGGTTCGTTGGCTTGTTCGTGTTCTGCTGCTGCGCCTTGTTCGTTTGGGTCGTCTGCGTGTTGTTGTTCGCGTTCGACTTGCTGGAGCCGCCCGAGGGAGAGCATCCGAACACCATCGGAACCGCAACGAGCACGGCAATGAGGGCCATCCAGATCAGGCGCCTTTTACTATTCGAAGAGCTGGTCATTCTTTTCTCCTTCCCCTCCCTGTTGAACGCTCGCGCATCCACTTCTTGCGGAACATGGTCAATGTAGCCCTCGGCGTTGATGATGATTGGGCAATCGGCGGGGTGAACTAAAGGACATACTCAAATGCAAAAGGGCTGCGGATTAAATCCGCAGCCCTTGCTCGCTACCCAAGACGCCTCAAGAACAGCTCGACTAAACGTCGTCATGCCCTAAACTGCCCCTAAGCCGTCATCATAGGAAGCTTTTGCCTCCTATTTCCGTTCCAACTACTTTGCCTGCTTCATCTGGCCGTACTTGTATAGAGCTGCCATGGCGTTGACCGCCTGCTCTGCCGTCGGGTAGGCCGGGATGCCGTGGTCGCGAAGCTTCATGATTGCTTCCTGGCATTCCTCGCCACCCTGGCACTCCATGATGAACGGCTTGCCGAGGTGCTTGTACGTGTCGTAGATGTCAATCACGAGATCTGTGACGGCGGGAACGTCGGTGACAGCCGTCGGGCAGATGGACCCAAGGATGCCGTGGACGTTCGGGTCGCGCATTACCTGCGTGAAAGCGCCCTTGTACTGGACAGGCGAAGCCGTGCCGGAGATGTCGACCGGGTTAAGCG
Organism: Eggerthellaceae bacterium; assembly: GCA_017434045.1. GTDB lineage: Bacteria > Actinomycetota > Coriobacteriia > Coriobacteriales > Eggerthellaceae > UBA9715. The sequence continues at coordinate 69,064 of JAFRGA010000081.1, forward strand.
GCGAGCCGAACATCGGCATGTAGGCGCGGATACGTCCGGGCAGGCTGGGGGAGATCTCGACCAGCTCGTGCATCGGCATGCCGATACGCTCGAAGTGGTCGCAGCTCAGCAGGCCGGAACCGCCGCCGTTCGTGATCATGACGATGTTGTCGCCCTTCGGTGCAGGTTGCATGCCGAGAGCCATGGAAACATCCAGGAACTCCTGCCATGTGGTCGCGCGGATAGCGCCGGCCTTCTCGAAGACCTCGTCGTAGAATGCATCGGTCGTGCCGAAGTTCTCGGATGCGGTGTGAGCGAACGCGGCCTTCTCGCCGATCTTGGAGCCGCCGACCTTGATGGTGACGATGGGCTTGTCCACGTTCTGGCACGCCTCGATGAACGCGTCGGGGCTGTCGAGGCCCTCGATGTAGACGGCAAGGCATTTCGTGTTCTCGTCGCGTCCCGCATAGGAGACAAACTCGCAGAAGTCGACATCCGCCTTGTTGCCCAGGCCGACGAAGAAGCTCATGCCATAGTGGTCCTTCTGGGAGGTGCCGAGCGCGGCAAGTAGGTTCGCGCCGGATTGAGAGATCATGGCAACCGGGCCCTTGATGGGCAGATAGGGGATGAAACCGCAGTTGAAGTTCAGGTACGGGCTGCCCATTCCGACCAGGTTCGGGCCGATGAGCGGCAGCTTGTTGTCGCGGCAGTACTGCGTGAGCTCGTCTTGCAGAGTGCCGCGTCCGATCTCCTTGAAGGCGCTCGTCGCGATGACGACGATCTTGACCTTCTTCGCCACGCAGTCCTCGAGGACAGATTTCACGATGTGTGCAGGCACGGCCAAAAACGCGAGGTCGATCTCGTCGGGGATGTCCTTGACCGTCGGATAGGCGTCAAGCCCGCCGACCTTCTCGGAACGGGGGTTTACAGGGTAGATCTTGCCCTTGTATCCCCATGTCTGCAAACCGTCGACTACTTTGTAGCCGACCTTCGTCGAGTAACGGCTCGCGCCTACTACGGCAATCGTTTTCGGGTTCAGCGCATACTGAAGGTTGTTGATGACGTACTCTCTTGGATGCTCGACGATCATGTTACTTTACCTCCTCCGGGTCTGTGCAAAAACGGCATTTCGGGGCGCCAGCTTCGAGCCTGTTCTGCAGGAAGTCATCCGTCATCACGCACTCTTCCCAATACCCGTTCTCGTCATCGAGCCTGGCAACCCAGCGCCTGAACTGCCTCTTGGAGACCGCGGTCCAGACTTCCTCGATTTCCGCGTAGTTCTCGAGCTTCGAGCGAATTGCGTCTACGTCGTTGATTTCCGCGTACACGGTGAGGAGGCAATCGTAGAAGGAGTCGCCAAACTGGAAGATGTCGACGAACTCGTCCATGCCGGCGAACTCGTTCACGATTTCGGCCTTGCGGTAGCTGGGCACGTTCTGGAACATGCGAACCAGGTACATCTGCATCGAGATTCCCAGCTTCCTGTAGTTGATGTAGATCATCGGGAGCATGAACTTGCGAACGTCGACGCACTCGATGATGTCTTTCTTCATCTGCTTGCCGTCGAGACCGGAGAGCTTCTCGAGCACATCGAAGTCGAACATGTCACCAACGGACTTCGTGCTGTTGATGGCCTTTATGATGGCGAAATCGTTCTTGTCGATCTTCTTCTGGACCTTGAAGAACTTCTTGAGCTGCTCTTCGCCGAAAACGAATTTGCGGTACTGGTCCTCGGGCACGTGCCATTGATTCACCAAAGACTCGCGCACGTCGCCGCGAATCGGGCAGAGATGGACGTAATCGACCGCAGGGTGATCCTTCCACGGCTGGATGACGTCTGCCAGCAGGTTGTCAAGCACGCGCATGTGGTTGCCGTTGAAGTAGTCGAAGTCGCCTTCGGTCTCATAGCCGGTGCAGATGTCGTCTTTGTTCTGGTACCACTTCGAGAACTCTGCTTTTACGGCAGGATCGGTGCCTTCCTTCAGCTTGACGACCCAGTAGTAAAGGCCCCAGCCGTAGACGCCAACGTTCGGGTTCATGACGAACATGATGAGACGCTCGTCATACATCCTCTTGAGACGCTTCTTGATATCGTCTTTCTTGAGCTTTGTCTCTTTAGCGATGTAGTCGATGTTCCACACTTCGGGATAGTTCTGATAGAAGGACTTCGCCACGTTGTACGCCGCGACCTCGGTTGCGTCCAGCCCGTACGTGCCGGGCTCGGCGAATCCGTATCCCAGTGGCGGGAACGCGTTAATCTGCTTCCATGCCATCTGCTGATCTGTGCCAAGCGTATAGTGCTTTTCTTCGCTCATGTACATCTACCTCCTTGTTTTAATAGAAACGGTGCATGTGTGGCAGATTTACTATATTGCATGGTCAGCGCCCGATTTCAACGTGAGCCAGCGCATTTGAACAACGATGCGATTTATGTTGCTTCGGTCTTTACCGTCGCTTCATTTCGGCGTAGAATAATTCTTTCTTATTAATAAATAACGCTCATCGATGACCATTTCATAAGGGGATTGCCGCATGACTGTTGAGATGTCGGGGAATGCCGCTTCCCGAGTTTCTTACACTGAAGAGGCGATAAAGGATGCGTTCCTTAACCTCTTGAAGCGCAAGGACTATATGGATATCACCATCACCGACATCTGCAAGACTGCGGGTGTGAGCCGTGGAACGTTCTACGCTCGTTTCGACAACATCGCCAAGCTTACCGACACGCTTTTCGAAGAGGCGTTATCGAATGTCGGAAACATTCCGCTCCAGTACATTTGCTTGCCGGGCAATTCGCAAAACGATGGATTGCCTTTATGCATGTTCCTTCGAAAGAACAAGAAGTACCAGCCGCTTTTCTTCTCTAGCTCGCTTCGAAGCAGCGCGATAGGCCATACCGTCGACGCACTGCTAGATGGATTCCTGAGCGTGATGAAAGATAAGACGAGCCTATCCGACAGCCAGCTTGAGGATCTGCTCTACATGCAGATTACCGGTTGCATAATGGTTTGCCTCAAGCACATTCACGACTCTGATGAAGAGTGGGAAAAAACCCGGTACAACGTGGATGCGTTCCTTACCAACGGCTTCTGTCATTTGCGCTCATGACAAGGCAAGGAATTGGGCGCTATTGCTTTCACCCCATTTCGCCAACCAAATTTGAGATGGGATTCTCTGAGGTGAGTATAATGGCTATAAGCGTTCCTTGCAGGAGCGTGTGCGTTACAGCTGCCGCCGGTTGCTGCGTATGGCCGTTCCGGCGAAGGGAGCTATGAAGGTCTCTGGAAGAAAATCAAGGGAGAGTAAGAATCGCCTCTTGCAACCGCCCGGCCAAGCCGGGCGGTTTCGCTTACGTAAGCGGATCCTGCGCGATCCTGTCAAACACTCATAAAACGTGAGCGCCGCGAATGGCGGCGCGCGATAGCCTAAGGACTGATTACCATAAGTTCCAATAGTCTTTCCCAGGAACATGAAAGCTTATGCTGAGCGATATTCTAGCGGAACGTTCGACGCGTGACGAAAAGTCCGATGGCGCGGATAGCGATGCAGCGTCCTTTCGTGCTGCTCGGCGACGTGCATGTCCTTTCATGCTGCTGAAACCTGCTCGTGCCTTACAATGCTCATGAGCCCGAATTGCTGGCGATGCGTGAGGGGGCGAAGATGGACTACAGGAAATACGGGGACGTCTACTACATCCGCCTTGACAGGGGCGACGAGGTTATCTCTTCGATTTACTCCATTTGCGAGAAGAAGAACATCGCTTCCGCCACGTACAGCGGCATCGGCGGGTGCGGTGAGGCGCAGATCCAGACCTTCATCCCCGAGACGGGCGCGTTCGAGACGCGGACGCTCGCCGGCATGTTGGAGCTCGTGTCCCTCATCGGCAACGTCATATCCGACGGCGAAGGTGGCCTCTACCAGCATGCCCATGCGGCCTTCGCCTACAAGGACGGCGAGGATCATCGTACTGCGGCGGGGCATGTCAAGTCGATAACCATCACGTACACGGCCGAGATCGAGCTGAGGCCCGTCGTGGGCGGCACCATCGGGAGACGGCACGACCCGGAGACGGGCACGGGGTTCTGGGAGTTTTCCGACTAAGACAGTTCCCCTGGTGAGATAGCTCCCCTGGAGAAGCGCTTCAGTTGCGGGAGCTTTTGCTACTGCAATTCATGTGGAAAAGGGTCTGACCCTTTTCCACATGAATTTGCAACGAGGGTGTGCGTTAGGCGCTTTTCCGCCCCGCCGACACGCGCGTGATGAAGCCGGATTTCAGAAGGTGGGTTATAACCATGTTGTACGCGAAATGGACAAGGGCGCACAGCAGCAGCGATTGCGTGAACACGTAGAAGCAGCCGAGCAGCAAGCCCAAGATGAAGACGCTGGCCATGGGCAGCGGGTGCTTCCAATACGAGAAGTGGGCGGCCATGAACAGGATCGACGCAATGATCACGCCGCACAGGTCAACACACACGACGCGGAACAGGAATTCCTCGGCGAACCCTGCAGCCGCAAATCCCGGAACCAGCTCGATCAGCGAGTAATCATTTGCGAGATGGTCGACTTCATCGGTGATTACCCGGTCGCGTCCGAATAGGAGGACTAGCACGATGCCCAGTCCAATGCCGGCCGCAAAGACCGCCAACGCGAGGGCGACCGCAAGAAATGGGTTGACCCCTTCGGCGATGATCGGCGAAAACCCCGGGAGCTCGCCTTCACCATGCTTCGGCAGGACGAGCAAAACGTACAACGGCAACGCCACGAGCGCCAAGACGAGCTCGCCGGCTGCCTGAAGCAGAGAGACCTTCCATTCCGGATACGTGTCCATGGCCGTATTATACCGTCAATGAGACAAGGGGCGGCTCCCTAATGAGGCAGCTCCTGGAGAAGTGTCTCATGGAGAAGCGTCCCCTGGAGAAGTGCCTCACGGGCAAGTTAACCAATGCGAAACACGCCCGGAAACCGCAACGGATAGAGTTACTCCAAGTAGCGAAAGCCTTCGTCAGTTGTGGGAGATGTACGCCATGCAGAAAGTCGTCGTCCTGGATTTCGGGGCCCAATACGGGCAGCTGATCGCACGCCGCGTCCGTGACCTGAACGTTTACTCCGAGATTGTCCCGTGCGACATGCCCGCGGCCGACATCGCCGCGATGGAGCCCTCGGCGATCATCCTCTCGGGCGGGCCGGCGAGTGTGTACGCGCCCGACGCGCCGGAGCTCGACCCGGCCGTGTTCGACCTCGGCTTGCCGGTTCTCGGCTTCTGCTACGGCCAGCAGATCATGGCCAAAACGCTCGGCGGGGTAGTGGGACACACCGAGGTCGGCGAGTACGGGCCCGCCACCATCACGCGCGTCGCGCCTTCGCGGCTGCTCGACGGCACGCCTGCCGAGCAAACCGTGTGGATGAGCCACCGCGATTCGGTTGCGATGGTGCCCGACGGCTTCGTCATCACGTCGAGCACGGGCGTTTGCCCGGTTGCGTCGATGGAATGCGCGGAACGCAACCTGTACGCCACGCAGTTCCATCCCGAGGTGCGCCACACCACGTACGGCACGCAGATGCTCTCCAACTTCCTGTTCGGCGTCTGCGGGCTCGAGCCTAGCTGGAGCATGGACAACCTCATCGACTCGCTCGTCGACGATGTCCGCTCGAAGGTGGGCGACCAGCGCGTGATCCTGGGCCTTTCCGGCGGCGTCGACTCCAGCGTGGTGGGCGCCTTGTGCGCGAAGGCCATCGGCAAGCAGCTCACCTGCGTGTTCGTGAACCATGGGCTTCTGCGCAAGGGCGAGCCCGAGGAAGTGGAAGAGGTGTTCACGAAGCAGTTCGACGTCGACTTCGTGCACGTCCACGCCGAGGAGCGCTACGCGAAGCTGCTGGAAGGCGAGGCGAACCCCGAAAGGAAACGCCAGATCATCGGCACGCAGTTCTGGGAGGAGTTCTTCACGGTAGCTCAGCGGCTTGCGGAAGGGGGCAACCCCGTCAAGTTCCTCGCCCAGGGCACGATCTACCCCGACATCATCGAGAGCGGCGCGCGCAAGACGGGCGGGAAGGCCTCGACCATCAAGTCGCACCACAACCTGATTCCCTTCCCGGAAGGCGTGTCGTTCGAGCTCATCGAGCCGCTCGACCACTTCTTCAAGGACGAGGTGCGCGCCTTGGGCACCGCGCTGGGCCTGCCCGACTACATCGTCTGGCGCCAGCCGTTCCCCGGGCCCGGCCTTGCCGTGCGCATCATCGGCGCCGTGACGCCCGAGAAGCTCGAGATCCTGAAGAACGCCGACGCCGTCGTGCGCGAGGAGCTCGATGCCTACAACGCGCGGCTGTTCGAGGAGACGGGCGAGCGCAACAGCGAGCACAGCTGCTGGCAGTACTTCGCCGTGCTGCCCGACATCAAGAGCGTCGGCGTCATGGGCGACGAGCGCACGTACCAGCGGCCCATCATCGTCCGCGCCGTCGAGAGCACCGACGCCATGACCGCCGACTGGGCGAAGCTTCCCTACGAGGTGCTGGGGAGGATCTCGAGCCGCATCGTGGCCGAGGTGCCGGGCGTGAACCGCGTTGTGTACGACGTCACGCCCAAGCCGCCGGGAACGGTCGAGTGGGAATAAGAGAGAGGACACATTTCCCCAGCTAAGCATGCTAAACCCCTCTGCCGAGCGCTGCCTGGCAGAGGGGTTCCTTAAGCTACTGCAATCTTCCCTAAGCCATTCTATGTGCTTTGACCGGCACTGCCGCATCTCGGCCATATCAGAACGCTACCGGCATGACCTTCTGCAGCGTCACCCCGTCCGGCATGATGCGGAAGTTCGCCTGCCACACCGCGACGCCGCGTGCGACGCTCGCGTCCACGGTGGCCTTGACCTCGTCGTAGTTGGTAGAGCGCTCAATTACCTCGAAGCCCGGGTTGTCGTAGATGCAGCACACCAGCAGCACCGCCCGCTGATGACCCTCGAGGCTCTTGGCGAGCTCGCCCACGTGGCGCTGCATGCGGCCGGTGGACGAGAAAGGCGTCGCCTTCCTCGTCTTCACCCACTCTGGGACCTCCACCTGCAGGTGCTGCAGGGGCGTCTTCACCTCCAGGAACGTGTCGCCCACCAGGAAGTCGAGCTTGCTTTCGCCGAGGAAGACCTCGCGGCGCACGTCGTCGCGATGCTCGCCGAACGCGCCGCCCACGGCCTGGGCGAGGCCTCCGCAGCGCAGGTAGTGCTCGACGTAGCGGTTGGCCGCGTTCTGGTTGATGCCGATCCAGTCTTTGCTGGCGTCTTCGGGCCGCGCGAGCGAGACCGCCTCCACGGTGCCGGCGGTCTTGCGCCCCTCGCCGTGGGCCATCGATACCAGGCATGGCCGCCCGGACACGTCGAGGTTGCCGATGCGCCCGGTCGTCGGGCAGTGGAAGGCCAGC
>JAFRGA010000082.1 GCA_017434045.1 Eggerthellaceae bacterium
ACTCCTCGTCGAGGACTTCGTAGCCCCTGCGGGCGACGAACATGCTGGCTGCCTTGATGGCGCGGTTCTCGAGTTCCTTCATTTTCTGACCTCCGTTTCGGACTTAGGCTCGCCCCTGTGGCTTGCCTTGTGGCCGACAAGATGCGGGGGTTCCGGCCCGTGCCAAGGGAGGAAGCGAAGGAGGTCTTGGACATCATCTTTACCCGCCGCAAGTTTTTCGAAGCGCAGCGCTTTGTTTTCGCGGCCTTGCGGATTCTCTTCCTCCGCGAAAAGAAATCGGAAAAGTTTCGCGGCCCTTGGCTCGTGTGCCGGGTTCTTCGCGACGATGGAGGGCATAAGGTAATGGCGCAGGGTCGTGCCTTGGCCACGGAGGTGAACGAAGGGGCTCGAAGCACGGCATCGCTCAGCGCTTTCGCTGCGAAAGGGACGGAGACTGTCCTAAGACTAGGACTCGAAGCGCCGCATGAGGTTGATATGGTGCATATGGTGGGCGAATAGTCGACAAAGGCATCGGCTCAGGGCTCGCGGGATGATAGAATACCGGTGTATTGCACAATGCAAGCAAGAGGTGATGAATCCCATGAAATACGGCGAGCTGATCGGACGCAATGCAAGCGAGTTCGAGGTCAGGAAGTTTCTGACGGACGGGGATATGACAGCCATCACGATACGCATCCCGAAGAACCTCAAAGACGCCGCCACCGAATCGGCTGCGGGCAGAGGGATGAGTTTCAGCGCGTTCATCCGGATGTGCATGATGGAAGAACTTTCGAAGAGGAATTAGATGCACGGGACGTTAACACCCAGACAGAATCGTGTTAAGAGTAGATTATTGACAGGATAAAGGTGACAGAGCATAACGACATAACGAGCCAAGAGCTCTTCAATCATCTCCTCGGAGCTTGCGACATCCTGCGCGGACCAATCAACCAAGACGAGTTCAAGAGCTACGTCACTCCGATACTCTTCTTCAAGCGTATCTCGGACGTCTACGACGAGGAAACCGAAGACGCGCTCGCGGAATCGGGCGGCGATGCCGAATATGCGGCCCTGCCTGAGAATCACAGCTTCATCATCCCCGATGGCTGCCACTGGAAAGACGTGCGCCGCGCCAGTACTAACGTCGGCAAGGCGATCGTCGACGCCATGGTCGGAATCGAGCGTGCGAACCCCGACACGCTCGGCGGGTTGTTCAGCAGCTTCGACGATGCGAGCTGGACCGACAAGGGAAAGCTGTCTGATACCCGCCTGAAGAACCTCATAGAGCACTACTCGCAAAAACGCTTCGGCAACCGCAACTACACTGCCGATATCATGGGTGACAGCTACGAGTACCTGATCAAGAAGTTCGCCGACATGTCGAAGAAGAACGCCGGCGAGTTCTACACCCCACGGCCCATTGTCGGGCTGATGGTCCGGATGCTCGACCCGAGATCCGGCGAGTCGGTCTACGACCCTGCCTGCGGCACCGGTGGCATGCTCATCGAGGCCACCCGACACATGGGGGACCAGCGCCTGTCGTACGGGCGCGTCTTCGGGCAGGAGATCAACCTCGGGACATCCGCGATTGCGCGCATGAACCTCTTCCTGCACGGGGCGCGGGACTTCCGCATCGCGCAGGGCGACACCCTGCGCCAGCCAGCCTTCCTCGAGGCGGGCAAGCTCAGGACATTCGACTGCGTGCTTGCCAACCCGCCGTTCTCCCTTAGGAACTGGGGGGCCGGCCAGTTCGCCAGCGACCCCTACGGGCGCAACATATGGGGCGTGCTAACCGACAAAACTGCGGCGGACCTCATCTGGCTTCAGCACATGGTCTGCTCGATGGAGGCCAAGAAGGGCCGATGTGCCGTTATCCTGCCGCAGGGCGTGCTCTTCCACGGCGGCAAGGAGGGCGAGATCCGCAAGAAGCTCGTGCAGTCCGACAAGCTGGAGTGCGTGATAACGCTCGCCAGCGGCGTTTTCTACAGCACGGGCGTGTCGGCCTGCATCCTGCTGCTCAACAACGACAAGAAGCCCTCGCACCGCGGGAGGGTCTGCCTCGTCGACGGCTCGCAGGTGTTCACCCCGCAGCGTGCGCAGAACATCATCTCTGAGGAGAACGCCGACGAGCTCTACGGCTATTTCGCCGTCTACGAAGACGTAGTAGAGCGTTGCCGGGTGGTGACGCTGCCCGACATAGAGGAGCAAGGCTACACGCTGCAGGTCGGGAACTATATCGAGCGGCGGCGCGAGGAGGCCGAGCCGCCCGAGAAGGTTCGGGCGCGGTTCCTTGATTTGCTGGACGAGGCGGAAGCCGCCGAGGAGCGTTTCCATCAGCTACTCGCCGAGGGAGGTTACCTCGATGAGCGATAGGATCACGCAAGAGGAGCTGAACTCCTACCTCTGGAACGCGGCGGTACTTCTGCGCACGCACATAGATGCGGGCGCCTACAAACAGTACATCTTCCCGCTGCTCTTCTTCAAGCGTCTCTGCGACGTGTACGACGAGGAATGCGAGATCGCCTTCGTCGAGTACGGTGACCAGCTCGCCATGACCTGGGAGGAGAACCATAAGTTCATGGTGCCGGAGGGCGCGCATTGGAACGACGTGCGCCAGGTCGCCGACAACGTCGGGAAGGCCCTCGTCGACGCCTTCAGGAAGATCGAGCAGGCGAACCGCGACAAGCTCTACGGCATATTCGGGGATGCCGCGTGGACGAACAAGAAGCGGTTGCCCGACAGCCTGCTCAAGGATCTGCTTGAGCACTTCAGCGGCAAGACGCTCTCACTTGCCAACTGCCCTGAGGACGAGCTCGGGCAGGGCTACGAGTACCTCATAAAGAAGTTTGCCGATGACTCCGGCCATACGGCCCAGGAGTTCTACACCAACCGCACGGTCGTGCACCTGATGACGGAGATGCTGAAGCCGAAGCCGGGCGAATCCGTGTACGACCCCACCTGCGGCAGCGCCGGCATGCTCATATCCTGCATCGCCTACCTCAAGGAGCGGGGGCTCGAATGGCGCAACGTGAGCCTCTACGGGCAGGAGATAAACCAGCTCTCGTCCGCGATCGGGCGGATGAACCTGTTCCTGCACGGCATCGAGGACTTCGAGATCGCCAACGACGACACCCTCTCGCATCCGGCCTTCCTCAACGCGGGCAGGCTCAGGACGTTCGACATGGTCCTTGCAAATCCGCCGTATTCTATCAGCCAGTGGAACCGCGAGGCGTTCGCGTCGGACCCGTTCGGGCGGAACATCTTTGGAACACCGCCCCAGGGCAGGGCGGACTACGCCTTCATCCAGCACATCGTGAAGAGCCTTGATCCAGAAACCGGCCGATGCGCAATTCTGCTGCCGCACGGCATCCTCTTCCGAGGCGAGGAAAAGGACATGCGGCAGAAGATGGTGCGGTCTGACGTCGTGGAGGCGGTCGTCGGGCTCGGCGCAAACCTGTTCTTCAATTCCCCCATGGAGGCATGCATCCTCGTATGCAGGACGAAGAAGCCCTCGTCCCGGGTCGGGCGGGTCATGCTCATCGATGCATCTGCCGAGGTGACCCGGCGCAACGCTCAGAGCTTCCTGGAGGATTCCCATATCGAGAAGATCGCTGCCGCCTACGCGAGCGACGAGCCGATCGAGGGCTTCTCGGCATTCGCGACTATCGAAGAGATAGCTGCAAAGGACTACTCGCTCTCCATACCCTTGTATGTAAGGAGCGAGGCAAACGTCATCGCGAACGGAGATGCACCCACGACCGCAGAGGCCGTGGCATTGTGGGAGTCGGCCCGAAAGCAGCGCGCCATGGCGTTCGGCGAAGTGCGGGATTACCTGATTGCGAACGGGGGTGATCCACGTGAGTAGGGTGACGCTCGGCGAGGTTTGCACAGAGTACAAGGGCCGCGTTGACGATGTGGGCAACCTGCCCATCGTCGGGCTGGAGCACCTATCGCAGTCCGACATCGACCTTCTGGGCAGCAGCCACGAGGAGACAACCTTCACCAAAGGGTTTCTCAAGGGGCATGTGCTATTCGGGAGAAGGCGCGCCTACCTTAAGAAGGCGTCGCTTGCCCCGTTCGACGGCGTCTGTTCAGGAGACATCATTGTCATCGAGGCCAAGGACGGGAAGCTGTTTCCGGGGTTGTTGCCTTTCGTAATCCAGAATGATTTCCTATTCGACTTCGCCGTCGAGAATTCAGCCGGATCTTTGTCGCCTCGTGTGAAATGGAAGGATCTAAGCCGCTTCGAGTTCGATCTTCCACCCATGGAAGAGCAGGAAAGACTTGCCGAACTGCTCTGGGCTGCCCAAGAGACGAAGCGTGTTTACGCGAGGCTCCTGCTTGCCTGTGATGAAATGGTTAAATCCCGGTTTATCGAGATGTTTGGTGACCCCGCGAGCAACCCCTACGGCTTTCACATGGCCGGTCTGACCGAATTGGGCTCTTGCAAAAATGGTATGAACTTTCACTCCTCAGATTCGGGTGTTGAGTTGCCTTGTTTGGGTGTAGCCGATTTCAAGGATCTTTCGGTCGTCGATGGCGTTGAAGGATTAAGCACGGTAAGCCTCAACGAACGTCCAAGCGATGACTGCTTTCTCAATGACGGCGATATCGTTTTTGTCCGCTCAAATGGCAACAAAGAGCTGGTCGGCCGCTGTCTGGCTGTCTACACGTATGGCAAGGAAGCCGTATTCAGCGGCTTCTGCATAAGGCTGCGCCTGAATAATGATGATGTACGGGTTCCATATTTGGTTTGGGCACTGAAGCAGCCCTCGCTGCGTAGCCAGATGTTTGGGAGAGGCGCGAATGTGCAAAACCTCAACCAGAAGATACTTTCTAGGGTGCATGTACCCGTTCCGTCGATGGCATTGCAAGACGAGTTTCTGTCCTTCGTCACTCAGGTCGACAAATCGGAAT
>JAFRGA010000083.1 GCA_017434045.1 Eggerthellaceae bacterium
ACGGTTATCTCGTATGCGCCGTCGAGCATCTTGGATGCACCGTCCACCATCGCGACGCTTCCCAGCGTGTGGAACAGGCGAGATACGTTCTCGGCCTCGGTATCTTTCTGTGGATAGAAGGCGTTGTGGTATGCGGCGCGCACGAAACGCGAGGGGGAATAGCAGTCACCGGGGATTCCACGCATCCCGCTGCCGGTTCCGTAGGCAGAGAGCTCGGCAGAGCGCCAGAAGACGGGGCCCTCGACTTCGGGAGAGCAGCCGATGTAGCTTCGAACGTTTTCCGCATGGTAGGCAAAACCAGGTTGGTTGGCCAAGACATCAAAACCGTCATCGAAGACCTGCATCCCCTGATCCGTGTACTCCACCACGATGCTGCGCTCAGCATCGCCGATGATCCAATGCAGCAACGATGACGGATAGCAATCGTTGATGGGCTTGTCCACGATGGCCGTCTCCGCAAGAGCGGCCTTCACTTCATCCACCTTCTGGAAGTTGGCAACCACCCACAAAGGGAACTCCCAGGCGCACACGTTCGTCTTGCCCTGCACCGGGGCGGCTTCGTATCGTGCGTAGCCAGGGAAGTTCAGGCCGGCAACGGCGAGGCCCGCATCATTCGCGCAGTCGAAGTACAGAGGGGTGTTTTCAGCCACGATGCCCATCCCGTAGACGGGTCGGCTGATTGCGTCGATGGCGCCGAAGGGAGAATCGGGACTCCAGCCGGTCGGTGTGATGACCACGTGTTCACCGTAACCGCAGCTCCAGTCCAGATTGCGCCCGAAATACATGTTGCCTCGCCCGTCTGTGAAGCGGATTGCCGTGCACATGACAAGCTCCTCTCCGAATGAAGCTGCGTTGATACCTCTATCTTACAGCCGCTTTTGTTCCACTGCTTCCCATTCCGGAGAGAAAAGTCGGCAGAAGCCGACGGCCTCAAAAGATCCCTCTGGCAAGCAAGCGTTCGTATAGTTTTTTATGTCGAGCTGAACAGCGTGCTCCCGCCTACTCCCACTCGATCGTTGCAGGGGGCTTCGGCGTGATGTCGTAAACCACACGATTGATGCCCGCGACCTCGCCGACGATGCGGCCGCTAATCCGCGCGAGCACATCGTAGGGCAGCCGCGCCCAGTCGGCCGTCATGGCGTCGGCGCTCTCCACCGCACGCAGGATGACCGGCCGCGCGTAGGTGCGCTCGTCTCCCATCACGCCCACGCTCTTGATGTCGGGGAGCACCGCGAAGTACTGCCAGCAGCTGTGCTCGGAGTTGCGGTCGCCGGTTTTGACGAAGAGATCTTCGTTGTAGGCGTCGAGCTCCTCGCGGATCACCGCATCGGCATTGCGCAAGATCTCGAGCTTCTCTGCCGTGACCTCGCCGATGATGCGGATGGCAAGACCCGGTCCCGGGAACGGCTGGCGGTAGACCATCTTGGCGGGCAGCCCCAGAGCCAGACCCAGCTCGCGAACCTCGTCCTTGAAGAAGCGGTCGAGCGGCTCGATGAGGTCGAAGTGCACGCCCTCGGGGAACGGGATCAGGTTGTGGTGGCTCTTGATGGTCGAGGCCTTGCCTCCGGTCTTGCGCGCACCGCTCTCGATGATGTCGGGGTAGATGGTGCCCTGCGCCATGAAGCGCACGCCGTTGAGCTTCTGCGCCTCCTCGAAGAAGACCTTCCA
>JAFRGA010000084.1 GCA_017434045.1 Eggerthellaceae bacterium
AGTTGGTGCCGCCGAAGAAGTTGCCGAGCACCTGGCACATCCGGGCCCATCCGTACTCGTCCTTGGCCGGGTCGCGGTAGCCTTTGAGCTCGCAGTAGCGCAGCAGCGGCTCGATGGTGTCCCTCCCGCCGTTCCAGTGGATGCCTATGCAGATATCGGCATAGCGTCCATTAACCCGAGGAAAAGACTAAGCCGAGGAATCCGCAGGGCGCCTGTTAGATGTAGCGCCGCGGCGTTTTCCTCGGCTTAGCGTTCTTGACCTGATCGCGTGCTCAGGTCAAGTCGAGCTCTTCTATCAGATTGAGCTGGGCGCCGACTCCAGCGTATACCCCACTGGGCATTTCTTGGCGAGTTCAGCGACGGCAACCTTCAGGTCGGACTCGAATGCGGCTTCATCCTCTGGTGATGCGAAGCCTTTGTTGTAAAAGTCGGTTGCGGTGTCGACATAGGTCGCATCGAACCGGTCTTGCAAGGACCTGAGCCTCTCGTCGAGCTCGTGGTCATTCGCCAGCTCTGGCGGAAGCGCGGTGTCTTCGACAAGTCCCTCGTCGTCGTAGATCCAGACAGGGTAGCACTTGTACTCAAGCTGGATTCTCATCGTCTTCATGTTAGTCCTCCTTCGGCAGGGACCTTGGGTTGGCCCCGACTATGTATCCGTTGTCCGACACGGTTATGGCGACACGCTGGCGGGTTCCGTTGTACGTGAACTCGTATATCGGCCGCGACCCCTGCATTCCCACGACCTTGCCGGTGTGCACGGCCTGCAGGAGGTATCCGGGGAGCTCGGAGTTGCTGATGCCTCGGCCGTTGAACTGCTTCCCATGCTCCTCGATTATATGCGCAAGCCCACTGCCTCTGCTGCCTCCGCTGCCGGTCTCGAGCCAGACGATTTTACCATCGGGGTCCTTAGTTATGCCGACGACCTTGTCGGGGCTGATGTTCAATCCCTGCGCCTGCGCCTCGGAGATTAGCGAACCAGCGGATCCCGGCGGTGCCGATTGCGCAGAGTCGGCGCCGACCGCCCCGCCGCCCGCAGCTCCGGGGAACAGGCCGCCGCTGCTGTGCCCGCCCATCAGGCCTCACCGCCGTGGTGGTCGAGGTTGCCGCGTCCCTTCGCGGGGTACACGTGCACCGGAATCCCCTTGGAGCGCGGGTAGTCCGCGACCCCGTATTGGTCGCTGCCGTACCAGAGCAGGTTCTCCGGTTCGAGGAAGTCGACGATGTGCTCGACGGACTTCATCAGCACCGCGCGGTCGGCGAGGTCGCGCACCATGGAGCGCGCGCCGATAGCAATCGTCGAGTGCTTCGGAAAGCCTGCCAGCACAGATTCGTAATCCCCGTCCTCGCAGCGTGCTTGGGGCACCGCGTAGGGAAGGTGTTGCTGCAGCCAATAGGTGCAGACCGAGTTGCGCCAGTGGTTGTAGTCCTTCAGCGCCACCGGGAAGTCCCAACATACGCTGTAGTCAAGACCGACGACCCCCTGGAACTTGCCCAACTTGTTGATGTAGGCTTTCGGGTTGCCCCAGAAGCGCTCGATCCTGCAATCATCCTCGAAGAAGTGAACGAAGCAGTCGAAGTCGCGCCACTTCGGGTCCATCGCATCCGAGAACGCGACGAGGCGGCCTGGGTCGACGTGGACGGGTGCGAGCTTGGGCATCCCCAGGGGCTTTGCGTATTCGGCCCCCTCCAGCATCCAGGCATGGAACACGTCGCGGGCGTGGTGCGCCGGCTTCTTGCGACGGTCGGGATTCTCGCCCGGCTCGGGGGCGAGCGTTTCCATAGAAGACATCATTATGCCCTCCAATCTAAAAATAGAATCTGATGTGTCTATCGTTAGGCTGGACGTGGCATAATGTTCTTTGTCAGGGATTGGCATATGCCAGTCCAGCCAGTGCGCGCGAGTCGCTGCTACCAACAGCCGATCGCGCGCGCGGCATTTTAGGGATAGCTGTCCGGATTGGCCCTCCTGTTCAAGCGAATGTGTTCTTGGATTGCGACCATGGCCTACCTCTTCTTCAGCTGGTACCGCGCCGCAGGTTCCGATACGCCGCATTTCTCGGCTACATCCCATGCGGTCATGCCGCCTACGAGGTGATGGGGCACCAGCAGCTCTCCTGCGAGGCACTTCGCCTGCCATTCCGGATCGCGGTACGCTTCCACCGGCCTGTCGTCGAAGGAGCGGTAGAGCTTGAAGCCAACAAAGCACAAGGTCATGAAGTGGGCGAACTCGTGCGCGATTGTCATACGGTCCCTGCCGTTGCCCTGGCGGGCGCCGTCGTACACGCACTGCTTGATGCGCACCATGCCGGTTTCAACGTCGGTCTCGGCGTGCTTCCCGGGTGGAAGCTCCCCGTCGCCGATGATTTCGTAGGAGAATCCGGGCAGCGTCTCCTCGAGCACGTCGAGCAGCTCCACGATCGGGAAGTAAAGCTCGTCCTCAAGACCCAGCACCTTCCTTATTGAGAATGCGAGTCGCCTGAGGTCTTCCCTGGATTTTGGCTCGACGGTGATTTCCATTAGCTATCACGTCGCTTCGCCTGGAGCAGTTTGAGAATCCGCCTCGAGGTATCATCGTCGAGCTCGTCGAATGACCTGGCGAACACGAGGGCCGCCTCGCGCTTCACGTCGCTGGTGGCTCCGAGGTCGACCTTGACGTTCCTCACCGTCTTGTCCGCCGCCGCGGCTATATCCCTTTCGTCGTCTGGGGACAGCGAGTAAAGCTTTGCCAACTTGCTCGCGAACCCCGCCGGAGCGGGCCGCTTGCCCTTCTCGATTGCGGACAGGTACGACGACGTGCAGCCAAGGTGTTCGGCCATGTCGCCAAGCGTCTCCTCGCGGTCTATTCGAAGTTTTCTCAGCATTTTTCCCAGCTCTGTCGTTGTCGAGTTCATCGGCTCCTCCTTCTCTCCGCAGATGATAACATCATTAGTGCGAAGAATCAACAATAGATGTTGATTCTTCGCTCACAACATGTTTATGCAAGTGCAGACCCTAGGGACTGAGGCCCGTTTGCCCGCTTGCCATCCACTTTTTAGTCCAGCCGGTAGAGGGCTTGGAGCTCCGGCCGGGCAAGTGTCTGCTGGCGTGACGACAGGGATATCGGCGCCGCGGCGCGAACGGCCTCGGCCATCATGTCGTCGGTCGCGAACGCGTAAAACCCCGACGTGGTCGACACGCTCTCGTGGCCGAGCAGCTGCGCCACCAAAGGCAACGGCACGCCTGCCTGGTAGAGGTCCATCGCGCGCGTCTTGCGGATCAGGTGGCAGTGCAGACTCGGCATGCCCGGGCAGGATGCCCGAGCGGCCTCGCCGGCGTTCTTCAGAACGAGGGATACGGCGTCGGTCGACAATGCGCGCCTGGCGCCGTCGCGCACGCAGAAGAACAGCGGGTCGCCGGGCTTGGCATCGGAATGGAACTCGTCCATGTATACGCGCATGTGCGCGGCGCACGCGTCGCCGAGGGGCACGGCTCGCCATTTTCCGCCCTTACCAATCAGGGTGACCCTGGCCGGCGCCTCGAGCGACAGGTCGGATACCCTGATGCCCGTCAGTTCGGACACCCTCGCGCCGGTCTCGTAGAGAAGCACCAGCATCGCCCTGTTGCGCCGTTCCTTCGCGGTCCTTCCGGAATATGCTGAGAGCAGCGCCTTCGTCTCATCGGGTCTCAGATAGCCCACGGGCTTCCTGGCTACCTTCGGCGGCCTGACCGCGCAGACGCCCACGTATTCCGCTGTCAGCGACGGGTCCTCGGCCGAGCAGTAGCGCAGGAACGACTTCAGCGCCGTCAGGCGCAGGTTGACGGTCTTGGCGGAGTAGCCCTTCTCGCCGTTCATCCAGGCGACCCATCCCTTCACGG
>JAFRGA010000085.1 GCA_017434045.1 Eggerthellaceae bacterium
GGAGCCCGATAGCCGCGAGGCGTGAACCAATGTGATTCAGTGTCTAAGCAGGCTGGGGTGAGGGGTGAGCGCGATTCCGCAGATACTGTATTAAAACAATCTAATGCTAACCGAGGACAAGCGCGAATCCCCTCACCCCGGCCCGCTTAACTGAATGACATCGGTTCACATGGACCATCCGACTGCCCGCCCTGTTCAGGAGGGGAATGCTTGAGAAGGGCGCTACTCCATAACGGTTACAGCAGGCTTTGTATGGCAACGGGCAGGTAGGCCAGCACATCTTCCGGTGTCACGCTTATCACCCCGAGGCCATGCGAAGCCTCGACTCCTGCGCGTGCATGGAGCGTAGCGCCCAGCACGCCGGCATCGACGGGATCGACCCCTTGCGCAAGCAGAGCCGAGATCATTCCCGCAAGCACATCTCCCGTTCCCGCCTTCGAAAGCGCCGCCGTTCCCTCGAGCATGGGGATGACGCGCAAGCCATCGGAGACATACGTAACGGGGGCTTTCATGATTACAACAGCCCCCGTCGCAAGCGAAAGGTCCAAGGCCATCTGTGCGGGATCCGCCGTTTCGATTCCCAGGCTGTCGCAAAGACGCTTGCCCTCTCCGACATGGGGGGTGATCACGGTTGCCGACCCCCTTTTCCGACGCCGTTTGAGCGCGCGCTTTCCCTGGCTGCCGCCGAGCGCTGCCAGGCCACCACCATCTACCAACACGGGGCAAGTTGCCTGGGTCAGCACGCTCACGACAAGCGCCCGAGAACGCTTATCGGAGGGTTCGAAGCCGGGGCCGACACATGCCGCCTGCTTTCTCGGCTTGTCTTGGGCTACCAGCTCGGCAGCATCAAAGTCCTTGACGCTGCGCGTCACAAGCGACGGATACGCCTGCATCGCCAAGTAGCGCGCTGTCTTGCACGAAATGAGCTGCGTGTATCCCGCTCCCATGAGCTGACCTGCGCGAGCGGCAAGGCAAGCAGCGCCGGGGTAGCGCTTGCTGCCGGCAATCACCTTGAGGACTCCACGGGAATACTTATGGGAATCCGCCGAAGGAACCGGTAGCGCATCTCGGAGGTGCCCATCTGACCAAGGGGTTTCCAGCTGGGCGCATGCGTTTTCTTGTGCATCCGCGCGCATCTCGTCGACCTTAGAGCTCATCTAAGATGCTCCTCGTCTCCTTGAACTGCTTTGCCAGCTCTTCCATCGGATCTTTCCTCTTTTCAGCAGCGCTTGCCGAAGCCTCCGTGACCGCCAGAGCGCATGCCACCGCATCGGTATGTGTATATGAAAGGGAGAGCGTTATCTCCCGTACGCCTTGCTCTTGGGCTACTTCGAGGGCGCGCCCCGATAGCTTGACCACGGGCCGGCCGCCCTTCGAGCGCACGACCTCGATATCGTTAACCCAGATGCCGTTGGAGAACCCGGTGCCGAGCGCTTTCACCACCGCTTCTTTCGCGGCAAAACGTAAGGCATAATGCGTCGCCGGATTCGCCGTCTTGTTGCAATACGCCTGTTCCGCTGAAGAAAAGACCTTCTGGGGAAACGAAGGGGTTTTCTCGAGGATGCGCTTCATCCGCTCGATCTTGACGATGTCGACGCCAAGCCCCACCGACCCGTCGACGAAAACCCGGGAAGAGCTTTGAGCGAGCGCCGCATCGGCCGCCTCTTGGGCGGTTGGCATTGCGGAAACCGTCTTCGATTGCGTGTTTTCGTCCATGGGCATCTATTCACCGCCAATCGGATAATCGTCAAGCGCCTTGACGCAAACGTCGAGCTTTACTGTGCGGCCTGCGCCAACTTGGCCCTCAACTCGCGGAGGGCGTTCCCGCGATGCGACACCTCGTTTTTACGCTCCTGGGGCACTTCTGCCAACGTGCAGGCACCTTCGAACACGTCAGGCCAGAACAACGGATCGTACCCGAAACCGCCCTCGCCTTGCGGCTCGAAGCCGATCCGCCCCTCGACCGTCCCATACGCCGTCATTTCAGCGCCGTCCTCGTCGATGAACACGAGCGTGCAGACGAACCTGGCCGTCCGCTCGGGGTCGGAAACACCCTTCAAATCTTCCAGCAGCTTTTGGTTGTTGTCCTCATCAGTGGCGGTTTCGCCCGCATAACGGGAGGAATACACTCCCGGCGCGCCATCGAGCGCATCTACCGCAAGCCCCGAATCGTCGGCCAATGCAGCCATGCCGCCTGAGGCCTCATGCGCCGCCTGCGCCTTGATGCGGGCGTTCCCGAGAAACGTGTCGGCATCCTCTTCTGGATCCGAATCGATGCCCATCTGCCGCAGCGTCTTGAATTCCCAACCGGGGAAATCGAGCGCATTCGAGATCTCGGACACTTTATGGGCGTTGTTGGTGGCGAGTATGACAGTCTTCATTGCGACCCCATCTATGCGAAAGCGCCCGAAGGCGCCTTGGTCTTTGGAGCGGGTGACGGGAATCGAACCCGCGTTATCAGCTTGGAAGGCTGGAGTTCTACCATTGAACTACACCCGCTTATGTAGAGGCTATTGTACCTCATTCCAAATGGTCGGGACGACAGGATTCGGGCTGTCGCGATTTCATCGCGACAGCTGCGCTCGCGCCACGCTACCGCTGCGCTCGCGCCCGAACGCGCCACTGGCGCGTTCGCCTGCCCCGCAGGTTCGAATCATGTAACCCGCCCAAACCAGCAACTCCCCGGAAGCTGGGAAGGTGCCTCGAATGGTCGGGACGACAGGATTCGAACCTGCGACATCCTGCTCCCAAAGCAGGCGCGCTACCAAACTGCGCCACGTCCCGACGCAACTCGCAAAGCGATACTTTAGCGTAATGGCAGGCGTTATGCCAGTATCAACGCCGCTTCTGCACAAACTCCCGTATTCGACCGACGTCTAGGACGCGGTAGCACACATGAGCATTAGAAATGCACGACAACGACATCGTTGGGCTGGATGATACCGTAAAGCTCCCTTGCGTCGCTTGGGGAGAGGTTGACGCAGCCATGGCTCCCATAGCCTTCTGCATACATCGAGCCTCCGAAATCAGGTTGCCAGTTCGCGTCGTGAAAACCGACGCTGTTCCCCACAAACGGCATCCAGTAAGTGACATCCGCTTCGTATTCGATTTCCTTCTCAGATCCAGGCACATACCCAATAAGTTTTGAGGGGCTCTCCTTCATGATGACATACCACACGCCGGTAGGCGTGCCATGCTCGCCATCGGGTGCGCCTGAGATAATGTCCGCCTGCCAAATTATGCTTCCATCATCCCCGTAGAAATATGCATGCTGTTCGGAAAGATCAACGTCAATGTACCGGTTACCCCAATCGCGTTGCCCTCGCCCGGTGTAGGTGTTGGCGGAATCGATGCACGGGATGTCGATTTCAGCCTCTCCGCCCGCCTTTATGGCATCCATGATGCTTGCGCTGAGTGAGCCCTGATCGACCTCCCAGCCATAGGTTCCCCCGCTGACGGTGATGACTTTCCCGTCAGCGCGCGTATAGGTGCGTTCCATCCCGATGGTGTTGTAGCCGGCGGCGAGGTTGTTCACCCACTGTCCGAGCTCGTCGGTGTTCAAGGACACATCGAACGTATTCTTGATCTCGATGAACTTGGATAGGGTCTCCTTGTCGATTTTATCGACGGGATTGCCGTTGATCTTCAACGTCAAATTGGTAGACACAAGCCCATTCGCCATATCGGCCGAACTGACGAGCTTTTCGTCATCGGCACGCAAGCTCGGTTGCTTGAGCTGCTCGTCCGTCAGCTCGACCTTCGATTGCATCTCTGTAATGGCGTTGTTGACGGTTTTCTGCACGGCTTCAGCATCGAGTTGGGTGCCCACCTCATCGGGCTTGATGGCAAACGTCTGCGAACTCTCGTCATAGTAAATCGAGGCATCCGTAGGCTTGTCCGCATTCTTGTTATACGATTTGACGGCTTTAGCCACGATGTCGGAACTCGCCTTCTCGTCGAAGGAAGTCTCCAAAAGCTCTGTTTCGTCATGGTTTGTCGCCGATACGTACCAAGGCCAATACCATTGGTTCTGGTCGTCGTGCATGGCTTTGACAATAGCCTCCGAGTCGATTGTCATGCCAACGTCGGGACCCGTCATGCGTAACGAGAAATTGTTGCCCACAACGTCTATCGTGTACTGCTCCGGCACCTTGTTCAGCAGCTCGACCACTTCATCGTCCTGCTTCATGGAGGCATCGATGCCGCCGATGCGCGTGTTGGGCATGAACTGGGTTGAGAACATCATCGCGATACCGCAGTACACACCCGCGAGAATGCAACCGAGTATGACGAACGTGATGATGAACGCCTTCAGCCCACGATGGCGACTATCTTCTGGCGACACGGCTGATGCGGGCGGCACGAAAGCCCCGTTATTGGGCAGCGGTGCCTGCACCGCAGGGGGATACCCGGCCATATAAGCAGTTGGTTTCGCTTCATCGCCTGCGCTGGCATCCGAGGACGACAGGTCCAAGCTCGGCAGATTCAGGCTCGGCATGACCTGCGTTGGCTCCGAATCCGCCTTGCCTGCGGGATCCAAAGACGCAGTGGGCGAATTGACTATAGCCGACTTGTCCAAAGCGATTGTTTCTTGATTGGAAAAGCTATCGGATTCGTTAGACGCGCTGGCATCGATCAGCCCCGTCTGCTCATTACCGAACGAGCCCTGATCAAGTGCTTGCGTTGCGTCAGCATTCGCCTCGTTCGCAGAATGCTTCCCGCGCTGTTTGAAAAGACCCATGCTACGTTTCTGCCTCAATCTATGTTGTGTCCAGTCGCTTGCTCTTGAAAATAACAGTTTAGCAATAAGCCAGGGAATATTCCGCTGTTTTCTTTTACGAATAAAAGCTGTAACTATAATTCACGAAGGCATCATGATGCGATAGCTTGACGACGCATCGCGAACTTCCAAACTGCATGGTATGATGCTTATTCGTTCCAGGAAAGGAACTCTAACACGATGGCAACCTATCTGGCACATTACAAATCTCCTGCAGCCGCCGACGTGCGTGGCGCCGGCGTGTTCGAATTTGACAGCGACGCACGCGCAAACTCTAAAGACAACCTGCATGATGCACGCCTGAAAATGCTCGAGATTTTCGGCAAGGATGCCGCTTCTTGGAGCATCGAGAGAGTCGAGAGGAAAACTGCCAGCAGCGAAGCCCTCGACGGTCAATTGACGCTCGATTTCCGCCCCGAGAAGAAGAGGCGGAGGAAGCGGACTAAGGAGTACTGGTAATGGGAGATTGGGGTGCCAAGAAACGGGAGCGCAAATCCATTGCGAAGAATCGCCGGGCGTTCCATGAATACGAGATCTTGGAGACCTTCGAGGCGGGCCTCGAGCTCACCGGCACCGAAGTGCGCTCGCTTCGCGAAAACAATTGCCAACTCACCGATTGCTTTGCCCTTATCCGAGGCGGCGAGGTGTGGCTGCACAATGTGCATATAGCGCCTTACAGCAACGGCAACATCGCAAATGTGGATCCCGACCGCAAACGCAAGCTCTTGCTGCATCGGAGGGAAATACGCCTACTCGAGCAAAAAACCCGCGAGAAGGGTTTGACACTTGTACCCGTCTCGATGTATTTCAAAGAAAACGGCCTCGTGAAGGTCGAGCTGGCCCTTGCGAGGGGGAAGAAAATCTACGACAAGCGCCAGTCTATCGCCAAGCGCGATGCCCAGCGCGAGATTGACCGCGCTATGAAGGATCGTTACAGGTAAACCCTGAGGGGGCAAGCCCCCCTCAGGGTTACATCAGGGCTTGCGCCGTCAACGTGGACGGCGGAATGGAGCGGCATATGGCAGAGGAATTCGAGACCATCGAACTTGAATACTCCGAAGATGAGATTTTGTACTACATCGTTGACGAGGACGACAACGAAATCGGCTTCGCATTGGATGAGGACGGGCAAGAGGTCGAATACTACTTCGAGGGTTTCGACGGAGACGACTACGAGCTTGTGGAGGTGGTGGAGCCACCCGCCGAACCTGCTAAAAAAGAAGCACCCACTCCCAAGGAACCTCTTGAGGCACGCAAAGCTGAAGACATGAGCTACCTGCAGAAGGTGGCAGCCATTGCCGGCCGTTCGGGCAGCAAAGCGCGCAAGAGAGCCGAAGAAGGGCTTGGCGTGGTACGCGGTAAAGCAGAAGAGGGGTTCGGCACAGTGCGCGACAAGGCCGAGGTGGGGATCGACAAGGTCCGAACGAAAGCCGAGATCGGCGTCGACAAGGCAACCGAGGCTGTCGAGTCGGGTGGTAAGAAACTCAAGGATAAGACGAGCGACATGGACTTGGGCATCACGCGAGAGGGCGTTGCCGAAACGACCGCCGACCTCAACGCCATCGCGAAAGAGGGGGCGGAGACCGCCAAGGAATTGAAAGAGGCCTACGACGATATCATGGACTCGTTCGGGTTCCTCGTTCCAAAGGGAATCCGCCGCAAGCTCCCGTAACGGTACTGTGACCGATTGGCCTTTTACCAGGGCAACGTGTATACTACAGAACACGCGAAACGCACGTTTCGCCAGCACATTGACAAGGTGGAGCCGCGCTTTACCACGAGTTGAAAGCTCATGAAGCCACTCATTTGGGCATTCTGGGCAAGAACTCGCTTACGGGGGCGACTGGTTTCGACATGGTGGGTCTGAGGTGAGGAGCAGGTCGTGGTCTCCTTTCCACGCTAAACAGGGGTACTGTCAAAATTAATTGGCAACAAGACTTTTGCTGGGCGTCAGTACGCCCTCGCCGCATAACATAAGTCGGCGCGTCAATTCCGGGTGCTTCCCCGCCCCGGTTGCGATGTCATTCTAGGGGAATGCTCTTGCGCACGTAGCCGGTATGGCGCAAGCTAAGACAGAACCGACTCGGGGCAGCAACGCACGTCGTTGCGCTGCGCCGCCCTTAAACCCGAGCAACGACTAAGCTTGTAGAGCCTGACCAGGGACTCAGTATGGACCGGAGTTCGATTCTCCGCGCCTCCACCACTCATTCAGGCGCCGTTCTGACGAACGGCGCCTTGCTTTTCCGCTGAGGGCTTTCATGGCATGCCATCTTTCGCCTTGTTTTGGGCACGGCGCGTACCAAAGTACGCTTGGCCCAAAGGCGGCGAAATCTGGCGCGCCATGAAAACCCTCAGCTGCTTTTCCTGGTACGGTTGGGCCACTTTGATCGGGCGACGGCCCCCGCTCCATTCGTGGCTCCGGCGCGGAGAATGCCCCTCAGCTGAAGCTTCGGGGCCTTTGCGCTGAAAACGATCATCGATCGTTTTCGCGGCGCTGCGCGCCGCCGCGCAAGCCCCCGTGCCTCAACCACGCTTCCGAGCTCCGTTCCAACGAGTAGGCCGTGCATTACCGCACTACTCTTTGACCTTTAGGGCCCCTTTGAGCCTCTCCGCGCGATACCCCTTTGCATTGGCGTTGTTCATTTGGACATGCGTGTGGTTTCCGCCGACGCCTTCGGGCGTATAGAAGAAAAGCTGCACGTCAATCAGGTCTTTTTGAATGTCGCGTATATGACTGATCTCGGTGACGCCGGCCTCCACATGATCGCCAGCTTTCACGAGCGGATCGGCCGTATGCAGGAGCACGCAATCTAAATCGGGCTTGCCGTCAGGTTGGATATGAATCCGTATGTCAGGCACTTCGTCATACAGCTTGTAGTCCTGCACCAAGACGACCGTCCCCGATATAGGAGACCTCACAATCGTCCCGGCGGCGGCACCGACGTCTATAGAGGTGTCCATGGGGGTCGTATCGCTCGTTCTCCATATGTGCAGGGCGTCTGCATCGAGCCATTCGCCCTCAACCTGCTCGTGGTTGATGCGCGTATTACGTTCGTTCAGGGCTTTTGTAGGATCTGCTTCCGGCAGTTTCGTCTCCATCACGAGCGCGTAATCATACGACGCTTGATGGAATAAAACTCCCGTCAAATCCGCAGGTCGTATCGGGCAATGGATATCCACGCCTTCCACCTGTGCAATCAGCGGCGTCTGGCTCTTGCGAAGCTTCTCCAGCCGCTGTTCTTCCAGCTCGGCTTCAGTTAGCGTCGGATCCCCGACGCCGCCGAACAAAACGTCATCGGAGCGATTCTCGCCGCTGTAAGCCACTTTCTCCGATTGCTGTAATCCAAGCACCTCGAGCACGGGCGCCGCGAAGGGCGGCTTCACGGTGATGACTATGGAACAGAGGCTCACGATCAACACAACGATCGAAAGAGCCAGCACTACCACGCTTCTCGCGTTCATTTTGCCAACCTAAATCGTAACCTTTGCGCTCTTCTGTGCGCTTCAACCAACTGAACAGCTATATGCTTGCCCAGCCGGTATTGACGTCCCGTATCAGCGCCGGTGAGCGTATGCCTGGTCGCATCGAGCGCGAAATACTCGTGGCCCAAATCCGCCACCTCGACCACGCCTTCGGCAGTGTTCTCCAAACGCACGAAGAGGCCGAACGAAGCCACGCCCGTGATGATGGCCGAGAACCTCTGGCCGACACTCGACTCCATCAACTCGACGATCTTCACCTCTTGCGACTCGCTTGCAGCCCGCTCCGCAATGCGCTCCATCTCGGAAGAGTGTTCGGCTATCCAGGTGAGGTTCTTCACTTCCTGGTCAAATTTCTGCGGACGGCCAAGGAGGCTCGCCCTCAACATGCGATGAACGACCAAATCGGGATAACGCCTGATAGGTGATGTGAAATGAGCGTATGCATCACTTGCGAGCGCGTAGTGGGCACCGAGTTCCGATTCGTAGAGCGCCCGCTTCATCGAACGCAACACCAGCGTCGTCACAAGCGCGCCCTCGTCGCGTCCCGAGCACTCCTCGAGCACGCGCGCAATCGCATGTGGGTTTCCGGCAACGAACGAGCGGGAATCCACGTCCTTGAACCAGGAAAACTCCTGCAAAACGGGCAGAAGCCCGGCGAGGCTCTCGCGGGAAGGCTTGTCGTGAGTTCGATATATGCACGGAAAGCCGGCGTCGCGTAGATAGCGTGCCACTGACTCGTTCGCGGCAATCATCGCCTCTTCGATGAGCTGGGTCGCATCGGTTCTCTTGCGAAGCTCTATGGAGACGGGCGCCCCCTCGCCATCGAGCTTGACCTTCGCTTCAACCGTATCGAAATCGATTCCCCCGGCCGCTTCGCGAAGCGCCATCCGCTTCTTGGCCAAAGTGGAAAGCTCTCGGACGCACGACTTCAGCTTGTAGGCGAGATCGCCCCGCACATCGCCCAACTGGCTGTCGCCGTCGATGAGGCCTTGGGCCTCATCGTACGTAAGGCGCGCCTTCGACGAGATGAGCGCCGGATACACGTCAACATCCAAGACGCGCCCCTCGTCATCGAGCAACAGGTCGACGGTCATCGTGCGTCGCGTCTCGTTCGGCTTGAGCGAGCAAACCTCGTTGGACAGCGCCTCGGGCAACATCGGTATAACCCGATCGACCAGGTACACGCTCGTCGCCCTGCGCAGTGCATCCAGGTCGACCGACGATCCCCACGGCACGTAGTGGGAGACATCCGCGATATGCACTCCCAACCGCCATCCATTTGTTCCGTCGTCATTACCCGAGGGGCCTAACCTGTTCTCACCAGGAAGCGAGGGCTCCTGCGCTTCGCCGTTGCCACCCGCGGAGTCTGGCCTTTCCCCACCAGATAGCGAGGGCGCCTGTGATGCCCCAGATTGGCGTGAGGACGAGGCGAAGCGGCCTTCGGGCCGAGAGCCGAGTCCGGAGCGCCAAGATGGGGTATCACAGGCGTCCGCAGCGTGCAGTGTTCCGTCGTTTGTAAAAACGACGGAACAAATAGACACTGCGTCGTCGAAGTCGCGCGCATCGGCTGGGTCTATCGTGAAGACGAACCGATCTCGCAAGTCCTTGTAGCCGCTGGACAAAGCGCCATCGACATCCACTTGCGCTTCGGCCGCCTGCTCGAGGGCGCCCTGGGAGAAAGCCGTTTCCAGCTTGTATCGCGCGACGATCAGGTCGACAGGCACGCGTTCATCGTCGAAATCGCCAAGCACCTCGACAACCCGACCCGCGGCTGCCTCTTTCCTGCTCGGGTACGTCTCGATGGCAACACGGACAATGGCGCCGTCGGGCACGCTTGCGCTTTCGGAACGCAACGTGAAGATGTCGTAAGGAATACGGGGGTCCTCCGGAACCACCACCCCGAAGGGCTCGGCCACCTCGTAACGCCCGATTATCTCAGGGTGGGCGTGCTCGATAACGCGCTTCACGCGCGCTTCGCGCTTGCGCGTCGAGGACGCCGCACGTGCCAAGGCTTTCTTCGAGCGTTCCTGGCGAGCAGGAGAAACCTCCACCATATCGCCATCGAACGCGCCGTTCAGCTTGTCGAAGGGGATGAAGAACTCGCCTTCGGCGGTTTTCACGAAGCCGTATCCGCCACGTGTTATGGCCAAAAGGCCGCGGGGGTATTCATACGCTGTCGGGCGGGTGTTTGAACGATTGCGCGCCATGCGTCTATTCTTGGGGAATCAACGAGGCGGCGAGCTCTTTCGCATAGCTCTTCTGCGTCGATTGCGAAGCCTCGAGCGGATGGGTTGGCGTAACGCCGACCTTGTCTATGCTGTGGCCTTCGGGCGTCAGGTAAAACGCCGCCGTATAGCGCAGAGCGCCGCCAAACGATAGTTGGGATACAACCTGCACGGAACCCTTGCCGAGCGTGGTCCCGCCAACGAGTTCAGAAGCCCGCTGGCTTTCCTTCAACGCTGCCGCTATCACCTCAGCGCCAGCTGCGGTGTTCTTGTTGACGAGGACGACAAGCGGAGCATCCGTCGCCGACTGACCCGATGCGGCTTTGGCAGAGATCCCGTTCGTCGTCTGCAGTTGAACGACTGTGCCGCTCTTCATGAACAGGCTCGCCACATCCACGGCTTGCGACAGGTAGCCGCCGGGATTATCGCAGAGATCGAGCACGAACGCCTTGGCGCCTTTTTTAGTGAGCTGCTCAATAGCTTTTTTCGTCAACGATGCAGAGTTCTCGGTTAGCTGACGTATCTTTATATAACCCACATGCTTATCATTATCGTATTCGGTCGTGACGTTCGGCTCGTCGTATTCCTTGCATTCTAGAGTGGTGCTGAACTCCGCTCCGTTATCGGACAACGGCGTGTCTGGACGACGCCAGGTGATGAGGATCTCCGATCCTGCTGCCTGGGCTAACCGGGCCGTCACCTCGGCACGTGACCAAGTCTGAGAACTGTCAGCGTCAACTGAGACGACGAAGTCGCCTTCTTCGACGCCCTTCTCCTGCGCATCAGAGCCCTCGAACACGTCAACGACATATGCCTGACCGTTGTGCTCGGAGAAAAGGACGCCGATGCCGGCGTAGCCCTCATCCTTCTGGTTTAGCAGCTCGGTATACCTCTCGTTCGAGTAGTAGCGCATATATGGGTCTTCAGAAGCTTCCGCGATAGCCGTCAACACTGCATCGGTCGCCACATCGAGAGGATACGTATCAAGGCTGTCGGAGTTCAACAGCGTATCTACTTCCTTGACGCGTGCCGACAGGGAATGCATCACGTCGTCCGAAGTCGTCGTATTCTCGATCTTCGAGGTTTGGTCGATACCGGTAATGGAAGACGGCAGTCCGAGCGACGAGAGGAAATGGGTGTGGCCTCTCAGCGCAAATCCCAAGGCGAACGCAACGATCAAGGCGATAATCGCTGTGAATATCTTTATAAAACGAAAGTTGCGCGCACGTATTTTCCGCGTGCGCGCAGCAGCTCTATTCGTATTTCTACGGCTTGCCATAGGCGAAAGCGCCCCGCCCGGCTACACCTTCAGATAACGGCGCATCGCAAAAGCCGAACCGATGAGGCCGATGACGAGGCCAGCTACCAATAGCGCCAGGTAGATGATGATGAAAATGTTGCCTTCTACCTGGATGGGCAGGAATGCGAGCGAAGCTTGCAGCTTCGGAAGCGCCAACCGACGGATGAGCTCGATGGACCCGATGGCCAGAGCGGCGCCGATAATCGCATGCAGCGCGCCCTCCATCAGGAAGGGCCCTCTGATGAAACCATTGCTGGCTCCAACAAGGCGCATGATGGCGATTTCCTTGCGGCGCGCCATGATGGCAAGGCGAATGGTGTTGTTGATGAACACGAGGGCGATGAACACCAGCAGGGCGATCAGGATGATGCCGCCGTAGCGCAGGTAGCTTGTGACCTGGAACAGGCGCTCAACCGTACGCTGACCGTATTTGAGAGAATCGGCGGGGTTCTCCTCGTCGGCGACCTTTGCGAACAGCTCGCTCGACTGGATTTGGTTGGCAACGTCCTGAACCTGCTGTGGATTCGACAGCTCGATGTTAATCGAGGCGGGAAGCGGATTACCGCCCAGCTCGTCAACGATGTCGGCGTTCGACGACATGGCGCGGAACTCCTCGAGAGCTTGCTCCTTCGTGGTGAACGTCACGCTCGACACGCCATCGAGGCCCTTGATGTAGTTCTGCACGGCATCGAGGTCGGCCTGTTCGGCTCCGTCTTTCACGTATGCCGTGATCGAGACCTCGCTCTCGACCGACTTCACGATGTTGTCGACGACCGTAGCTCCAACCAGGAACAAGCCGATGATGAACAGCGAGAGGAATATCGTGATGATAGAGCCGAGCGTCGTCGACAAGTTGCGTGCGAAGCCCTGGATGGACTGCTTGAAAAAGTACAGGATGCTAGACATCGGAACCGTACACCCCCCTCTGCTGGTCGCGGGTCAGATGACCGCGCTCGAGGGCGATTACGCGACGACGCATGTTGTCGACCATCTCGCGGTCATGCGTGGCCACGAGGACCGTGGTGCCCGTGCGGTTAATGCGCTCGAGCAAGTCCATGATGCCGCGGGATGTTTGCGGGTCGAGGTTGCCGGTCGGCTCGTCGCACACGAGCAGCGGCGGGCGGTTGACGATGGCACGCGCGATGGAAACGCGCTGAGCCTCGCCGCCTGAAAGCTGGTCGGGAAGCTTGTCGAGCTTGTCCTGCAGGCCCACAAGGCGCAGCACCTCGGGAACCTGCGTGCGCACGATGGACCGGCTCTTGCCGATTACCTCCAACGCGAACGCGACGTTCTCGAATACCGTCTTGTTCGGCAGCAGCTTGAAATCCTGGAACACGCAGCCGATGTTGCGGCGCAGGTACGGCACACGCCAGTTGCGCATGGACCCCAGGTCCTCGTTCGCAATGGTGATAGTGCCCGAGCTGGGACGCAACTCCCTGATGATCAGGCGGACCAGCGTCGACTTACCCGAGCCGGAATGGCCTACGAGGAATACGAATTCCCCAGGGTAAATCTGCAGTGATACATTGTCGAGTGCGGGGCGGTTAGGTTGAGCGGCATACACCTTCGATACCCGATCGAACGAGATGACCGGTGCTCCCTGCTGGGGAATGTCCTCGGCTTGCAAAACCGGCAAAGCCATGGACAAATCAGCAGAACGTGCCCCCTGAGTGGTGGCTTCTGTCACAGAATGCTCCGTTCGAATAGTCGTTTGCTATGACTGCTCGATTCTAGCACTCCTGCCTTCGAGCGATAACCCTCTTCACAGCTTCGACAATCGCGGCGGCATCGGTTTCGAAGAATGCCGCGAGCTCTTTATAGGCGCCTGACTTGCCGAAGACGTCCTTCACGCCGACGAATTCGATAGGGGCCGGAACGGTTCTGGAAAGCGTCTCCGCTACGGCAGAACCCAAGCCGCCAAGAATGCTGTGCTCTTCCGCCGTGACGACCGCCCCCGTCTTGCGAACCGACTCCGTAATGGTCTTGACGTCGAGGGGCTTGATGCAGAACGCATCGATGACCTCGATAGATATTCCCTCTTCAGCCAATTTGTCCGCCGCCTCGAGCGCTTCTTTCACCTCGACACCGCACGCGACGACGGTGGCGTCGGACCCCTCGCGAATCTTGTAAGCGCGGCCAAGCTCGAACTTCATCTCGTCGGAATAGACACATGGAACGGGCTCGCGGCCGAGGCGGACGTAGACAGGGCCGGGGGTTGTCGCCGCAATTCTGACGGCAGCGGCCGCGGCCGCGTAGTCTGCCGGAACGAGCACGCGCATGTTGGGCAGGGTCCGCATGAGCGAGATGTCCTCGATCATCTGGTGGCTTCCGCCGTCTGCGCCAACGGAGATGCCGGCATGCGTCGGCGCAATCTTCACGTTGAGGTTCGCATAGCATACCGAGTTGCGGATCTGGTCGTAGGCACGACCGGTTCCGAAAACCGCGAACGAGGCGGTGAAGGCGACGTTCCCGGCAAGCGACAGGCCTGCGGCAACGTCCACCATATTCTGCTCGGCAATGCCGACGTTGAAGAGACGGTTCGCATATTCGGGCTTCGCATCTGCGAGTTTCTTCGTAGTGGTGGAGCTGGACAGGTCAGCATCGACCGCGACGATGGGTATGCCCTCGTCTGCAAGCTTGACCAGGGTCTCTCCGTATCCTGCACGCGTGGCCTTCATAAGCGCAGCCTGCTCGGGGGTGGCGAACTTGACCTCCACGGGATCGTTCGAGATCAGAACCATGGAGTTGCGGCTGAAGCGAACCGGCTCGAGTGGCTGGAGGTCGCAGCTGACAGGACCATCGTAGCCGAGGTCCGCCAAGGCGGTTACCAGCTCGTCTCCCTTGGGAGCCTTGCCGTGCCATGAGACGTTGTTCTCCATGAACGACACGCCCTTGCCCTTGACGGTGTGGGCGATGATGGCATGGGGCTTCCCGCTCCTGTCGGCCTTCACCGAGCCCAAAACGTCGACGACTTCTTGCATGTTGTGGCCGTCGATGTCGCAAACTTCCCAGCCGAACGCCGCGAACTTCTGGGCAAGGTCGCCCGGATCGCATATCTCCTTTGTATTGCCGTCAATCTGCAGGCAGTTGCGATCGACGATTGCGACCAGGTTGTCGAGCTTGTTGTGCGCGGCGAACATCGCCGCCTCCCAAACTTGGCCTTCCTGGCATTCGCCATCGCCGAGGAGGGCGAACACGCCATGTTCGTCGCCATCGAGCCTCAAGCCCGCCGCAAGGCCGCATGCGACGGAAAGCCCTTGGCCGAGCGAGCCCGTCGACATCTCGACCCCGGGGACAATCATGCAGTCGGGATGACCTTGGAGCCGCGATCCCAGCTTTCGCAGCGTCAGGAGTTCCTCCCTCGGAAAATAACCCGCCTCGGCAAGCACCGCGTACAGCGCGGGGGCGGCATGGCCTTTCGCCAAGATGAAGCGGTCTCGCGGACCATCGGGGTCTTCTGGATTATGCTCGAGGATTCCGCCGAAGTACAAGGCGGCCATGATGTCGGCGCAGGACAACGATCCTCCCGGGTGCCCGCTGCCCGCTTCGCCAACCATCCGAATAATATCGATGCGCAGGGTGTGCGCGATTTCATTCAGCTGATCGATGTTCATGACGCACCTTTCTCTTGGAACAACGTCATTCTACAACGCTGGATGACGCAGGTTAGCACCGTTCACCGAACCGCGCTATCGCAACACATTTGAAGCGCCGGTTAAGCGCCTCTACCAGGAAAAGTTTGAAATGCATTGCAGCAGAGTGCACCAAATTATCGGATTTCCTCCAACGGAGCGACAATTCGCTTTACATGAAGCGAACATGCAATAAAATGACAGTACTTGGCCAGAGCACGACAGTTCGCGGAAAGGTTGTGCTCTATGTCAGGTTTCATCGTGAAAGCGGCCTGTTCTGGCCGGCGGCCAAATCAATTTGCAGGACATAGCGGGTACCAGCGTGCCAGCTTGATAGCGCACTTGCTCAGAGACCGCTCGGTCGCGCGTTTCGTGGTCGCGCCTTCGGGATACGGGAAAACCAGCTTGCTCGTCGATTATGCGGAGACCATGTTCGCATGGGTCCACGTGTTCTGGATAAACGGGCAGAGCCCCTGTTTCCTGCGCGATCTAGACGAAGGCGACATCGCGAAGGACTGCATGGCTGTCGACAAAGACGTGCGGCTCGTCATCTTCGACGACGTTCCGGCGCTCGACGCCACCCGGGCCGAATCCTTCTCCCGTCAAATCGATGAGCTGCTCATGATGAAATGCGAGGTCATCGTGGCCTGCACGCCACGCTGCGATGTGCTGGGCCAACTGCAGCGCGATCGCATGCGCATCAGCGCCCGGGAATTGCTCCTCGGCGATGACGAGCTCGATTCCGCCCGTAGCGCCGAAGAGCGCGCTCAAAGCCCCTCTACCCAGCTGCCCGACTCATGCCGGGTTCCCGCCCTCGTCTGGAAAGAAGGCGCCGATAGTGCCGCCCAGTTCGTGAAGTGCAGCCTTCGCGAGCAAATGCCGGCCGATTTGCTGCTGGGCATGAGCAGCATGTACGCCCTGCAGGAGGGCTCTTTGGAAAGCTTGACGAAGATCGGCTCTCTCGACATCGGCTTAATAGGGGAGCTCGCCGCAGATTACCCCCACATGGGCTTCGACGTCGACACCGGGCGCTTCGAATCCCCGCGCGTCTCGGTGGACGCGATTGCCACTGGCCTGAAAGGGGTCTTGGACGACATAGTCTCGAGCTCTTCTTGCCGCTCACGCGAGCAACTCGTCTGGGAATGGGCGGACATTCTCCTCAACGTCGAGCACTCCCCGAGCCGCGCCTGCGATATCGTCCGCGTTCTCTGCCCCAGGATCAAAAGGGCGCCATGGCTGGCCCAGCACGTCGAGGAGCTGGTGGAACAGGGATGCTTCTACGACGGCCTCATGCTCGCCCGCTCCATCAGGCTTCAATCCAAGAACAGCTCTTCGGGCGAGAAAGCGCGATGCCTGGCTTTCGAATCCCTCTGCAGATCCCTCCTCGGCGACGGAAACGGGGCGGTACGGTGCGCGAAACGGCTCGCCTTCGACCGCTCATATGGAACTGCAGCTCAAATATGCGGGCTGCTCGTCGTGGTGCGCAACGGCAACGACTTCCTGCGGCAACGGGCCTGTGCCCTCCTTGCAGACATCGCCGTCGCCCAGGACGACCTCCCCGTCGAGACCCTGTCCCCCTGGATTCAAGTCTGCGTTTCGTGGAGGGTCCTCAACGATGAAATCGAGCGGTTTCCCGCCTGGTGGGACAGCCTCGTGAAAGGCGGCGCCTCTCACCACGTGCTCTGCTTGACCGCATCGTGGCTGTACGGCAAGCTTGCAACATGGTACGCCGAGCGAGACGACGGCTCTTCGCCGCTCTTGCCTGGCACGTATGCGCCGGTGGAGTCGTATTTGCGCGACACCCTGGCTTCCAGCGAAGAGGGAGACTGGGATTACCATGCGGCTTCGGCAGTCCTTGCGATGGAGCGCACCCACATGAGGGGGATGCCCCTGGCGAAGGGTCCGCTCCCCTCTTCGATCCTGCTTTTGCTCAGGCGCTTCGAGATGTCGATGCTCGTGCAGCGGACCAAACTCGAACAGGATGCGGAAAGCGAGCATGACGCGGATGGCAAATGGGCCGCAGGCGAGACTCGGAACATGCAGCAGGCGCTCTCGGAAATCGCCCACATGCCACCCGAGCGCAACATTCCCGTTCTCAAGATCAAGATGTTCGGCCGCTTCGAGGTCTCCATCGGCAACGCGCCTATCGCCGATTCCGCCTTCCGACGCAAGCACGTACGATTGTTGCTCGTCCTTCTTGCCGCCAATCTGGGGCGGGAGCTATCCCGCATGAAGATGGCGAAGATGCTCTGGCCCGACACTGCGGACGAGATGGCACGACGCAATTTCTACACCGCTTGGTCGAAGCTTCGTAAAGCGCTCTCGTTGCCAGACGGGACCTGCCCGTATCTCGTCAGGCATCAATTCGGCTGT
This sequence comes from Eggerthellaceae bacterium, assembly GCA_017434045.1. Classification (GTDB taxonomy): domain Bacteria; phylum Actinomycetota; class Coriobacteriia; order Coriobacteriales; family Eggerthellaceae; genus UBA9715. The sequence continues at coordinate 17,794 of JAFRGA010000085.1, forward strand.
AGCCTGGAGGCGCGCTACGTTCAATGCGATATCGTCCGCCTCAACGAAATATGTCGCGAGCTGCTGTTCGGCCGTCCGGATTTCAAGGGATGGGCTGCCCTCTACTCGGAAATCGACCGCGATTTCTCCAACGAATTCCTTCCCTCGGAAAGCTCGGAGGAAGTCATCGAGCGCGTGCGCAACGATTGCCGGGCACGGCTCGTGGACGCGCTCGTCTCCGCAACGCAAAGCGTGATTGACGGCGGGAACAACCAGCTCGCCTTGTGGTTCGCGCGGTCGGCAGTCGGCCACGACGAGACGCGCGAGGATGCTTACGTCGCGCTCATGCGCGCTCAAATCGCCAATTCCCAGCGCACCGCCGCCATGCTGACCTACCACAAATGCCGACGCGTGCTCGCCGAGCAGCTCGGAATGGACCCTTCCCCAGAAACCACCGCGCTGTACAAGAGCTTGCTCGACTCCATCTAAACGAATGCGCAACGGTGATGTTCTATTTCTCTGCATCATCGGTTCAAGTGGGTTTACGTGCTGATTCCATATGTTACTGTTTAAGGGTTTGAACTAACTGGACAAGAAAAGGACACCAAGGCTTATGGCAGGGTTTTTCTCCAAACTTTTACGCGCCGGCGAAGGCCGCCAGGTTAAGCAGTACCAGAAGGTGGCAGATCGCATCGGCGAGCTCGAACCCCGCATGCAGGCATTATCCGACGAGCAACTCGCCCATTTGACCATCGAATACCGTGAGCGCCTCGACCGAGGCGAGGCGCTCGACGCGCTTTTGCCCGAGGCATTCGCCGCCGTGCGCGAAGCCAGCCTCCGCACTCTCGGGTTGCGCCATTTCGACGTGCAGCTCATCGGCGGCATGGCGTTGAACGACGGGCATATCGCCGAGATGAAGACGGGCGAAGGCAAAACGCTTGTCTCGACGCTCGCGGGCTATCTGAACGCATTGCCGGGCGACAACGTCCACATCGTCACCGTCAACGACTACCTGGCCAGGCGCGACAGCGAATGGATGGGTAGAATTTACCGCTTCATGGGCATGAAAGTCGGCCTCATCCAGAACGGCATGCGAAGCGAGGCGAAGAAGCCGGCCTATACCGCCGACATCACCTACGGGACGAATTCGGAGTTCGGCTTCGATTACCTGCGCGACAACATGGTAACGAGCGCGGCAGCGCGCGTGCAGCGCGGCCATCACTTCGCCGTGGTCGACGAGGTCGACTCGATTCTCATCGACGAGGCCAGGACCCCTCTCATCATCTCGGGAGCCGGCAGCGCCGCGGCCGATACGTACAATCAATTCGCACGCGCCGTCCTAGGTCTCACCCGCGACGTCGACTACCAGATGGACGAGGCGAAACGCACCATCAACGCCACCGAAATCGGCCTGGAGCGAATCGAGGCGAACCTGGGCATCGACGACATCTACGCAGACACGTCGGGCACGTTGGCCAATCACCTTCAACAGGCCCTGAAAGCGCAGTACCTGTTCCATCGTGACGTCGACTACGTGGTCACGCAGGGCGAAGTGAAGATCGTCGACGAGTTCACCGGCCGCATCATGGAAGGGCGCCGCTGGTCAGAGGGCCTGCACCAAGCCGTGGAAGCCAAGGAGCACGTGCGCGTGAAGGAAGAGAACCAAACGCTCGCGACCATCACGCTGCAGAACTACTTCCGCCTGTACAAGAAGCTCTCGGGCATGACGGGCACCGCCATGACCGAGGACTCCGAGTTCCGCCAAATCTACAAGCTGGAAGTCACGGCCATCCCGCCGAACAAACCCGTCATTCGCAACGACCGCAACGACCAGGTGTATAGGACCATCGACGCGAAATTCAACGCCGTCGCCGACGAAATCGCCTCGCGCAACGCCATCGGGCAACCATGCCTGGTCGGCACCGTCTCGATCGAAAGCTCGGAGAGGCTGTCCCGCCTGCTCGACAAGCGCGGGATCCGCCACGAAACCCTCAATGCCAAGAATCACGAGCGCGAGGCGCATATCGTGGCGCAAGCCGGCAGGTCCGGCGCGGTCACCATCGCCACGAACATGGCCGGCCGTGGTACGGACATCCTGCTCGGCGGCAACCCCGAGGCCCTTGCCGACGACCTCCTCCGCAATCGCGGCTTCAACCCCGACGCCGACCCCGCCCGTGAAGCCGCATTGCGCGCTGCTGCAGAAGAAGCGCTTTCCTCCAGCGAGCCCCGCGTCCGCGCCAAGGCGAAAGAGGTTCTCAACCAGCTCGAGAACGCCTTGCCAGCCCCATCGCCCGACGACTACGAGCGCGCCTTGGCAGAGGCGAAGCAGGTCACGGAAGCCGAACGTGAACAGGTCATCGCGGCGGGCGGCCTGCTCGTCATCGGGACCGAGCGGCATGAATCACGCCGTATCGACAACCAGTTGCGAGGCCGTTCAGGACGTCAGGGCGACCCCGGAGAATCCCAGTTCTACCTCTCGTTGGAAGATGACCTCATGCGCCGCTTCGGCGGAGACCGCATGGACAGCATCTCGAAGATGATGCAGAGGACGAACCTTCCCGACGATCAACCGATCGAAGCCGGCATGGTGTCGAAGGCCATCGAGAGCGCTCAGCACTCCGTTGAGGCCATGCACTTCGCAGCGCGTAAGAACGTCCTCGAATACGACGACGTCATGAACTTGCAGCGTACGGCCATCTACGACGAACGCAACGCCATCCTGGACGGCAAGGACATGTCGGACCGCGTTCCCCAGATCATCGCCGACTGCGCACAGGGCATCGTCGACGAGAACTGCCCCGAGAGGACGACGAGCGAAGAGTGGGACATCGCCTCTATAGAGGCTTGGATCACCAGCATGACCGGGCGCGAGGACTTCTCCGTTGACGAGATAGACCATGACGAGAACCCGGCGGTGCTCGTCCGGGCAATCGAGGCTTATCTGACCGAGATCTACAACGAGAAGCTCGACGAAGTCGGGCCCGAGGTCATGGGGCGTCTCGAAGGCCAGGTCATGCTCCGCATCATGGACGCCCGTTGGATGGCTCATCTGCAAGACATGGACTACCTGCGTGCCGGCATCGGCTTGCGCGCCTACGGCCAGCGCGACCCCTTGACCGAATACCGCGACGAAGCGTACAACGCCTTCTCGCGCATGACGGGCACGTTGTACGAAGACTACCTGCGCACGCTCCTGCGCCTTCAGGTCGCACATCAGCCGGCTGAGCCCGAGCCAACCCAAGAGGACCCGCTCGCAGGCAAACGCGTGAGCTATTCGAATCCCGAGGAGAACCTGGAAGCGAGCAACGCTGGAAGGGCACCTGCTCCGCAGAGGTCCAACGCCGCCCCCGCCCCTCAACCCACCTCGAAACCGACAACTTACGTGAAAGACAAAGACGACCCCTATGCGAACGTGGGTCGAAACGACCCGTGTCCCTGCGGCTCGGGGAAGAAGTTCAAGAAATGCCACGGGATGTACGTGGATTAGGCGTTCGTAAGAACGCCTAATCCACCGCACGCTCGCGGCGTCGGCAGCAAGGAAACGAGGTCCCGCTGTTAGGAATCGGCCTCGCCGACCTGCAAACCAACCTGTATTATTACGATTATGGATATAGACGCGAAGACAATTGAGCAGCTTGGCCAACGCGTGCAAGACGCACGCGTCTACTTGCATGTCGACGAGAAGGCCGCGGCACTCGAAAAGCTCGACGAGGAGACGGCTCAACCCGGCTTCTGGGACGATGCCGCGCATGCTCAAGCTGTCTCGAAGCACGCCGGCAACCTTCGCGACACGATCAAGGACTACGAGGAGACCCGCTCGCTATTCGAAGACGCTCAAACTGCCTTCGAGCTCGCAGACGAAGACGACGCCTTCGCCGAGGAGGCGGCGAAGGCATGCGAACTTCTCGAGCGCAAGCTCGACGCACTCGAGTTGTCCTCGTGGTTCACCGGGCAATTCGACGAGGGCGACGCAATCCTGACGGTCAATCCAGGACAAGGCGGCCAGGAGGCGAATGACTGGGCCGATATGCTCTTCAAGATGTACACGCGCTACTGCGAGCAAAAGGGCTGGAAAGTCCATGTTCTCGACATCAGCTACGCCGAGAAGATCGGCATCGACCGCGCGATCATCCAAATCGAGGGGAGGAACGTCTATGGCATGATGCGCAGCGAGGTAGGCGTCCATCGTCTCGTGCGTATCTCGCCGACCGACATGAAGGCGCGACGTCACACGACGTTCGCTTCCGTCGAGCTGCTCCCCGTGCTACCCGAGGATATAGAGGTCAACATCGATCCGAACGACGTGCGTGTCGACGTGTACCGGTCAAGCGGCCCCGGCGGGCAATGCGTGAACACGACCGACTCCGCCGTACGCCTGACGCATATTCCCACGGGCATCGTGGTGACGTGCCAGAACCAGAAATCCCAACTCCATAATAAAGAGGCCGCCTTCCGCGTCTTGAAGGCCAAGCTCTACGAACACGAAGAGGCGAAACGCGCCGCTGAAATAGAAGAGCTTCGCGGAGAGCGTATGGACAACTCGTTCGGAAGCCAGATTCGAAACTACGTGCTCTACCCCTACCAGATGGTGAAGGACCTGCGCAGCGGCATCGAAACCGGGAATGTCGAAGCGGTGCTCGGCGGCGATATCGAGCAGTTCGTCATCGGCTATCACAAATGGAAGGCCTCGCAATAACAGCCTGCGAGGCCCGTTGGCTGGAAATTGCTATTCCCCGTCCGTCAGGCGGTTTTCCTCGACCTCTTCAGTGAAGGCGGTGCGGTCCCCCAACATCGCGGCAATGCGGTCGGAATACACTGCGTCGGTTATACCCGCCTCCGTCGCCAAGTCCATGACGGGAGCATCGTTCCAGAGCGCTTCCAGACGATAGTACTCGCGCGTCTCGGGCTGGAACACGTGAACCACGACGCTACCGTAATCCAGCAGCTCCCATGACCCATCGCGTGTCTCCTCGCGATGCAGCGGCTTGATTCCCGCTTGCAAGCGCTCCGCTTCCTCGATGGCGTCGATGATGGCACCCACCTGACGGCTGTTCGCCGCCGTAACGATGACGAAGTAGTCGGTCACGCTGATGATCTCGCCTACGTACTGGACGATGATATCGGTCGCCTTCTTGCTATCGGCCGCACGAGCGGCAATTACGGCATAATCCTTCGAGGTGAGGTCAACTGCATTTGAACTTGCTTGCTCGGTCATATCGTCCCTTTTCTTTTCTGTTCCTGTCGGCGCAAAACGTTTGAATTCCAAATGCGCATCGTATCAGGATGAAGCGTCTTCTTGCGCTCGAAGAGTAGAAATGTCCAATATTCATACGTTTGGTAGTACAGTTCCTCCAAGCTGACCTTCCCGACAGAAGCCCTCAGCTCGTCGATCCTGCCGAATTGCCGGTTCGGCTCTATGGCGTCGGCGATGTAGAGAGCCATGTCAAGAGGCTCCATATCCTCTGCAGCTGTCGTATGCCGGTCGATTGCCTGCAGGATGTCCTCCGGGATTTGCGGGAAATCGCGGTGCAGGGCGCGCGCGGCCGTGTAGCCATGCAAAACGCGTGGCATATGCTCCACAACCCAAGGGTCGACAACGTCCTCCATGCCAAGCTCGCGAACGCGAGCGCGCGCCTGATCGTCGTCCATGCCCTTGTCCCAATCGTGCAGCAAGCCCGCCAGTCGCGCCTTCTTCTCGTCCAGGCCATACGTTTGCGCGAGCAGCACACACGCCTTTGAAACGCCCATCGAATGCTCGAAACGCTTCGGGCTGACGCGTTCCTCGAGCTCCTTCCTCCGTCTCTTGAAGAACTCCTTGGAAAGAACGTCGACGTCGTTTTCCGCAGGAGCGCTAGCAGCCATCCCGTCGTCGCGCGGGACCTCCGAGCCATTGCGGCTCGCGAAACGGCATCCCTCATCCATGTACAACCCATGCTCGCGTATGAACGAGCGAATAGGCTCGGGGATGAGGTATCGGCAGGGCCTCGCGCTCCGCAAAGCTTCGCGGAGTTCCGAGGAAGACACCTTCAGGGGAGAGACCTGAACGATATGCAGGTCGAACGGCGCTGCTTCGAGCACCGACTTGTGCAGCTCGTCAGCCTGCGCAGATCCCGGGCGGCCTGCGGCAACCGCCAAACTCGCCAGTTGCGCCACCTCGGCGACATCACGCCACTTCCCCACGGTGCTCGCCGTATCGGAGCCCACGATGAAGAACAGCTTCACGTTATCGGGATAATGAGCCCGCAGCGTCCGCAACGTGTCGACGGTGAACGTGTAGCCCTCGCGTTCCACCTCGATATCGCTCACGTCGAAATGGGGATTGCCCATGACGGCCCTTCTGCACATCTCGAGGCGCACACGGGCGTCGGTCACTTGCTGGTCTTTCTTGAACACCGGGTTGCCCGTGGGTATGAACAGGACGGCATCCAGGTCCAGCGTGAGACGCATCTCCTCGGCTACGCGGAGATGGCCTATGTGGATGGGATCGAACGTGCCACCCATAAGGCCGAGCCGCACATCTGCGCCATCGCTTCCCAAATTGTCAAACCGCTTGCTTATCATCACTGCCTCTCGCCGTTGAAACCCCATCGGAGAGCGTTTCGCATTTGACGACGCTTACTCGAAAATCACGAGGTCATCGCGATGGACAAGAGGCTTATCCGCCATTTCTGCAAGCAGGCGGTTTGAAAGGAGCTGCTTGCGCGAGCGCCCCAAGGCAAGCTCGACTTCATCTCGGCTCGCGGATATGCGCCCACGCGCGAACAGGTGCCCCTCTGCATCGTGGATGTCAACGATGTCGCCGACCTCGAACCTCCCGTCAACGCTCGAGACGCCCACGACCAAAAGGGAGCTCCCCCGTTTCTGAAGGGCCTGTTTCGCCCCGTCGTCCACGACAATGGAGCCGCGCGCGGAATCCCCGAGCGCAATCCACAGTTTCCGCGGTGTAATCTCGTGTGTTTTACGGGAAGACGGGAACAGGGTACCCACCTCTTTACCCAAGGCGGCGTCGACGACGACATTTTCGCGACGCCCCGAGCAGATGACGAGCGGAATGCCCGCCACCCCCAAGATTCGAGCGGCCTTCACCTTGGTGACCATGCCCCCGGAGCCGATTATGGTGCCGGCATCGCCCGCAACCGAGGTAATCCCGTCGTCGATCACCTCAACGCGGCGAATAAGCTGCGCATTCGGGTCTTTCGAAGGATTCGAGTCGTACAAGCCCTCGACGTCCGAGAGAATGACAGTCAAATCGGCGCGGATGAGGCATGCGACCAACGCGCCGAGGGTGTCGTTGTCACCGAAGCGGATCTGCTCGACTGATACGGTGTCGTTTTCGTTGACGATGGGCACGATACCCAACTCAAGCAACCGGTCGAGCGTGTCGCGCGCATGGAGATACGCACTTCTATCGGCCGTATCACGTCTGGTGAGCAAGACGAGCGATGAGGTGAGCCCGCATCTCTCGAAGGCATCTCCCCAGGCGGTGACGAACAGCCCCTGGCCGACCGATGCGGCAGCCTGCAGCGTTGGCATGTTGTCGGGGCGCTTTCCGCTCATGCCGAGCCGCTCGAGCCCACATGCAATCGCACCCGAAGAAACGACGACGACCTGCCATCCCTCTTCACGCAAGCGGGCAACTTGCTCGGCAAAGCTCCTCAAGAACTCGTGGTCGATACGCCCCTCGCCCGTTGTCACGGTCGACGAGCCGATTTTCACTACCAAACGCTTCATGTTTTCCTCTCAACAGGCTGCCTGCGGGAACGCTCGAGCGCTCTTCCCGCTTCGACCCGATTAATCTTCCAACTCGCTGAACAGGTCCTCGGCCATACGCGTCGACTCGTACTCGAACGCGTAACCGACGATGCGGATCTCGTCTCCATCGCACGCGCCAGCTTCGTCGAGCGCCTTGTCCACGCCAATGCGCTTGAAACGATGCTGCAGGAACGAGATTGCCTCTTCGTTATCCCAATCGGTCTGAACGACCATGCGCTCGACGCGCGGGCCGACAACTCTGAATACATGCTCCGAAAGGCGCACGACCTCGAATTTCGCATCGCGTGTCGCACGTTTATGCTCCCAGACGTAATCGTACTGAGACGACTGCGCCTCGGCATCGCGGGCCGCCTCGCGCAGTTCGCGAACCTTCGAGCCGATGGCGTTCTTCAGGCCATCGACGCCCGCCCCCGTGAGCGCGCTTATGCGGTACAGCTTCGGATCGATTGGACTCTCCGCGAACTCGTCGCCGCCTGCAGCCGCGATGGAGTCGGCGCGAACCCGTTCCGCAAGCTTCTCGCAAACGCTCTCGGTCCCGGGAACGTCTATCTTGTTAGCCACGACGATGCGCGGCCTCTTTCCCAACTCGTCTGCGTACAGCTCGAGCTCGCGGTTGATCACCTCGTAATCGTTGAGCGGATCACGACCCTCCCAGTCGCCCGTGAGGTCGACGATGTGCACGATAAGGGCCGTCCGCTCGATATGGCGCAGAAACTCGTGCCCGAGCCCGCGCCCCTCATGGGCGCCCTCGATCAGGCCGGGCACGTCGGCTACGACGAAACTGTAGTCATCCGAAGTGAGGGCGACTCCCAGGTTGGGGATAAGCGTCGTAAACGGGTAGTCGGCGATTTTCGGCCGTGCAGCCGAGATCTTTGCTATAAGGGAGGACTTCCCCGCCGACGGCATGCCCACCAGGGCAGCGTCGGCCATAAGCTTCATCTCGAGTTGAATCCAACCCTCGGCGGCGGGCTCGCCCAGCTCCGCGAACGCAGGCGCCCTGCGCGTCGACGTTACGAAATGTATGTTTCCCCGACCTCCAACACCGCCGGGCATCACGATGACCTGCTCGCCGTCATGGGTCAGGTCGGCTATGGTCTCGCCGACTTCCTTGGTCTCTTCGTCGTATTCGCGTACGACAGTGCCGACCGGGACTTTGAGAACGAGGTCCTGTCCCCGCGCGCCATGCATGCGGCTTCCCTTGCCATGCGTTCCCCGCTGCGCTTTGAAATGATGCTTGAAACGGTAATCGATCAGCGACGATACACCGGCATCGGCTCGGACGATGACGTCGCCGCCATGCCCGCCGTCGCCGCCATCCGGGCCGCCTTTCGGCACATGGGCTTCGCGCCTGAACGACATGCAGCCAGCACCGCCGTCACCGCCCTTAACGTGGATATTCACCTTGTCTATGAACATATCGGCTCCGTAGAACTAACCGTGCGCTACCGTTTCAAAATCATGATAGCCGCAGGTCGAGGAAAAACCAGCGAGCGGAAGCGATACGCGCCATATAGACACGAAAGTCCGCCGACACGTACTTCACGTACGCGAGGCGGACTTTGAGTGGCTGGCTGGCGCTTATCGCTTTCGCGCAGCAGCGGTAGAACGGCCGCCCGTGAAGAGCGGCCGTTCGTAATGGCTATTCCTCGACAAGCGGGCGAACGTGAATGCGACGCTTCACGCCCTGGGTGAACACCAGGTGGCCATCGCACTTCGCGAACAGGGTGTCGTCCTTGCCACGGCCGACGTTCTCGCCGGGATGGAACTTCGTCCCGCGCTGGCGAACGATGATGTTGCCCGCCTTTACGTACTCGCCGGCGAACTTCTTCACGCCAAGTCGCTGTGCGTGGGAATCGCGACCGTTACGGGATGAACCAAGACCTTTCTTGTGTGCCATGTTTCATCTCCCCCTTCGTCTATTCTTCGGCGTCGGAAGCCTCAACCGCGAGTTCAGCTTCCGCCTTCTTCTTTTCCCATTTCGCATCGCCGACAGACATGATGCGCACGCGCGTGAGCTGCTGACGATGTCCGCGCAGCTTCTTGTAGCTCTTGCGCTTCTTGAACTTGAACACGAGCTGCTTCTTGCCCTTGTACTGATCCAAGATCTTGGCGACTACCTTCGTGGCTGCAGCTTTCTCGGGGTCGATCTCGATTGCATCTCCGTCGGCGACGAAGATGACCGGCAGCTCCACCTCTTCGCCCACCTCGGCGTTGAGCTTCTCGATGCTGAGGACGGTGCCCGGCTCGACCTTATACTGCTTGCCATCCGTTTTTACAATTGCATACATGAACGTTCTCCTAGCTTCGTTAGAACATTTCCAACACGACGGCACGTAAGGGTGAAGACGTACCATCTGTGCATGCGCACATGACGATTCCTCGCTTTTAGCGCAAGAAAGTACTTTACCAGCGCCCGCATCCCAAGTCAACGCGTAAATATGAGGGTTTCGTGGGGTCGAGCGCCCGGAGAACGAGCTGCCCGCCCGGCCTGCCAGCGGCCCTCTCCTCGCCTGCGCGGGCTAACCGCTCGTTGCTCCGGCGCGGCAGCTGCGGAACTCGCCGCCTTCGGCGGCTCAGACAGTCCTCGCTCCCGCCGCGCCTGCGCTTCCTCGCAGCCCGCGGGGGCTTCGTCGAAGGCCGCTGGCTGGCCCGATGGCCGCCTGCCCGGTCTGCATGAGGCCCTTCCGAGTGCCCGCGCAACAACCGCGCCTTCAAGAAGGCGGCGATACCCGCAAGCGCGGGGGGACATCGAGGCGCACTGCCAGGTGGTCGCTCTGGATGCCGCCTTCGTTTGCGCGGTTGGGGCGCGGAGTAAGCGCGAGGCGGGCCGAATGCGGGCCGGGCGGGCGGCCTGCTGTAGGCGCAATAAGGCTTGCCAGAGGAGAGGGCTGCCGGCCGGCCGGAACTAGTGAGCCTCGGCCCAAGTTGCCCCGTACGACACATCCGCGATCAACGGAACCCTGAGCTTCGCGACGTTTTCCATGACGTCCTTCACCAGGGCGCTCAGCGATTCCACCTCGCCTGCAGGAACCGAGAAGTCAAGTTCGTCATGCACTTGCAACAGCAGCTTAGCCTCAAACCCCTCGGCGAGCATGCGGCGCGCCACCTCGTTCATGGCCATCTTGATGATATCGGCGGCACTGCCCTGCATCGGATGGTTCATGGCCGTGCGTTCGCCGAATCCGCGCTGCACGGCATTGCGCGCGGCAAGTTCCGGGATATAGCGGCGACGGCCGAACATCGTCTCGGCGTAGCCGAGTTCCTTGGCGTTCTCCACCGCTTCATCGAGGTAGGCGCGGACGCCGGGGTACGCCTCGAAGTACCGGTCGATCATGCCCTTCGCCTCGGCCATGGGGATCTCGAGGCTCTGAGCCAGACCGAACGCCTGCTGTCCGTACACGATTCCGAAGTTCACCGCCTTGGCGCGGCTGCGCATCTGCGGTGTGACCTCGTCGATCGGAACATTGAACACACGGGAGGCCGTGCTAGCGTGGAAGTCGGCACCGGAATTGAACGCGGCCACCAGGTGCTCGTCTGCCGAAAGATGCGCGAGCAGGCGCAGCTCGATTTGCGAGTAGTCGGCCGAGAGGAACACGTCGCCTTCGTTGATGGCGCCGAAGCAGGCGCGGATCTTGCGGCCGAAATCGGTCCTAACGGGTATGTTCTGCAAATTGGGGTCGGACGAGGACAGGCGCCCTGTCGCGGTCACGGTTTCATTGAACGACGTATGCACGCGCCCGTCTTCGTACTTCTTCGCTATCGTCGGCAAGGCATCGATATACGTGGACTTGATCTTCGCGAACTCGCGGTAACGCAACACGGTTGCCGGCAGCTCGTGCACTTCCGAGAGCTTCTTCAGAACCTGCGCATCGGTCGAGTAACCGCGCTGGGTCTTCTTCCCATGCGGCAGCTCCAGCACTTCGAACAGGATATGTCCGAGCTGCTTGGGCGAATCGACATTGAACTCCTCGCCCGCCAACTCGTAGATGCGTGCTTTCAGGACATCGATCTCGGATTGCGTGCTTGCCCCCAACTCGGCGAGCGCGTCGGCGTCTATCGGGGCTCCGTTCCTCTCCATGACGGCAAGAACGCCCACGAGCGGCAAGTCGATCGTGCGGTACACGCCCGCTTCGTCCTCAGCTTCGAGCTTCTCTTCCAAAACGCCCGCAAGCGCCAGGACAACCTGGGCCTGGATAGAGGCAGCTTGACGGTCGTCTTTTGCCTGCGGCAAGTCCAGGCCAAGGTACTCCCTGCACAACACGTCAAGCGGATACTTGCCGGCGGAGGAGTTGAGCACGTAGGCCGCCAAGGCGATGTCGAAGGCATCCGCAGAGAGGACCTCGTCTTCCGTCACAGCAGCCTCCTGGGCGGAGTCCCGTGGATACACCTGATGAATCACCGCTTTGGCGTCATGGGCCGCAAACGGGCTCTCCCTCACTATGCGCGCCAAAAGATCGACGGCCTCATCGCCTTCGACATACCCGACGCTCATGCTTGCGCCTGCAGGCTCGTCAGCCTGCTCGCCTGGCTCGTCTTCCAAGTCGACGGCGAACGCCACCATGGTGTCGTTTCCGAAAAGGGATTCCTGGGCGGGCTTCGAGACCGCCACGGCAATCCGCTTGCCGCTGGACAGCGCCTTCTCGGCGAGCGCCTGCGCCTCGGGCCCCTCGCAAGCTTCGAGCACCTCGAGAGCCGGCGAAGATGCTCCTGGAGAGGTCTCGCCAGCGAGCTTGAGGAGCTTGTCGAGATGGGCGCTGAAACGGATCGCCCCGAACGACTCGGTCACCGACTGCACGTCGAATGACGGCCAGGAGACCTCGTCGACATCCAGCTCGAAATCGAGGTCTGTCACGATGGTCGCGATTTGACGCGAGAGGAATGCCAGCTCGCGATTGTCCCGGATGTTTTCGAGCTGCTTGCCCTTCAGCTTGTCGAGGTTCTCGTACACTCCCTCCATCGTGCCGAACTGCGCGAGCAGCTTCTGGGCCGACTTCGGGCCGATGCCCGGCACGCCCGGGATATTGTCGGATGTATCGCCCATGAAGCCCAGGTAATCGGCGAACTGGCTCGGCGTGATGCCGTACTTCTCCTGAACGGTCTTGGGATCGTAGATCACGACATCCGTGATTCCTTTTTTCGTGGTGACGACATGCGTCAGCTCCGTGACGAGCTGGTTAACGTCCTTGTCGCCCGAAACCAGCAGCGTCTCGTACCCCTTCGCCTCGTCGCGGGCGGCGACCGTGCCCAGAATGTCATCGCCTTCCCATCCCTGCACCTTGACGACGGGGATGTTCATCGACTCCAGGAGGCTCTCGATTACGGGAAACTGAACGCGCAGCTCGTCATCCATCGGCGGGCGTTGGGCCTTGTACTGTTCCAGGGCCTCCATCCGGAATTTCGGCTTCCCCGCGTCGAAAGCGCATACGATTCCGTCTGGGGACGCTATTTCGATGAACTTGAAGAGCATCGACAGGAACCCGAATACCGCGTTCGTCGGCGTTCCATCGGGCGCGTTCATGGTCTGCGGCACCGCATGGTAAGCTCGGTGCATAAGCGAATTGCCGTCGATTACGGCGATCTTCTTTGGCATGGTCCGACCTTCCGCTCGTGTTTTCGGCACTCTAGGCCATTCTTCTCGACTCGCCTCTCCACGTGAGCCGAAAAGAACCTTCCCTAGTATGCCAGAAAAACGGGTGGGTTTCGCAGACGCTTGGAGGCGAGCTTATTCCGCTGCCCAGAGATAGCCGACGCCGCGCACGGTCTCAAGACGCAACGCGAGGTCGGGTCCGAGCTTTGCGCGTATCCGTCGCACGTGCACGTCCACGGTCCGCGAGCCCCCGTAATAATCGAAGCCCCAAACATGCTGCAATAGCGCATCGCGGGAGAACGTCCTGCCCGCATGGCGCACCAAAAACGAGAGGAGCGCATACTCGAGATACGTGAAATCAACGGGCTTCCCAGCGACCGTAACCTGGTACGTGGCCAAGTTGATGGTCATGTTCTCTACCGATAGAATGTCGGAATGGGCGCCGAAGCCGCTTGACCTCAGCATGCGCCGCACGCGAGCGCAACACTCCTCCTGGCTGGCGCCATGCACGACGAAATCCGACAACGAGGACACCGGCATCTGTATCCGATCGAGGTTGTCCGCATCCACGATCAGCAGCAGAGGGCATGAGCGGTCATCGGCAAGCGATATGACGCTGTCCAGGCTGGAAAGAGCCGTGCCCCTCGCCTCGTAGATGATGAGGTCATACGTCTCCTGGGAAGAAAGGAGCTTCGGAACCTGGACGACGGAGCCGGCGGCGATCTCCACCTGGAAGGTCGAGAGCACTTGCTGGAACTTGTAAGCGTTATCCAGGCTATCGGCAATAAAAACGACGCGACGTTTCATCAGAGCACCGCCAGGTACCGTTCAAGCTCCCACTGGCTTACATGCCGCAGGTACTGCACCCATTCGGAGCGCTTGGCCTCGACCAGGTAGGAGTGGATGTGCTCTCCAAGAGTCCGTTTCATGAGTTGAGAAGACTCGAATCGGTCGACCGCTTCGCCGAGGTTCATGGGCAAAGGACCTGCAATCCCGCAACGGTCGACTGAGGCCAAGCCCGCCGCGCCCTTGCTCTCGATGGGGGAAGGAAGCTCGAGGCCCTCCTCGATACCTGCCAGGCCGGCTGCGAGCATGGCGGCGAACGCAAGGTACGGATTGGCGCCGGGATCAGGGCTTCGAAGCTCGACTCGACATGCATCGGGCCTGTTCGGCCGATAGCCGGGAACCCTCAACAACGCCGAGCGGTTCGTACGGGCCCACGACACGCACACCGGGACCTCACCTTGGCCGATCAGCCTCTTGTACGAATTGACATACTGATTGGTGACCAGGCAAAACTCAGGAGCATATTTCAAGATGCCCGCTATGTAGCTCTTGGCCAGCTCGGATAAGTTGTACCCAAGCGAATCGTTCTCGTCAAAGAACAGGTTCTTCCCATCGAAATCAACCAGGCTCTGATGGACATGCATGCCGCTGCCAGGCGCATCGGGTAAAGGTTTCGGCATGAAGGACGCGTAGACGCCGTGCTCGTTGGCTATCTCCTTCACGACGAGCTTGTAGGTCATCACAGCATCGGCCATGGAGAGCGCATCGGTGTAGCGGAGGTCTATCTCGTGCTGCGAAGGGCCGTTCTCGTGATGGGAGTACTCGATGGGAATCCCCATCTTCTCGAGTGCGAGGACGGTGTCGCGACGTAAGTCAGACGCATAATCTAAGCTGGTCAAATCGAAGTATCCGCCGCGATCGAGCACCAGGGGCTCGTCGGACGTCTCGAAGTAATAATACTCGAGCTCGGGCCCGACGTTGAACACGTAACCCATATCGGCAGCTTTGTCGACCATGTTGCGCAACACGTTGCGCGGATCGCCTTCGAAGGCGGTGCCATCTGGGGTGCGGATATCGCAGAACATGCGCGCGACAGCGTTGGAAGACGGCCTCCACGGCAGTACTTGGAAGGTCTCAGGGTCGGGGAACGCAAGCATGTCGGATTCCTCTGCCGGGCTGAACCCCGCAACGCAACTTCCGTCGAAGCCCATTCCCTCCAGGAATGCGCCCTCGATTTCGGACGGGGAAACGGCGAAAGACTTCATCGTGCCCAAAACATCGGTGAACCAAAGACGCACGAAATGGACGTCGCGACTCTTGATGGTCTTCAACACGAAATCGATTTCGGGATTCATGGCATCTTCCTTCTTCGGGTTATTTTCCCTCGCGCTTCGCATGGGCGGAGACGAATGACTTCAGCGTGTTTGCCGTCATGGCAGGCCCCGTGTTCGAAATATTGTACAACCCGCCCCTCACAACTTGCACCAAATAGGGAAGAGGATTCACTTTCGGCATTTCCACGCCTTTCAGCTGAGCATAGAGTTCCTTCGAACCAGGAGATACATTCGGTTCGGAAAACACGAGGTCATCATCCATGCGCTTGAAAACCGAGAGGATCTTCTCGCGCACGTCTTCTTCGGATAGGTCGTGGTATTCCAATATGAGGCCAATATACGTGAAGCCTCGGCGCACGTGGGCGCGGCGGATGCTCTCGTCGGTCACGCCCAGGCGCTCGTACACGTCCATCATGTCATGCCATCGATCGAGCGATACCTGCCAACTACCCCGCGCCATGTTCGCCGTCTTCTCGGGCGTTTCCTCACGATAGCTGTAGAAAGGCTCGTCAAGATACACGATGGACTCCGCCTGACAGAGCGTTTCGGCCAAGAAGGGATTGTCAGCCCATCCCGCACCGGGTATCTCGCGCATGCGGATATTGCACCTATCCAGGAAATCCTTTCGATACAGTGCCGACCAGATTGACGGATGGTGGATGATCAGGTGGGTCACGCCGGGGTCGGTGAGTTTGAACGGTTGCGCTGCGGGCTTGATCCGTCCACGGTAGCTGCAGTTGACGCGCCGTTGCTGATCGGTATCGGGCATCCATATACGCCAATACGGCGTCTTCACGATATCGACCGGCGTCGGGAACAACACCGCATAATCGGTCATCGCCTGATACATTTCCGGTGCGATCCAGTCGTCAGGCTCGACGATTGCGATCCAGGTACCCCGGGCTTCCGCGAAGCCCAGATTGCATGCTGATCCATACCCTCCATTGGGTTTGTTTATTATCTTGATACGCCCATCGAGCACAGCGTGCTTCTTCAAGATCTCGGGCGACCCGTCCGTGGAGCCATCGTTCACGCAGATGATCTCGATGTCGGCAAGTGTTTGCGCCTGTATGCTGTCAAGCGCTTGGTCGAGGAACTTCTCGACGTTGTAAACCGGTACGATGACCGAAACGAGCGGTCCGGACGCAGATGCGGGCCCTGCCCCACCAGATTCCATTAAGGCAGCGAGGGAGCTTGCCTGCACCTCAACCGGTCGATCCTCTGCAGCTTCGTAAGCGGAACGCCCCTCCATCTGCTCGGTTAACTCGATTTCCTCTTCCCGTTCCGACGATTTCAGCAACATATGCCTGTTTTCGAGCAGCTTCGCCACCGCCCGCTCGGCAGCCGTCACCAAAAGGTCCGCTGCTCCGTATTCGGCGATGCGCCAGGCGAAGAGCGCTCGGGAAAGCTCTTTCTCAGTTACCGCGAGCACACCTTCGTCACTTGCATCGAGGACGATTCGAATAAGCTGCATCGTCTCGTCGTTAACCTCGAGAGATTTAAGCTCGTCGCTCGTGAGGTTTGCGCACCACATGTGCTTCACGATTGCTGTCAGCTGTTCGCGCAGTTCAACCGGCTGGCGCAGAATCGTGTAAAGCTGGCCATGAACAAACCATTTCATAAGCTGAGAGGCGAATTTTTCCAACAGCCCCTCCTGCTTCCACTTCGCGAAGATGCAAATCGCCGCATTGAGGTCGCAAATGCACAGATGGGAGACGTCGTACTTGTAATCGGCCATGATCGACCCCTCATGCGGCAGCCGGTACCGATAGAGCTTATCGGAGATGAGCTTCACGGCGCCAATTCGAGGATACAACGAGAAGAGGAAGACGGAATCCTCGCCCACGCGCAACGACTCGTCGAAGAAGACGCCGCTTTCCAAGAGTGCAGCACGGCGTATGGCGATTCGCAAATACGGGTTCGACATCTCTTCGAACAGCAGCTCTGGCGCAAATTGGGGGTACACCGCATCGCGCACGTTCGCATGCTCGCGGACAAACCGGTCTGCAAGCTTTGCGGGAAAATATGACCATCCGAATACAAGGGCGTCGTACGAGCCCTCCTCCAATACGGCGGACATCTTCTCAAGCGCATAAGGTTCAAGCTGGTCATCAGCGTCGAGGAAGCAGACGTACTCGCCTTGGGCGATGCGAAGACCGTCGTTTCGAGCACTCGAAGGCCCTCCATTCGCCTTGTCGATGACGCGGATGCGCGCATCGGAGAACGACCGATCCGACAGAATCTCGCGAGAGCCGTCCGTCGACCCGTCGTTTATGCAGATGACCTCGAAATCCCCACAGGTTTGACCGCAGACGGAATCCAGGCATTCATCCAGGTACTGCTCTGCGTTGTAGACTGCGACGATAATCGAGAAACGGGGCATGACCTTCCTCCTGCCTGTCGGTACGGGCATCTCATCACGAGACTGCGCCGTCTTGACCTCGGCTCTCCTGTTCATCTTGTACGTAAATGCCCTCCTGTAGGAACACCGTGGAGAACGTCCGCGCGAAAACGCTGGCATCGAGCGGAAAGCTCATATGGTCGACGTAGTACACGTCAAGCGCCAAGCGGTCATGCCAGGGAAGGGAGTTTCTCCCATATACCGCAGCATATCCGGTGATTCCCGGCTTTACCGTCAGCTTCCGCGATTCCTCCCCCTCGTACAGCTCGGTTTCGCGCTTCAAGTCGGGACGGGGGCCCACTACGCTCATATCGCCCTTCAAGACGTTCAGGAACTGGGGCAGTTCGTCAACGCTTGTCTTGCGCATGATCCTTCCCACGCGCGTCATGCGAGGATCGTCGGCTCCGTTGT
Organism: Eggerthellaceae bacterium; assembly: GCA_017434045.1. Classification (GTDB taxonomy): domain Bacteria; phylum Actinomycetota; class Coriobacteriia; order Coriobacteriales; family Eggerthellaceae; genus UBA9715. Next base: position 36,065 of record JAFRGA010000085.1, read on the forward strand.
AAGTCGACCCATCCTCCATGACCAAATCAGGCGCGTTCACCTTCATGGACCGCAGCTTGTACATGATGAACTCTTCACCGCCCATGCCGACGCGCTCTGCGTTGTAGAACACGGGCCCGCCATCTTCGGCCTTGATAGCCAAACCGCACGCAGCCGTCACAGCACCCACGAACGGCAATGCGACAAGGCTCACCGCAACGTCGCAAGCACGTTTTCCAAATCGCTGGTAAAACGTGCCTTTCGTCTGGGTCTTCAGCTGATCGAACACGGCAACAACCGTAGAGGACGCGGCGATTGCCAAAAGAACACCGGTGACGACTCGACCTGCCCGACCGCTCATCGTAAGCCTCCGTCTTCCATCTGGTGCTTGCAACGCTTGAACGTGCGGATAACCGTATCGACGTCCGCATCGGTGAGGAGCGTATGCAACGGCAGGGTGATCTCGTTTTCGAACTGAGCGAGCGCATTGGGGAAGTCGAAGATATCGAATCCCAAATCCCTATAAGCGGTGAGCAGGGGAAGTGGCTTGTAGTGGACGTTAGCCGAGACGCCCGCCTCGGCAAGGCGCGCTATGAGCTCGTCGCGGAAATCCCGGCTGCGCCCGTCGAGGCGCACGAGCATCAGGTGGCAGCTCGACGAAAACCCACCTTCGTCCGGATTGCCTTCGACATGGCGCAACGCGGTCACCCCCGCATCGGCCAAGCCCTTCTCGTACTGCGCGACGATGTCGCGTCTACGGGCAAGCAGATCCGGGTATCGGCGCAGTTGGGCAAGGCCCAAAGCCGCCTGGATATCGGTCATGTTGCATTTCCATCCAGGAAAGGCGATGTCGTACTCCCATGCACCGGCACGGTCTTTGGCCAGGGCGTCTTTCGTCTGGCCGTGCAGCGACATCAACATGATGTCCTTGTACGCCTCGTCGTCATCGAGCAAACCCGAACGCCAGGTGAGCGCACCACCTTCAGCCGTCGTGAGGTTCTTGACCGCATGGAACGAAAACGCCGTGAGGTCGGCGGCTTGACCCGAGTTGAGCCCATGTCGACGTGCCCCGAGCGAATGCGCGGCATCTGCGACGATGGGGAGGCGCGGAAACAGCGCCTGGACGGCGTTCGATGGGCGCCATCTTGGCCTCGCATCCTGCAACGCCGCTTCGAGGCTATCGTAATCGACCATGCGGCCGGCTATGTCGACCGGTATGACGGCTTTCGTGCGCTCGGTCACAAGCTTCGGCAGCTTGCCGTAATCCATCTCGTAAGAACCAGGGACAACGTCGCTAAGCACGGGGACCGCGCCCACATGGCAGATGGCCGAAGCAGACGCGGTATAGGTATAGGCGCTGGTGATCACCTCATCGCCCGGACCGATACCCAAAAGCCGCAACGCACACTCCAAAGCTGCCGTCGCAGAGCCCAGGCAAGCGACCCTTGGAACACCCACGAAAGCTGCAAGCTCCTTCTCGAGCTGCTTCGTCTTCGGGCCAGTCGTTATCCAGCCGCTTTGGAGCGCATCGACGACCTCGTCAATCTCGTCTTGAGTTATATCCGGTGGAGAAAAGGGTATCAAACCTGCTCCTTGTCTCTCTTGCCAAACCACGCGACCAGGACACCGTGCAGAGGAGCAGGGCGCCTACTCCACGAGCGACCCGATCAGCTCTACGATAACTTGATACGAACGCGCTTGGTCGAACTGCTCTTCAGCAACCTTCCGAGCCCGCGCGCCCATCTCCGCGCACAAATCGGGGTTGCCGGCGAGCATGAGGATCGCATCGGCGAGCGCCTGTTCATCTTCGGCCTCGACGTTCACGCCAATCCCCCATTCGTCCAACTTGCCGCGCATCTCGGGACTTGAGCCGGTGTTGATCATCGGTATGCCAGCTGCACAGTAATCGCCGATTTTCGTCACGATGCTCTGCGCCGCTGATTTGACGAGCGAATTCACCGTCACGTCAGATGCGCAGAGGTAAGCGGCCATCAGATCGTATGGCGCGTATCCCGCAAATTCGACCGGCGCTTCCAGTTCGGATGCAATGGCCTCGAGGCGCTGCCTATCGGGGCCGTCGCCGAGCAACTTGCAGCGGATGCGGGAATCCGAGGCGTTTGCGCGCTTCGCCGCGCGAATGAGCGTCTCGATATCGTAACTTGCACCGAGCATGCCTGCGTAGATGACCCAGAATTCGCCCTTGGGCTTGCTCACCTCAGCTGCGCGAGCCGCAGCGCCTTCGTCAAATGCAGCCAGGTTGTTGCCGACGTACACCGTGCGCTTCTCGTAAGGCCCCACCCGGTCGAGACCCGGCCGGTTCGCATACTCGTCGGAAGTGCCCACCGCTGCGCTCATGAGCCGATACACGCGACGGGCGTCGCGGGCAAACGGAGCGAACGCGATATCGCTGGCCACGGGAACATTGACCGCCATGCGCATGGCCTCGGGCCAGAGGTCGTTTACGTCGCACACATAGGGTACGCCGTTGTTCCGGGCAACTTCGGCACAGGCAAGGGCCATGTCGTTCGGCGGAATCTCGGAATACACAAGGTCATAAGCACGAGGTTTATCCGCAAAGCGGCCCAACAGGAACGCGCGCAGATTGCGGGCGAGCACGCGATGGCTGAGAATCCTCTTCACGTCGAGGTTTTTCGAGTAGCCCGGCTCGTATATGAAGCGCACCCGATAGGGCAACCCCGTATAGCAGGGCAGCGTCGTATCGCGCTGGGCTTTGTCCCAATGTTGAAACGTCGACGTGATGAGTTCGACCTCGAACCCTGCGTTGACGAGCGCTTCGGCTATCGCCCTGAACCGCGTGTATCCCCGCGTTTCGTCACCGAGCTTGACCCCTTGCGTCACCACGGCTATGCGTTTCTTCCTTGGCGCAGCCGTCAAAGAGCTATCGGGATATGTGTAGTAACCTTCCATGCGAGAAATTATACAACGCCGTCAAACGCTCAGCCCAGCGAACGGGCTATATACAAACTCTTAAACTGCGAAAGCACGAAGCTTTCGGCAGGACGGCGTGTCATCGGCCTTCCGAGCGCCCCCGGAAAACCAAGCGCATAGGAAAGCGGCAATTCACGCAGCCGCCGAGGACTTCGAGGCGCATGGCCAGTTAGTCGGCTCCAGTCGCCGCTTTCTGTTAGCTTGGTTTGGAGGGGGATTCAAGCGAGGCGGCCGACGACACGCCGTCTTGCCGAAAAGCTCCAATGAAATACTGCTTGCGCGATGTTACTCGTAAAAGCAATTTCAGCGCTAGAGCAGAACCCCCAGCTCCGCTTCCACGAGGTCGAAGGCGGCGGCAATCGCCTTGTCCATGTCGTAGTACTTGTATCCTCCCAAGCGACCTGCGAACACGACGTTGCCCTCAGCGTCGGCGAGCTCCTTGTACTGTTGGTACAACCGCATGTTGCGCTCGTCGTTGATGGGGTAGTACGGCTCGTCGCCGGGATTCCAGTCAGCCGGATACTCGCGCGTGATGATCGTCTTGGGTTGGGTGCCGAACTCGAAGTGCTTATGCTCGATGATACGCGTCCACGGCACTTCGCGCTCGTTGTAGTTCACCACAGCCACGCCCTGATGGTTTTCCTCGTCAAGCACCTCGGACTCGAAGCGCAGGGAACGGTACTCGAGCTTGCCGAGCTTGAAGTCGTAGAAATCGTCGACCGGCCCGCAGTAGATAATGCGTTCGGCGATATCGGGCTGCTCCGCAATCAGGTCCCGGTACTCAACCCCGACGCGTACCTCAACGCCTTCAAGCATGCGCTCGACCATCGCGGTGTACCCGCCAATGGGAATGCCCTGATAGCGGTCGTTGAAGTAATTGTTGTCGTATGTGAAACGGCAGGGCAAGCGCTTGATGATCGACGCCGGCAGGTCCTTGCAGTCCCGGCCCCACTGCTTCTCCGTGTACCCTTTCACCAGCTTCTCGAAAATGTCGCGCCCGACGAGGGAAAGTGCCTGCTCTTCCAAGTTGCGGGGCTCGCCTATGTTCTCAACTGCAATCTGCTCGGCGATTTTCGCCTTCGCCTCAGCAGGAGTGACCACACCCCACATCTTCGAGAACGTGTTCATGTTGAAGGGAAGGTTGTACGTCTCCCCCTTGTAATACGCAACCGGGCTGTTCACGTAGTTGTTGAATTCTGCGAAGCGGTTCACGTACTCCCAGACGTTGCGCATGGACGTATGGAATATATGGGCGCCGTACTTATGAACCTGGATGCCTTCGACCTCCTCGGTGTACACGTTGCCCGCGACATGGTTTCTCCTGTCGATGACCAAGCATGTCTTTCCAACTTGCAATGCTTCATGCGCGAAGACCGCACCTGTCAGACCTGCACCGACAATCAGGTAATCGTACTGAGCCATAGCCGTTCCCTTTCCGCTCTTCTGCCTCTGGCCAGAAGTCCAAGCTCGTTCAATCCCAGCCGCGAAATGCTAACCTTCGTTTTTCGTCACGGTGTACGTCGGCACAGCTTGCTCGAGTGCGCGTAGGGCGCTTTCGTCGTCACCCTGAATCGCATCGTGCAGACTTGCAAGTTTGGACTCGACCTCTGCGAACCCGACGTCTTTCCCTGTCGAGATCATGATGCCCCTCAGCTTTGTCGCAAGCGTGTTCTCCTCGTCCATGAGAAGCTCTTCGTACATCTTCTCGCCAGGACGTAAACCCGTGAACTCGATTTTTATGTCTTCATCTACACGCAGGCCTGAAAGCGTGATGAGGCTGCGGGCGAGATCTACGATCTTGACCGGATCGCCCATGTCGAGGATGAAGATTTCTCCCCCCTGAGCCATACCGCCCGCCTGAATGACAAGTCGCGAAGCCTCGGGGATGGTCATGAAGAAGCGTTCGATGTCGGGATGCGTGACGGTTACCGGGCCCCCTTCGGCAATTTGCTTCTTAAAGATCGGGATAACCGACCCGTTCGAGCCGAGCACGTTGCCGAAGCGCACAGCCGCGAACACCGTCTTGGATTCCTGCGCGTAATGTTGGACGACCATTTCGCCCATGCGCTTGGTCGCGCCCATCACCGACGTCGGGTTCACGGCCTTGTCGGTTGAGATGAAGATGAAACGGTCCACCCCGAATTTGTCGGCAAGCGTCACTGCGTTGAGGGTTCCGAAAACGTTGTTCTGTATAGCCTCGCGAGGGCACATCTCCATAAGCGGAACATGCTTGTGAGCGGCTGCATGGAAGACCACATTCGGCCTGTACTTCGTGAAGACGTCACCGAGACGGTCTATATCGCAAACGCTTCCAATTTCCACCTGCACGTCAATGTCATCGTATTCACGCATCAGCTCGCCTTTGAGCAGATACGCATCGTTTTCGTACATATCGAAGATGACGACGCGTTTAGGAGCTACCGCGCACATTTGACGGCAAAGCTCAGAGCCAATCGATCCACCGCCACCGGTGACGAGGACTGTCTTTCCCGATATGTAACCGCAGACGAGCCGCGTGTTGAGAACGACCTCCTCGCGCCCGAGCAGGTCCGCCACGTCAACTTCACGAAGCGCGACGTCGTTTATCTCGTCGATGCGCAGTTCGCGGATATTGGGAAGCGTCCGCAGAAGGCAATCGGTTTGAACGCAAGTGTTGTAAATCTGCTTTCGCTGTTCAATCGTCGCAGAAGGTATAGCCACGACTATTTGCTCTACATCGTAGCGATCCACGACTTCGAGAATGTCGTCGCTCGTTCCCACGACGCGTACGCCATGTATGCGCATTCCCTGTTTTGACGGGTTGTCGTCAACGGCAGCAACCGGCATACCCGGCATGTTGGGGTCTTTGTTCAGCATCCTGCTGATAGCCATCGATCCCGTCTCGCCGGCGCCGATAACGAGCGTTCGAGGACGGTTTATTGCCTGGCGTGCCCCCCTTAACTCATGGCGCTTGCTGCTCTTGAATCTGAAGAAGAAGCGTGCGCCGCCGACGAAGAACACCATGATGAACATCGATACGAAATAGATGCGTATCGGGATCCACTGCCCGAGAATCCAGAGAATAACGGCCGTGCCAAGCGTGGCAAGACCCACCGCTGCAGCGATGCGCAACACCTCGTCTACAGAAGCGTATTCCCACAAGTCGTTGTACAGGTGAAAGAGTGCGTACACGAACAAATTGACGACTACCGCCACACCCAGCATGAAGTAAATCTCGTGCGTAGCGAAGACTTCGCCAAGCAAGTTCGTGAGCACTGAGGCGAGATAATATGCCAGAAACGTCGCAACGGTATCGCAGAGCATCAGGATAATCGTCCGACGCGTGAATTGTAGCTGCATGTAGTGCGTTCCTAGCCTCGATTACGAATGCTCATGCAATTTTACGCCATGGAGCATATTCCCACGCAACTTTGACATGCTTTACATGCGCTCAACCTGTCTCAATCCATAAGAGCCCATCACTCAACTATAAGCGAATCCGCGATTTGACAAGTATTTGCCATTCGGCAGCTACAATCCGCTCGCCTGCTGCACTTTGGAGTATTTTGATAGAACAGTGAAATACCGAAAGGATAATGTGTCATGCTTTGCCATATCAAGAAATCTTCCTCTCGCCTTCTCCACTTAGTCCTATTCGTAGCTGCCATAACCTTCCTCGTAGGATTGTGCGCGGGATTCGCCTATGCAGACGATTCGCAACAAACGCCTAACCTTGCTGCAGGTTCTGTAGATGCTACTGAAAATGCAAACTCAACCGACCAGACAAGCTCTTCCGAGGCCACAAGCGTGAAGCCTTACAAGAAAGCTGGAACGTTTTACATAACCGTTGGCAAAAGCCCCAAAAAAGTGCTTGGAATGCTAAGAAATGATCGAACGAACGACACCCGAGTCGTGGTCAGCCGCAAGGCAAATACTAACTTGTTGAAGTTTCGCCTTATTCGCACTGGGGAAACGGGTCGATATTTCATTAAAAACATCTCAACGGGACGACTTCTGTCTGTTGACACAAGAACCAAATCGAAATCAAAAGTCACTATGAGAACGGAACATACTTGGAAATCCCAGAAATGGGATATCACCGTAAACGAAGACAACACGGTGAGTTTCACGAACGCTTTGACTAAGACCATGTTAACCGCTTATGGAGATAAGCCCATTATCGGAGCGAAGCTTTCCCTCAAAAAGGCTAACGTGAAGAAACTTCAGCGGTTTTCCCTGGTGAAAACCACACGTAATAAAAATGAGAAGGTTGAGATCAAAGTCCCCTGCTACATGCAAAATCCCCAGCTTCCAACCGGCTGCGAATCAGTAGCCTTGGTAAACGCGCTCAATTACTGGGGATTCGGCTTGAGCAAGACGTCGATCGCCAACAAGTGGATGCCCTATGGGAGCAATGGCGTGTATAACTTCATCGGAAACCCGCGTGATAGCAGCGGTTGGATCATATGCGCTCCAGGAATCGCTAAAACCGCCAAAAAATTCCTGAGGAGCAAAGACTCCTACGTCAAAGCAAAAGCCGTGAAAGGCGAGAGCCTCAAATCACTTCGCAAATACATCGCTCAGGGATGCCCCGTCATCGTGTGGACCACCATAGGCATGGGCAGCCCCGGCCGTCTCGCCGCTTATCGTTCGGGATACCCCCTGCGTTACAACAACCACGCAGTCGTCTTGTGCGGATACGACCCCGAATCTGGCGACTATAAGGTTGCTGATTCCCTAAGGGGCACGGTATGGCGCAGCTCAAAGCGTTTCACCAGCCTGTACAACATAATGGGAAAACAGGCAGTCGTCCTTTATGACTAGGCTTCTCTCCAGTCCATCTCCCTATGAAAAAAGGCCCTTTTGAGGGCCTTTTCATAATTGACAAGCATTATCTTCTTCTATAAAAACCGAAGCGCCACGCGCGAGTGCGGCGACCTATCCTCCCGCAGGCTTCCCCTGCAGTACTTTCGGCGAGGGCGGGCTTAACTTCCGAGTTCGGAACGGGATCGGGTGATCCCCGCCTCC
>JAFRGA010000086.1 GCA_017434045.1 Eggerthellaceae bacterium
CGATTCGTCCAGAGTCGAGACCCAAGGCGGCACCTGCTGTTGCGATTCGTACATTTCCAGACTACCGCACAGCGCGTGGTTCCAGCCCCCTCCAGCGATGACGTAGTTACCAGCTGCCGCCTCTTCGCTCAACATGCCATGAGCAATTCGAACTGCTGGGCCCGAATCAGGCCGCCCTCGTCGTGCGCCGACATGTGCGAGTTGATAAGCACAAGCTCGTGACCGTTATCAACCGGTAGCCGCTCCACGAGGAAGCAGCGATCCGGGTCGAAGGACTTCGTGGGAAACGCATCGTCTACGGGATAGCTGCGCCGCATCGCCGAATCAACGTGCGCGTCGCCTAACACCAACATTACATTGCCACCGCACCTTCTTACGCTACCGTCGTTGGGCTGCAGTTCCGCCAGCCACTCTAGGACAAGCGCCGCATCTCGGCCTTACTGGCAGCGTGAACGCGAGTACCGAGCTCGCGCCTCCACACGTTCTTCTGTACCTTGGAATCAGGCGTGTCGTCGCAGTAGATGATCTGGTCGTGGAAGTACGCCTCCGTGCCCTGCTCATCTAAGAAGGTGAGCAAGATGCACCAGAGCCGCTCCATGCGTCTCTGGCCTTGTCGGGGCGGCTCCCCGAACCCGCCTTCTTGGCAGCAAAGCTGCTGGCATCTGGCGATGCAACCGCGGTTTTAGGACCGCTGACTTGCGCGGTTATTCGCGCAAGGATGGCCCAGCAATTCGCGCCATCAAAGAGGTACGAATCTTAGATATCGCTGGCGGATCGGAATCAAAGAATACTTGCGTTTGTCGTGAAAGTGACGGCCCCGCAATTATTGGGGATTGCGGGGCCTGCTTGTGGATACGCGCGATGTGATGCGCGCCTACTCGAGTTCGGGCCCTCCCCGCTCCCTGCGCATCCCCGCCACCCTGTCCATACGCCCGCCGAGGGCGGCGTCGACGTTGCGTTTGGCGATAGAGATCTCGCGGTGGCGGTGGCGCTCGTCGCACCACCTCTCGTAGAGTGCGTCGCGCTCGCGCTCGAGGCGTGCCTTCGTCTCCCTCATTTCCTTCAAGGACGGAGCCTTGCCGCCCGGGAACAGCTCGGAGAGGGTCTTGCGAGCTTTGTTGCATTCCTCGAGCTCGCGCTTGTGCACGACGTAGAATCCCCTGCGGTCGGGAGCCTCGCGATACGCACGCCACGCATCCCTGTTGGACAAATACCTTCCCGAGGCGCGGATTGCTTGGCCCATCCGGCGAATCTCCGCCTCCTTTGACTTGAGCGCATCGTCGGCGTTCGAGAGCGCTTTCGTCGACAGCTCTACGGCTGCGTCTAGCTCTCCCCTCGATTCGAAGCCGGCCTCCTGCAGGAACGCAATCGTCTCAGACAACTTTCGCACGTTCGAGGCGGCGACCTTGTTCTTGTACGCCGCGCCCTGCGCCCGTATCGCGTCGTCGATCTCGGAGATGAGCGACTGACGCGCGGGCATCCGGCCGTGCTCGATGCGGTGCCTGATGTTCGCCTCGATGACGGGCCACTCGTAGTCAATCCCGAGCGCGCGGCCCGTGATGTTCCTGTCGCGTTCCGGGTGCCCGTAGGTTATCCGCCCGCGCGACATCGAAGCCGAAATGCCGTGCTCGGACTTCAGTATCCCCGCAAACGACTCGAAGTCGACGGCGCGCTCCGAGGCGGTGCGCACCGCCGAGCGGATCTGCTGCTTTTGCGTCTGGTAGCGGGATTTACTCGCGCCGCTCGCTCGAGCGCCGGCTTCGCCATGGACAACGTTTTCGACACCGCGTTTATCCGAGCTTTCCATGTTGCCGCCCGCATCCGCAGCTTCGCGGATCGCCAGCCTCCTCTTCGCCCAGTACTCGCGCTCGGTAACCTTCTCCTTCGCGGGCGACAGCAAATCGACCTGGTGTAGGTTGCGGGCACGGCACATGTCCATGACGGCGCGCTTGAGCTCCTCGTGGCATTTGTTCGTAGCGTGGTGCTTGCCGCCCGCCCTCCACTCGCTCTCATGCGTCATCCACCCGCGAACGGGCTCGTCTTGGCTCCGGACGCTGCAGAACGCGATGTGGGCGTGGACGTTGCCCGCGCCGTTGTGGCCCTCAGGGTGCGTGAAAACGACGCCGACGTGGCCGCCGAACCACTCGCGCGCGAAGCGCACGGCCATCGCGTGGGCCTCCTCCATCGTGAGCCCGACCTCGGCGTCGCGCGGGTCGAAGCTGAGGATGTAGTGGTGCGTCTTCACGTCGCCGGGAAGGCGGTTCTTGCCGTAGGCCTCGTTGACGGCGCGTGCTGCGAGCGGGTACGAGAGTGGCTCGCAGTTGATGCCGTCCATGAGGAATTCCTCGCGGGGGATGGGGTTGCCGTCGGGGTCCAGGGCCATCTTCCCGCTCAGCTCGTCGTGCTTGTATATCAGGTAATCGATAGCCGCCTGGTAGTTGCCGTTCTTCACCGGGATGTGCTTAAGGACCGCCAAGCGCCCACCCCCGCATCAATTCCTTCGGTTGCAAGCTTTGTGAGAATCCGCGCACATCCCGTCACTTCCTCGAAAGCGCTACTCGCCTCCGCACGCAGTGGGTCGTCGATTGCTGTGTGGCGGTTAAGCCATCTTGCAATCTGATTGAGGTTGTTGCCGACTCTCGCCAACGCCACAACAGCGGGCTCAACGTATTTTGCATCAAGCACTATGGGGTGCACGAAGTAGACCTCTTTGCCAATTACCAGATGACGTGCATAAACCGATACGGGCAGCTTGCAGAGCTTCGCTTCTTCTTCAATGCTTTGATATTGGCTCTTTGTAAGCCTCACGGTGATTTTCTTGTTGTGCATGTCATCTGCCGTCGTTTTTTGTTTCATCAGTATTCCTGCCTTATATAGTCGAATGCTTCACAGTCGAAGCAATGAAAGAAGTTTTGTCGCTCCCTGCAAAGCCTTGGCAGGCGTAGCGTTCTTCGGTTACATGAGGACCGAAGAACGCTACGCCGATAGGCCCTTGGCTCGTTGTTGCGAGAATTTGCGTATATAAAGGCGCACGATGCAGCAACAACGGTTGCAAAGCGCCTTGTTGCAGCTTTCTGCTAATTCGCACGATGCAGCAACGACGAGAGGCATATCAGCTCAAAGAAGGTAGACGGACTTTCATGAATATGAAGTTCTCCTTCGTGAGCGTTCCAGGCTTCTTGCCAGGCTTTCTCCCGTAGGAGAACAGGTCGCTCCCGAATCTGTCGATTGCGTTGGTGATACCCCTCGACGTCATGCCCGTGATCTCCGCTGCTTCCTTTGCGCTCATGCCTTCTTCCGCATGAATGCCGCGTTCAATGAATGCTGAAACCAGGTTCAGCTGCGCATTGGCGAAAGCCGCTTCACCTTCAGCCCGAGCGACTTTCGCCTTGGCCCGCGCCGCCTCCCTACTCGATCCCACTCCGACCGGCTCCCAATTCGCGGTAACGCCTTCCACATCGAGCATATGAATTGGCCATTTGTAAAGGACTCGCTGATTCGGTGGCGTTTTGTAATCGCGCAGGGACCACTCGAATATGAAACCGCGTATCTCGTCGCCGTATGCACACTCTTCGCCGCTCGGGGGGAAGACTTCGAGTATGTCGAGGATACAATCCGGATCGCGCCCGAGAACACCCGATCCGCTCGCCCTGTCGATGGCCGCTCGCTCATGCTTGGGCCCCTTCGAGTGGTGGTGCACTTGGATGATGGCAGCGTCGAATTCCTCTGCAAGATGGTCGATTGCCTCGCATACCTTGCCCACGTCCTGCGCCTTATTCTCGTCGAAGTTGAGCTTGTAGAGTGGGTCCACTACGATGCACGCGTACGGCTCCCCGGCGACGTCCTCCATGCTGTACGCTTCGCTCATGACTATGCGCTCGAATTCCTCGGGGCCTCGGTAAAACCCGCGCATGTTGATGACGTCCAGGTTGGCGGAAACCTCGTCGAGGTTGTAACCGCGGGCTTCAGCTACAGCGAGCAACCGGCGGTAGAACTTTGCGCGCCGAACCTCAAGGTTAACGTACAGCACACGGCCCTTTCGAGCCTGCACGCCGAGCAACTTGCCTCCAACGGCGATGGTCTCGGCGAGGTTTATAGCAAGCCAAGACTTATCGGCCTTTGATGGTGCACTCAGAATCATCTTGCCGCCAAATGCCAGCCTTCCTTCTAGTAGGTCGGCTACGTCAGGCGGTATATTGCGCAAATCGGCTCTCTCGGCCCTCCAGCGCGAGGAATAGCCCTCGTACGCGCTCCAACTCGAGCCTTCGCCGTAGAACGCAGCCGGCTCGCTTTCAAATGGCTGGTTGTTCCAGTCGGATTTCATTGGAGCTGATGCAGCGCTATCCACAGGCATAGGCATGATAAGAGCAGAGCTTTCATCGATTCCCGGCAAAGGCAATTGGCTAGCGGACATCGTCCTCTCCATCCAACATAGCAGCAAGCCTTGCGGTTGGAACGACCCACCTCGAACCGATGCGGACGCAAGGCAGATCGCCCTGCTGACATAGGGCCCTCACGTGGCTCGGATGCATGTGCAGTACTTTGGCCACATCCGCTGTGCGCATCGTGGGGCCATACTTCTCGTGCAGCTCCTCGTAATGGGGTTTCATGGCTAACAATTACCTCACCTCCTCCAAAAGCTCTTTGGGGTTTCTTTTCCAACCAAGCGCAGCTGCGATTCGCTCAAGGTGTTTGTCGTACACCATTCCATGACGTTCGGCTCTGCAAATGTAGGACGGGTCCACGCCTGCGATTTCGCCGATTTCTGACTGGGTCTTCCCGAGTTTGCGGCGCTCAAGTTCCATGAGCCTCATGTTGACCTCCAATCGCTTGACCTTTACAATAGACCTCCCATATTGTCATTACTGCGGTCATAACATTAAAGATGGTATTTAGGCGGTCTTCATGGTTACTACACTTCCGCAAGTTCTCGTGAACTATCGGACATTGCAGAACTCGATACAGATAACTGATCGAATTAGCGATGAATGGGACAGAATCGAAGATAGCGGCACCGGTTTCATGGAGTTCGCCGAAAAGTATGCGCTTCTTCCGAGAAAGTCGAGAAACGAGGACGAGGTTAGGGCAAGGATGTTGGGGCATGCCAACTACCCCAGAGAAGCACCCGACCTTTCAGAAGGCGACTACATCGGGATAAGGGACGTTCTCAACTTCGCAGCCAGGCTAAGGGCTCTAGCGCTGCGCGGTGATGTCACGCAAGCAGAACTTGCTGATTACGGTATATGCCCCCATTACCTGATCGAACGCGAAGGAGATTACATCGAGCAACGGAAATTGTCGCATCTCTCGTATGAATGGGCGACTTGCTCGATTCCCATAAAGGGAGAAACGTACATCGACTACCTGCATTGCCTGGACAACACGGATTCGATGCATTTTGTTGAAGAGCGTGAAGATGAAAGCGACGTGCTTGTACTACGCCTGCCCTCCTGGTGGCAAGGCACCGAAGAAGAAGAGGCCGAGTGTTTTGACTCGCTGGTCGAGATAGCGCTCATGCAGCTCATCGACATCCATCTGATGCACGTCAAGACATGCTCCGGGAGATACGGAATTCCACATCAGGAAGCGCCTTGGGGGATATCGGCACTCTGGTTATCGTATTGTAACCGCTTCAGCGGAGCTCGGATTGCGTTCTGCAAAGGCTGCGGACGCCCGATATTCGTCACCGGAGAACGCGGCACGCCACGCGAATACTGCGGCGAGAAGTGCCGTTCCTGGGCAAGGAGACATCCGGGGGAAGTTCGGGGCCTCAGGACGTCGCTCAAGAAGCGCTAAAGGGATGGGCGATTGACCGTTAGATCTTCGAAAGCAGGGGGCAACTTGGCTAAGTTGTACGGAAAAGGCACGATAGTAGAGCTTATCGCAGGAAAGAAATACAAGATAACGTTCTCATACGGGAAGGACCCCGACACCGGTGCGTATCGCCGCCATGTAGAACGTTTCCTCGGAACCAAACGACAAGCGGAATTACGCGTAGAGGAGCTGAGAGTCCGCTACGAACGCATTGACGAGCTTAGAAAGCTCGGACTGGACTTCGAAGAGCTCGAATCGTATGGCCTGGACGTCGACACCATAATTAGCATGGGCATGTCGAATCGAGAAGTCGCTGAAAACCTCGCTCAACGCAAGGAGGAAAGGGCACACTCGATAACCTTCGGCGGTTACATCGAACAGTACATGCGTGCGCGGGAGACAATGGGCAACAAACGTCGCTCGACGCTGAAGAAGGATAGGTCCAACAGCAAGCACCTCCTGGCTGCTCTGAAGAACATCCCCCTCACCGAGATAACTCCGGAGCGGGTTCGCGCGCTCTACGTCTCGATGCGCGATGCGGGCGTTGGTGACACTGCCCTGTTCGAAAGCCATCGTTTGCTGAAACGCGTTCTCAAAGAAGCAGTGGCCGATGACATCATCTCCAAGAATCCCGTTGACCGCGTGGAGCCTCCGAAGACTCCTGCACCCGAACGAACCGCACTTGAAACCGACGACATGAAGAGGATGACAACGATTGTGACCACGGGAAAGCCTAGTGCCTACAAGACCGCGGTTTGTCTCGGGCTATCTCTCGGAGCGCGTCTTGGGGAGGTTCTCGGCCTCACATGGGGTCATGTCTCTTTAGACGGGGATAGGCCTTACGCCTATATCGTCCAGCAGCACACGCGGTATAACGAGCGGACCGCATTGAAGACAGACAAAGATGAACGCCCCATAGGGCGAGTTGTCCCGCTCGACAACACCACTGTTGAAGCTTTGCGTTCGTGGAAGGTCGAGCAGCGCTCGATTCTTAATGAGCTCGGAATAGAGCAAGGAACCGGAACCCCCATAGTCACAAACGCCTACGGGGATTGGGTCGGACATCCGAAGTTCTCCAAATGGTTCCGGGAATTCTGCGTCGCGAATGGTTTCGGGCATTGGGTGTCAGACGACGGCAAGCCGATCGTCGAATTGACGATCGGCGAAGACCCTGCCCCATATACTGATTGCATCATCGAGTGGCATGATGAACATGGCTGGAATTGCGACGAAACCGGAAAGCGGTACTCGCGCACTCACAAACGCCCGAAAGTGAAGAAGCACTACCGAGGCCTTGTGTTCCATGAACTACGGCACAGCCATTTCACGAGACGGCTGGCGAACGGCATGGACATCCCCACCGCGCAGGCTCTCGGAGGGTGGAGCAAGCCCACGATGCTGCTCAACACGTACAGTCATCCGGTGCCCGAAAACGTATGGGCTTCAGCCGGTTTCATGGACGATTTGAAGTAAAGAACAGGTGTTCGCTTTGCACCGCATTTGCACCAACCGGTGCAACAAAAGCCCCAGAAATGAAATCAGGTCAACCGTTTATGCGGTTGACCTGCTTGTTTGTGGTGGGCGTTACAAGATTTGAACTTGTGGCCTCTTCCGTGTCAGGGAAGCGCTCTCCCCCTGAGCTAAACGCCCGCTCATTTTGGGACTGCCGCTTTCGCGTCAGCAGTTGGATAGTTTAACAGATTCACATCTTCTGTCAAAAGGGTTTTCTCCAATTATTTGTTCCAATAATCGAATGGTTAACGTTTTGTAGTCATTGCCCCAGCTCACTGCCCCACGAAGCGCCGAAAACGATGGAAAACGACATCGAGAATAAAAAGTTCGCCAAAAGTAATGAATAGCCCCGAAATCGGATGATTTCAGCAAAAACCCAGTTCGGAGTTTCCCGATGATACACTTGTGTATGTCTCTTGTATACCCAGAGTGATATTCGGAGGGCTTTATGAATTCCGACAGCGAAGCTTCCATCCAAGAAACACACATCTTCAACACGAATATATCCGCCGAACAGCATAGGCAACTTCTCTACGAGCTGGGTTGTGGGAGAAAGATTTCAGCTATAAAGCTCGTCGGTCAGATGTCAGGATTAGGATTGAGTGATTCAAAAGACTACGTAGAAGACGAACTGGCCACCGAGCTCGAATCCCTAACCCCGGAACAGCTCGACTCGTTGGGCTTGGCGACATGTAGTCCGACATGAAAAAAGAGAACCCAGAAGGGTTCTCTTTCACTATTTCTGGTGTCGGAGGCGGGACTTGAACCCGCATGCCCTTGGTTATAGGCACTAGCACCTCAAGCTAGCGCGTCTGCCAATTCCGCCACTCCGACGATTTGTTGCGCGTGCAACGTCCGTTATTCTAACCGAACATCTTCCGCTTGTGAAGGGCTTTTTTTAATACTGGATGGTCCCCTGAGGATACACAAACATAAGCGCCACAATTACGATAAAGAACACGATGGCAAGCACGATGGTGATTCGGTCGAGGTTCTTCTCGACGATGCTCGTTCCCTGGTTGGCATACATCGAACTTGCAATCATGTCGGAAACGCCCGTTCCTTTTCCGGAATGGAGAAGGATGAAGATAATCAAGCCCGTGCCCGAGATGAGCAAGAGCAGCAACAGTATAACTAGCAGCGGATTCACAGTTTCACTCCACTTTCCGGTCGGTTAGTTCGCAAGCTCAGGATTATACTCTAGCGTTGTTGCTGAGAAAACCCTGCCGCATATTCCACACAACCACCAAGGTATAAACGCAGTTAAACTGTCCTGCGCTTATGCCTTGCAGATAGTTTGTACTCAAATGCCTCCCAACAGGTAAACTTAAAGTCTCACACAATGCTTGTTAAACAGAGACCGAAAGGGCGTTCATGGTACAGGTGGTGTTCTTCGATGTAGGGCAAACGCTCATTCACGACGACCCTCCTGTTCCCGAGGTCTTCACACGCGTGGCACGACGTCGCGGACACAACATAACGGTCCGAGACGTCGAGCCGTGCATGGCTGACGTGATGGCCTACTACCAATCCGAGTATATGCGCGACGGCGATTTCTGGTGCGTTCATGAACGGGCGGTTCAGATTTGGCTCGACATGTACACGATGATGGCCGATTTTTGCGACATCCATGAAGATGTACCGGGTCTTGCCCAAGAGGTGTACGACGAATATCTCCTTCCCCAAAACTGGTCAACGTATCCTGACGTCAACGCATGTCTTCACGGCCTCAAGCGGCGCGGCTTCAGGCTTGGCGTAGTTTCGAATTGGGACGCTTCTCTAGAGTCGCTGTTCAGGAAGATCGGCTTGCTCCCCTACTTCGACGACATCGTCGCCTCGGCGGCTGTCGGGTGCCGTAAACCAACTGCGGCAATTTTCGAGATCGCGCTCGAACGGATGGACGTCAAGGCGAGTGAAGCCGTCCATGTGGGAGACTTGCCCGAAGCCGACGGCGAAGGCGCTGCTAGTGTAGGTATTCGCCCCATCATCATCGATCGACTTGGACGGTTCAAGGACACGCGGTTCGAAACGATCCCCTCTCTCACCGATCTCGTGAGCATGCTCTGAGGCCCCTGCCGCACGTATCCTAAGCGGCTGGTTCGCATGTTTCTTCCGCTTTGCGTGCATTGCCGCTAATTTGTCGCTTTTTTGCAGGAGCAGCATATTGACAGACATTTCATAAAAAAGTTCTTGCACAGAGCATGAGGTCCGTGTAATATATCTCCTTGCGACGCGGACATGGCTCAGCTGGTAGAGCACCACCTTGCCAAGGTGGGGGTCGCGGGTTCGAACCCCGTTGTCCGCTCCAGGAAATTAGATGGCCGGTCTCAAATGGCCGGCCATTTTCGTAAATGGCGACGTGGCCAAGTGGTAAGGCAGAGGCCTGCAAAGCCTTCACCCCCGGTTCGAATCCGGGCGTCGCCTCCAACTTCTCCTCTAGTTTTCAATTGTCCTGGGATTCTTGCCGAACTTTCCTCCAAGCCTGCAATGCTGCAGAACGATGTGGAAAAGGGTCAGACCCTTTTCCACATCATCACCTTCTTCTCGGGACCCGGCGATTCGAAAAATCGCCATACTGGAGGGGAGAACCTTGCTGCATAGCGAGAAGTAAACCCACCCGCAAGGTGAGTGGTCCCTTGCGCTGCGCTTCGCGTGACGTAAAGTTGATAGCCCTTGGGCAATGTGGAAAAGGGTCTGACCCTTTTCCACATTCTAACAATACAGAAACGGGCCCGCACAATCGCAAAACGCTACAGGCATGCCTTCACAAGGCTCAGGAACGAATCGGCCTTCAGCGCTGCACCGCCGATGAGGCCACCGTCGATGTCGGGCTGAGCCACGAGCTCTTCGACGTTGCCGGGGTTCATCGAGCCGCCGTAGAGCACGCGCATCTCGTCGGCCACGTCCGCCCCGTACATCTCGGCCAACGTGGCCCGGATGGCAGCGCAGACTTCCTGCGCCTGCTCGGGCGTGGCGGTACGGCCGGTGCCAATAGCCCAAATGGGCTCGTAAGCCACAACGCAGCCCTTCGCAAGGGATCCGTCGATGCCGGCGAAAGCGGCGCGTACCTGTGCGCATACGAAATCGAGCGTCGTTCCCTCATCACGCACGGCAAGCGACTCGCCCACGCAGATGATAGGCTTGATCTGACCGGCTATGAGAGCCTTCGCCTTCTTGTTGACGTCTTCGTTCGTCTCGCCGAAATAGCCACGGCGCTCGGAGTGGCCGATGATGCACCATCCGCACCCGATTTCCTTGAGCATCGGAACGGAAACCTCGCCGGTGTACGCACCAGACTCCTCCCAGTGCACGTTCTGCGCACCGACGCCGATCTCTGCGCGGTCGAACTCGAAGACGGTTTTCACCGGCTTGAGGTCCACGAACGGCGGGCAGACGACGACGTCGCACGAATTCACCCAACGATCCTCGTAATTGTTGGAGATCTCCTGGGCAAGCACGACAGCCTCGCCAATCGTCTTGTTCATCTTCCAGTTTCCCGCCATGAGCTTCTTACGGGTCATATCTACTGCCTCCAATTATTCGTTTCGGGACCCATGTGCCTGCGCAGCCGCACTCCGCAGAAATCACGCTCGCAGTTCCAGGCCGCACGGGTCCCGCATTTTCCTATGTCTAAACGCTCCCTCGTGCCGAAAACGCTCGCTCTCGCTCAAATGCCTTACGCAAGGGCCGTGACGCCCGGAAGCTCCTTGCCCTCGACGAGCTCCATCGAGGCACCGCCGCCCGTGGAGATGAACGTCATCTGGTCGGCAAGCTTGAACTTGTTCACGGCTGCAACGCTGTCGCCGCCGCCGATGATGGTGTCAGCATCCTTGGCAGCCGCCACGGCCTCGGCAACGCCCTTCGTACCAGCTGCGAACGCGTCCATCTCGAAGACGCCCATCGGGCCGTTCCAGAAGACGGTCTTGGCCTCTGCGATGGCCTGGCCATACGCCTCGACGGTTTTCGGTCCGATGTCAAGCCCCATCATGTCGGCCGGAATGGCATCGACATCGACGGTCTTGGTCGCGGCATCTTCGGCGAAGCGGTCCGCGCACACGACGTCGACGGGAAGCATGAGCTTGACGCCCTTCTCCTCGGCCTTCTTCAACATCTCGCCGGCGCGCTCGACCCAATCTTCCTCCTTCAGGGAGGTGCCGACTTCCAAACCCTTCGCAAGCAGGAAGGTGAAGCACATGCCACCGCCGATGATGAGGGTGTCGCACTTGTCCATCAAGGCATCGATCACCTGAATCTTGTCGGAGACCTTGCTGCCGCCGAGGATGGCCACGAACGGGCGCTTCGGGTTGTCGAGCATGCTGGTGAGCGTGCCGACCTCGCGCTGCATCAGATAACCGGCATATGCGGGAAGCAGCTTGGCCACGCCTGCAGTGGAAGCATGGGCCCTGTGGGCGGTTCCAAACGCATCGTTGACGTACACCTCGCCGAGCTTGGCAAGCTCTTCGCAGAATTCAGGGTCGTTCTTCTTCTCGCGCTTGTCGAAACGCAGGTTCTCGACGATGAGCACTTCCCCGTCTTTCAAGGCTGCGGCCTTAGCTTGCGCGTCCTCGCCTGCAATGTCAGATGCGAACGCGACGGGCTTGCCGAGGAGCTCGGCCAAACGCAGGGCTGCCGGACGTAGGGAGAATTCCTCTTCGAAACCGGTCCCCGAAGGACGGCCGCGATGGCTCATGAGAATGACGCGTGCGTCTTGATCAACAAGTTTCTGGATAGTGGGGAGCGCAGCGCGAATACGCGTATCGTCGGTAACAACGCCATCTTTAACGGGAACGTTGAAGTCCACGCGTACGAGCACCTTCTTGCCCTTAGCATCGAGCTGGTCGATTGTCTTGATGTCTGCCATCTAATCCTCCATTCCTTTGACGCATTTCCTTAAGGGAACGCTCTCAATAAACTCAAGGGCACAACCTCGGTGAAGCTCTACCCTAATTACCCCGGTATCACAGCATTAGCTTCGCAAAATCCTTCACACGATTGGAATAACCCCATTCGTTGTCGTACCAAGCAATGCATTTGACGAAATTGCCGCTCCCCCCGAGCACCATGGTCAGCCCTGAATCGAAGACGGCCGAATGCGCGTTGCCGATGACGTCGATCGAGACGATCGGATCCTCGCAATACTCGATAATGCCCTTCATCGACCCTTCGGCGGCTTCTTTCATGGCGGCGTTGATCTCCTTGATCGTAACTTCCCGATCGAGCTCGACCGTGAAATCGATCATGGAGCCATCGGGCACGGGCACGCGCATGGCAAAGCCATCGAGCCTGCCATTGAGCTGCGGTAACACGACCATCACCGAACGGGCAGCGCTCGTGGTGGTGGGAATCATCGATTCGGAAGCCGCACGGGCGCGCCGCAGGTCCTTATGGGGAAGGTCCAAGATCCTCTGGTCGTTCGTGAACGCGTGCACGGAGTTCAAGTAGCCGCGCCTGATCCCGAAGTTGATGAGGAGCACCTTCGCGATCGGCGCCACGCAGTTCGTCGTGCAGGAAGAGCACGACACGACATCGTCGTACTCTTTCCGGTAATCGACGTCGTTCACGCCCATGACGATCGTCTTGTCAACGTTCTTGCCCGGCGCGGAGATGAGCACCTTCTTCGCTCCGGCGAGGATATGCTCGCGAGCTTTCACGCCGTCGGTGAAGAAGCCCGTCGACTCGATGACGACGTCGACCCCGAGCTCTCCCCAAGGAAGGTTGCCCGGCTCGCGCTCGGACAGCATCGTAAACGATTTCCCGTCGGCCGTGATGGTACTTGCATTGGTGGTGACGTTTTCAAAACCACGGCCATGTATGGAATCGTACTTCAGCAAATGGGCCATGGTGCGGATATCACCCAAATCGTTTACGGCAACGACCTCGATATCCGGGTCCTTCGCCATTGCGCGGTACACCAATCGACCGATGCGACCGAACCCGTTGATGCCTACCCTCAAAGTCATTAAGAGGCCCTTTCCGACAACTTTGTTAGAACTATGAACAATCGAACCGTTACATTGTACCTTATGCCCGCCGCTATGGCCGAAGCTCACGCGCCATCTGCTCGATTCGTCTTATACGGTGGTAAACGGCTGATTTCGAAAGTGGCGGGTCAGCCCGCTCCCCGAGCTCTTTCAGCGTCGCATCGGGATATGCGACCCGCAGTCGCACGATCTCCTGCAAAGCGGGAGGAAGCTTCTCCACGCCATACGTCTCGATGACGGTGCGCATGGCGTAAATCTGATCGATTGAAGCCGTGACGGCCTTCTTCTGATTGGCCATCTCGGCGTTGGTCTGCCGGTTCACTTCGTTGCGCACGCTTTTCACCACGCGCGCGTTCTCGAGGATCAGGGCGCTCTGATGGGCTCCCGCAAACGCCAGGAACTCGAGTATGGCCTCCCCCGACTTTATGTACACGACGAACGATGAACGCCGCGGCATGACGCGCGCGCGTATGCCCTTGCTTTCCATGATGCGAACCAGGTCGTCGGCCATCTCGTGCGATTCGACCGTTATCTCGAAATGGAAATCGCCGCGTGGGTCCGAGACGAATCCGCTCCCAAGGAATGCGCCGCGTAGATAAGCCGACGCACAGCACTGTTTCGCGACGAGCGATTCTGCCACACCGAACTGAAGACCCGACACCCCGAGTATGCCCATATCGCGCAGAGCTTCCACGAGCCCATCCTGAGCAGGGACGTTTATGAGGTAGTTGGGCGTCTTGTGCAGCACGCTGCGACGTGTGGTGAGTTCGGTCTTGAGGTTGTACGCCTCGTGTAGCAGCTTCCACGACAAACGGGCGACAGACGGGGCATCGGTCACGACCTCGAGCCGATATCGTTCCTGTCCGCTTATGAAAAGCGTTCCCTCTATCCGGATCAGTGCAGCGAGCAAGGCCCGCTCGCAATGCGTGCAGGTAGGCTCGACGCGCGCAAGCTCCTCTTTGACGTCTGAGTTGAACGACATAGTCCCTATGTCCTAGCGAAGCCAGCGGGTTATCGTCGGAGTCGACGGCTTGATCGTGCTCGTCACCACGGAGAACGCATGACGCAACTTGGCCGGATCATGCCAGGTCGGGTGCAGGTCGTCGGCAAGATCGGCAAGTATCACGTGCGTGCCGTTCGCCTCGATGGCTGCTATGTCCTCATCGCTCACCTCGACGGGCCTGATCAGATTCTCGCCGCTCTCGGAATCGGACTCTTCAGCCGGTTCCTGCTCGGGCACGAAATCATGGACGAGCATGTAATCGACGAGCCCCTCCATCCGATGGTTCAAAAGCGCATGGTAATGGTCTATGGCACGCATGCCGCGCGTCTCCCCCTGCATGTCCGCAAGGGAGCAGACGAAGATTACAGGCGCATTAGACGCCGAAATGGCCTCCACGACACCGGGCACGAGCAGGTTCGGGATAATCGAGGTGAACAAGGAACCGGGACCCAATACGATGAGGTCGGCCGCCTTCAGCACCTCGAGCGCAGGTTCGTAGGCCATGAGCGTCTCGTCGGCATGGAGAGCCACCTTCTTGAGCGAAGTTCGTGAGTGATTGGCCACCGCTTGGCCTACGAGCATACGTCCGTCGGAAGTCTGCGCGATGAGCGTGACCCTGTCGAGCGTCGAGGGATACACGTGGCCGCGCGCGTTCAGGAGCTTCTCGCAAATCTCGATAGCCTCGGGGAACCCCCCGCTCGTGACCTCGAGCGCCGAGAGCATAAGATTTCCCAACGTGTGGTTCTCCGCGAATCCGAAGCGCATCTTGAACGCCTGTGTAAGGGGATCGTCCGCGCATCCGGCCATGGCCGTTATGCACTTGCGGATGTCGCCCGGCGCCGTGGCACCCGCCTGATCGCGCAAGATGCCCGTCGACCCGCCATCGTCGGCCATGGCAACCACAGCGTCCGTTGCCACGCCCATCGAGAGGAGCGTGCGGATGGACACCGGAGCGCCGGTTCCGCCGCCCACGACGACCGCCTTCAGCTTCTTCTTGGGCTTTTCGGAAACGGGCATATCGGAAAGCGCCGCAAATGCCGAGGTGGCAGATGGATCGTGCCCGAACGCATCGGGCATCAGGCCGCTCATCGTGCGCTCTCCGCAAGGTCGTCGGCGTTGGGATCGGCGCTGACGAACTCGCCGTCAGCCCGTACGGCCAAGGCGAGATCCCTGTGGGCCACACTCACGCGGTAACCACTCGAACGCAGGTAATCGCCGGTTTCCTCGGCAAGGACGACGCTGCGATGCTGACCTCCGGTGCAGCCTACCGCGATGGCGAGCTGCTGCTTGCCTTCGGCCACATAGCCCGGCATGACGCAGTCAAGCAGCGCCTTCCAGCGCTTGAGGAACGTCTCAGTGTCGCTGTTGTACATGACGTAGTCATGCACCTGCTGATCGAGGCCTGTCATGACGCGCATGACCGGATCGTAGAAAGGATTCGGGAGGAAACGCACGTCGATGACGACATCGGCATCGGTTGGCGCCCCATGTTTGAACCCGAACGAGTACACCGACACCGAGAGGCCCCCATGCTGCCCCTCGCTGCCATACAGGTCCTTCAGCTTCTTGCGCAGCTCGGGAGGAAGCAGGTTCGTCGTGTCGATGACGTAGCTTGCCTTCGCCTTCATATCGCGCAGAAGCGCTCGCTCGCGCTCGATGCCGTGGGAGATCGTCGCGCCATCGTTGCACAGCGGATGGCGCCTACGGCTCGACTTGTAGCGGGCGATGAGCTTCTCGTCCTCGGCGTCGAGGAATACGATGCTGTAGCTTATGCCGCTGTCCTGCAGCTTCGCAAGCGCCGTCGTCATGCTCGAGAAGAACTGGCGGGAACGCACGTCGCACACGATGGCAATCTTCGGTTGTCCCTCCGACGATCCCGGGAAATCTTCCAACCGCACCAAGTCCCCGATGAGCGCAGGAGGAAGGTTGTCGACACAGTAGTATCCGAGGTCCTCGAATACATGCATGGCTTCAGTTCTGCCCGCTCCGCTCATACCGCTGACGATGACGATTGACGGCATGTCCTTTGGCTCGCCCATAGCTGGCCTCCGTTCGCGCTAGGTATTTGACTGCTTATTATACTGCTGAAGAACGAGGTAGACCTCCTCGGCAACCTCTTCGGGCACGCAGCGGCTCTCCTTTATCTCCTCGAGAGTGGCGGATTTCAGGTTCTTGAACGATTTGAAGGCTTTCAACAGCGCCTTCTTCCGTACAGGCCCGAGGCCTGCGACGCCGTCGAGGATGCTGGCCGTCATCCCCTTCCCGCGGAGCTCCCGATGGAAGGTGATGGCGAACCGATGGGCCTCGTCGCGCACCTGCTTCACGAGGTAAAGCGATGCAGAGCCACCTGGGAGCACGATAGGCCCCGTTTCCTGCCAGGGCACGAATATCTCCTCGTCGCGCTTGGCGAGGCCGCACAGGGCGATATCAGTCCGCCCAAGCTCCTCGAACATCTCGACAGCAGCGGTCAACTGTGGTTTTCCACCGTCGAGGATGACGAGGTCGGGTTTGCTCCCGAACCGCTCATCGGCCATCCGCTCGTCCGAGTAGCGGCGCGCCATGACCTCCTGCATGCTGAGGAAGTCGTTAGCCTCGGTCAGCGGCGTCTTTATCTTGAAACGCCGGTACTGGTTCTTATCGGGTTTCCCGTTCGTGAAGACGACCATGCTCGCGACCGTGTAGCTGCCGTGAATGGTGGATATGTCGAAGCACTCGATCCTGCGGGGAGGCTCATCGAGCGCCAAGGCGCTTTCGAGCTGCAGGAGCGCATCGTTGATTCGCTTGTCCTCGTAATTCGTGCGCACCTTGTAGCGCAGGAGGGTGTGTTGGGCGTTCTTCTCGGCAAGATCGACGAGCTCGAGCTTCTCGCCTTTACGCGGTGCCGTGAAACGCACCTTCGCCCCATGGGCGCTTCCGAGCTTCTGGGTGAGCCATTCCTCCATGACCTGCTCGTCTTCGGGCAATTCCCGCACGATAACCTCGCGCGGTATGGAGGTGGTCGTATCGTAGTACCTCAGCAGGAAGGCATGGAGCAGGTCGTCGTCAGGAACGTCCCTGCCTTTGTTCAAGATGAACTCGTTCGAGTTCACGATCCGCCCTTCGCGCACCATGAAGACATGGACCCCCGCGATGGTCTCCTCGCGGAACAGTCCGATGACGTCGGCGTTCAAATTCCGGGCAGAGACGGCGTGCTGCTTGTCCGACAGGGCGTTTATGGCCTGGATGCGTTCCTTGACGCGCCCGGCACGTTCGAAATCGAGCTCGGAAGCCGCCTCGAGCATCTCTTCCTCAAGCTCGTCGAGGAACTCCTCGCGATGGCCGTCAAGGAAACGCGCGACGCGCTGGACGTTCAAGCGGTACTGCTCGGGGGTTATCTGCCCGCAGCATACGCCCGGGCCCAACCCCACGTGCGAATCGAAGCATGGGCGCAGGTTGCCGTTCTCGGAAAGGAGCGCGCCGGGGTCGCCCTGTTCCATCTTACGGTTGAGGCGGCGCCATTCCGCACAGGAATTCGCGCAGATGGGAACGACGCGGCGCACGGCATCGAGCATCATGCGCGCAGAGCGGCTGTCAGTGTACGGGCCGAAGTACCTGGTCCCAGGCTTGTGCTTCTCACGCGTGTACTTGATGGCCGGAAAGACGTCACCCAACGTCAGGGCTATGAACGGATAGGATTTGTCGTCCTTGAAGTCTGCGTTGAAGAACGGCGCATGCTCGTTGATGAGGTTCTTCTCGAGCACGAGCGACTCGTGCTCGTTTTGGGTCACTATGTACTCGAACGAATCAATCGCATCGACGAGCAGGGGTATCTTCGCGCGCTCGTCCTGGAAGTTCACGTACTGCCGCATCCTCGCGCGCAGCTGCTTTGCCTTGCCAACATAGATGACCTGGCCTTCAGCATCTTTCCACAGATAGACGCCAGGCGACGCGGGCACATCGGCTAGCTGCCGCTTAATGCGATCGAGCTTTTCCTGCAGCTCTTCCATGGTCTCCTCGTCGACGAATCGGGCAGCTCGGGATGACGAGCGGGTTGGCCTCTTGTTGTCCCTATCCTAGCACGTGGGCGAGGAACTGCCCCGTGTAGCTTTCCGGAACCTTCGCCACCTCCTCGGGTGTTCCCGCCGCGACGATGTACCCACCGCGGTCGCCGCCTTCCGGGCCGAGGTCGATGATGCGGTCGGCCGACTTGATGACGTCGAGGTTGTGCTCGATCACGAGAACGGTGTTTCCCGCATCGACCAGACGCTGCAAGACCACGAGCAGCTGGCGCACGTCCTCGAAATGCAGGCCCGTCGTCGGCTCGTCCAAGATGTAGAACGTCTTGCCGGTCTGGCGCTTCTGGAGCTCGCTGGAAAGCTTGACACGCTGAGCCTCGCCACCCGAAAGCGTCGTGGCGGGCTGGCCGAGCCTGATGTAGCCGAGCCCTACATCGTGCAGGGTCTCGAGCTTCCGTTTGATGCCGGGTATATTCTTGAAGAACTCCAAGGCCTCGTCGACCGTCATGTCGAGCACTTGCGCGATGTTCTTGCCCCTGTACGTGACCTGCAACGTCTCGCGGTTGTAGCGCTCGCCGCCGCACACCTCGCACGGGACGTACACGTCGGGGAGGAAGTGCATCTCTATCTTGATCTGGCCATCGCCCTTGCACGCCTCGCACCTGCCGCCCTTCACGTTGAACGAAAAGCGTCCAGGCGAGTAGCCGCGGGCCTTGGATTCCTGCGTCGAGGAGAACAGGGCACGGATGTCATCCCACAGGCTGACGTACGTCGCCGGGTTAGAACGTGGCGTGCGGCCGATGGGGCTTTGGTCAATGTTGATTGCTTTGTCTATGCTCTCGAGACCGTGGATCTTCCTAAACGCGCCCGTCCTTCGACGGGCGTTGTTCACGCGGTTCGCGAGGAGCGGGGCCAAGGTATCGGTGACAAGCGAAGACTTGCCGGAGCCCGAGACGCCCGTGACGACCGTGAGCGTGCCGATCTCTATTTCGATATCGATATCTTTCAGGTTGTTCTCGCGGACTCCCTCGAGGCGGATGCAACCTCTCCCTGGGTCGCGCCGCTTCTCGGGCACCGGGATGGTGCGGCGTCCGCTGAGGTAATCGGCGGTAATCGAGCCCTTGGCTTTCGCGACCTTCGCAGGCGTACCCTCGGCGACGACGTAGCCGCCGTTCTCGCCGGCGCCTGGGCCCATGTCCACAACGTAGTCGGCCGAGCGGATGGTGTCCTCGTCGTGCTCGACCACGACGACGGTGTTGCCCAAGTCCCGTAGGCGCTGCAACGTGGCGATGAGGCGTGCATTATCGCGCTGGTGTAGGCCGATCGACGGCTCGTCGAGAATGTAGAGGACCCCCATGAGGCCTGCGCCTATCTGCGTGGCCAGGCGGATGCGCTGCGCCTCGCCGCCCGACAGCGTGGCCGTCGCGCGCTCCAGCGTCAGGTAATCCAGGCCGACGTCGACCAGGAAACGCAGACGGGCGAGGATCTCTTTCACGATTGGGCCTGCGATTTGCAGGTTCTGCCCTTCGAGCTTGAGATTCTGGAAGAATTCGAGGGATTCCGCCGCACTCATCTCGCACACTTCGAAGATGGACTTTCCGCCAACCGTAACCGCGAGAATCTCGGGCTTGAGGCGTTTCCCGCCGCAGGTGGAACAGGGAATCGTGGAGAAATACGCCTCCATGCGCTCTCGTTGACGGTCGCTGCTCGCTTCGCTGAGCTTCTCCTCGATTGCGGCGAGGGCGCCGTTCCACTCGATGTACCAGTAGGTCTCGCGCCCGTCGACGGTGACGTAATCCACCCTCACACGGCCCTTCACTCCGCGCAAGAGCGCATTTTGGGCTTTCTTGGACAAGTTCTCCCATGGGGTGTCGGGTGACTCCCCCACATGGGCGAGCACGGCCCTCAGCACCTGTGGATAGTAGTTCCCGCTCTTGAACGGCGCTATTGCCCCTTCGTTGAGCGACAGGGACTCGTCGGGGACGACGAGCCGCGGGTCGACCTCGTTACGGCTGCCGATGCCGAGACATTCGGGACACGCACCGTAGGGAGCGTTGAACGAGAAGTCCCGTGGTTGGAGCTCGTCGATGGAATGCCCATGCTCCGGGCAGGCCAGCGCCAACGAATAGATATGCTCGCCGGGACGTAGGCCCCCCGTTGCGCCCGACGAGACGGGGACCGCGTCTTGCGGCTCTTCCCCATCGGCATCGAGCACCTGCACGAGCACGCGCCCATCGGCAAGGCTCGTGGCCGTCTCGACCGATTCGGCGATGCGGGTGGTGGCGCTTTCCTTGAGCACGACTCGGTCGACGACGACGTCGATAAAGTGCTTGATCTTCTTGTTGAGCGTGATTTCCTCGCCGGTGAGCCTCACTATCTCACCGTCGATGCGCACGCGGGCGAATCCGGCCTTGTTCAGGTCGTCGAACATCTTGGTGAACTCGCCCTTCCGGCCGGTGACGACGGGTGCCATGATGATGGCGCGCGTGGTGCCGTTCGGGTCGCCGAGCTTCATGATTTCGTCCGTTACCTGGTCGGTGGTCTGCTTCATGATCTCCCGGCCACATTCCGGGCAATGCGGTATGCCGACGCGGGCGAACAGAAGACGCAGGTAATCATAGATTTCCGTCGTGGTGCCGACAGTGGAGCGCGGGTTGCGGCTCGTCGTTTTCTGGTCGATTGAAACGGCGGGCGACAAGCCGTCGATGCTGTCCAGATCGGGCTTGCTCATCTGGCCAAGGAACATGCGCGCATAGCTCGAGAGGCTCTCGACGTAGCGGCGCTGCCCTTCGGCGTACATCGTGTCGAACGCGAGCGATGACTTCCCCGATCCCGACAGACCCGTTATGACCACCAGTTTGTCGCGCGGGATGGAGAGGTCTATGTTCTTCAAGTTATGTTGGCGTGCGCCTTTGATGACAATTGCGTTTTGTCCCATTTTGCAACCTGCCTAGCGTGCTGTGCATAAACGCTGTATCTTGCGTTTGAATCGTACGGCGCCTAATTCTACTTCACCGATTTCTAAACAATTATAGAACAAATGTTTCTATTTTTATTCACCATATTCTCAACAAACGAATGCGCGATGGGGTATCCGCTGATCTTCGATTGACTCTCCGAAAGCATGGTCGCCCGCCCGGCCCGCATTCGGCCCGCTTCGCGCTTTCTCCGCGCCCCAACCGCGCAAACGAAGGCGGCATCCAGAGCGACTACCTGGCAGTGCGCCTCGACGTCCCCCGCGCTTGCGGGTATCGCCGCCTTCTTGTAAGCGCGGTTGTTTCGCGGGCGCTCAGAAGGGCCTCACGCAGACCGGGCAGGCAGACCAGCAGAAGAGTTTATGCGCGGGGATGAGCCTGGTCGTGGGCTGATTTCAAGCGTGCGGTTGAAAGATGGGTGTAGATCTGCGTTGTCGACAGGCTGGAATGTCCGAGCATTTCCTGAACCGAGCGCAAATCCGCCTCCCCATCGAGCAGGTCCGTGGCGAACGTATGGCGCATGTCGTGCGGGCTCAGGCGCTCGTCAAGCCCCGCCATACGTACCGTGGCCTTGAACATCTTGCGCATGGCATCGGCACTCATAGGGTTTCCCCTGTTGGAGACGAAGAACCTGTCGGTATTCTTGCCCGCGAGAAGCTGCGGCCGTGCTTTCTCAAAATACTCCCGCATCGTGCGCACGCACAGGGAGTGCAGGGGGATGATGCGCTCCTTGTTTCCCTTCCCCAGCACCTTCACTATGGATGACGCGAAGTCCACATCGCCAATCCGCAATCCCGAGGCCTCCGATATGCGCGCGCCGCATGCGTAGAGGAACTCGAGGATTGCCTGGTCACGCATGTCTTCCAGCGTTTGATTGCGCACGTTTCCCATCGCGTCGAGCGGTGCGTGCACGCTCAAGAGCCTCTCCATGTCGGGCGCCTGCAGAACGTGAGGCAAGTGTTTTCCCCGTTTCGGGCCCGATAGCACGCTTGAGGGGTCGCTGCTCACGAAGCCGCGCATGCTCATCCAGCCGTAAAAGCCGTGGAGGGCGGAAAGGTGGCGGTTGATGGTTGAGCGTGCATAGCGGGCCGCGTCCATCTCTCCCAGGTAGCTGCGCAGTTGGCGATGGGTCGCTTCGCGCGGGTCTATGCCCTTCCTCTCGCACCACCTGAGAAACGCCTCGATATCGGCCTTGTAGGAGCGCAACGTGTGAACCGAGGCGCCCCGCTCGACCCTCATGTCCTCGATGAACCCGTCGAGGAGCTCGGCCCCGAAACCCGATTCTCCCGAAACCTGCACCAGGGGCTTCTGGTCTTGGACTTTTGGCGCCGCCTTTTTCGAGGCACGCGTTTTCACCTGTCGCGGAGACATGGAGCGTCCTTATAGTCCGGCTTCGGAGCGCGGCTCTGCCTGCTCGTCCATGAGCCCTGCCGCCTTCAAGTCGTCGCAATACGCCTTCAAGGCAATCTCACCCCGGGCGGCATAGGCCGCATAGCGTTCGCGTTTGTTGCGGATGGGCTTTTCAAGGGGGACGAAGATGCCGAAGTTCACGTGCATCGGCTGGTAATCCTTCGTAGCGGGGTCGGTCGCATATGCGAGCAGCGCCCCGAACGCGGTCTCGCGCGGAAGCAGAGGCGCCTCGATGCCCTTCAGCAGCGCCGCGACGTTCAAGGCCACGTGCAGCCCCGACCTGATCGCTTCGCAGTAGCCTTCCGTTCCGCCCAGCTGGCCTGCCACGAACACGGGAACTCCCAGTGCGTCGACTTCCGGTGTCTTCACGCGCAGCTGGGGTGTTAAGACGCGGGGCGCGTCGAGGAACGTGTTGCGGTGCATGACGCCGTAGCGCGCGAACTCCGCCCTCTCCATGCCGGGTATCATGCGGAACACGCGCTGCTGCTCCGAGAACTTCAGGTTCGTCTGGAACCCGACCATGTTGTAGCAGCTCCCGCTTGCGTCTTCTGCACGCAGCTGCAGCACGGCCCAGGGACGCTTGCCCGTTCGCGGGTCGGTGAGGCCAACGGGCTTCAAGGGGCCGAAGCGCGGCGCATCCCTTCCCGCGCGCGCTATCTCCTCGATTGGCTGGCAAGCTTGGAATAGGTCCTTGGACTCGAAATCGCGCTTGATGACGAGCTCGGCTTCAAGCAGCTCGTCGACGAACGCCTCGTACTCCTCTTTCGTGAACGGGGCGTTCAGGTAGTCGCCGAGGGGATTGCCATCGGCATCCGCAGCATCCTCGTAACGGCTTTGGCAAAACAGCACGTCACGGTCAAGCGAGTCCGCCAGGACGATCGGCGCGGCCGCATCGTAGAAAGCCATGCGCTCGCCGGCGACGAACTGCGAGAGGGATTCTGCAAGCGAGTCGCTCGTCAGCGGCCCAGTCGCCAGCACGAGCGCCGCCACCCCGTCCGCAATCGCGTCGAGCGAGGCCACCTCCCCGCGCACGACCGAGATGAGCGGATCTTCTTCTATGAGCTTCGTAATCGAGCTCGCGAAAAGCCCCCGGTCAACCGCGAGAGCCCCGCCGGCAGGCACCTTCGCGCGAAGGGCCTCTGCATAGAGCTTAGATCCGAGCATCTCCAGCTCGCGCTTCTGCATTCCGGCTGCCGTCTCGGCCTTGGTGCTCTTGAGGGAGTTCGAGCAGACGAGCTCGGCAAAATCGCCCGTCTTGTGAACGGCGGTCGGCTTGACGGGCCTCATCTCGTACAAGACGACGTGGATGCCGCGCGCCGCAAGCTGCAGCGCCGCCTCGCTTCCGGCAAGTCCGCCGCCGATTATGACAACTGGTTTTTCCATAGTGCCCAGTGTATCATGCACACAGTTCGCGACGCGGGGCGCGTTGCGTCATGGAAGCGTTTGGCGCCACGCGGCAACGTGACGTGATGTGGATGACCTGCAGTACGAAAGCCCTGGCAATCCTATCAAGACGGCGAGCCCGAAAGGCTCATTGCCGAGAAGCGCCTTCGGTTGAAGATTGGAGCATGATGAGACTTCTAGTCATCGGGGATGAGGCCCGTTTTAGAAAATACACTCCCGACCTGCCTATCGTCAGTCAAGTCGAATCCGTCGTGGTGGACCGTGGCACACCTGACGACGAGATCATATCACGCGTTCCCGATGCCGACTTCATCGTCGCCGATGCAATTAGCCCTGTCAGCAAGGTGCTCATGGACGCGTTTCCGAGCCTGAAGCTCATCCATTCCGAAGGCGTCGCCTACAACGCCATCGACATCGCCGAAGCCAAAAGCAAGGCCATCTTCACCTGCAACAATGCAGGTGTCAACGCAGGCGCCGTCGCCGAACAGGCGGTGCTGCTCATGCTCGCCTGCCTCCGCCACCTCGTACCAGGAAACGCTGCCGTCCTTGAAGGTCGTCAAATCCTCATGAAGGAACGCCTGATGGTCGAGGGCATCCGCGAGCTCGGCGATTGCAAGGTAGGGCTCGTCGGCTTCGGCGCCATAGCCAACCAAACGGCAAAACGCCTCCGGGCGTTCGGCTCCGACGTTTACTACTGGAACCGGAACCGCAAGCCAAGCGAGCTCGAGGAGGAATATGAAGTGCACTACCTCCCCTTGGACGAACTCGCGAAAACCTGCGATATCATCAGCGTTCACGTTGCCGTCACCCCCGAGACGACGAACCTCATCGACGCGAGGTTCCTCGAGCTCATGAAAGACGACGCCATCCTGATCAACACCGCACGAGGCGAAATCGTAGACCAGGTCGCCCTCGCTGCCGCACTTGAGCAGGGATCGATCGGTGGAGCCGGCCTCGACACGCTCTCCCCAGAACCCGTGAGCATCGATCACCCCCTTACGCAGCTGTCCGACCAAGCGGCCTCCAAGCTCGTTCTCTCACCGCATATCGGCGGGGTGACCGAGGGCATGTTCCGCCGCGCATGGACCACCATCTGGCTCAACGTCGAACGCGTAGCCAAGGGGGAAAGGCCCGTCAACGTGGTGAACGGCCTTTAACTTGCACCTGAAAGACTGAGGGGAGTTCCGGAAGGGACGACGCTGCTTGCGCTGACGGGGGTATCCATTGGGATAGGTTTTAGTTTTACCGTCGTGCAGCTGTAGGCGGAACCCCTTCCGAATCCTCTCTCTCTGAATCCTTCGGAAGACGTTTGAGGCAATGCCCTATGACCGTACGAGAGGCCCCCACCTTCCATCAGGATAGCGGGCAAGAAGGCCGCTTGCCTCGGCCTCGACAAGCAGCTCCATCAACATGGCATGAGCCCCATCGTTTGAAGAGCGCCGAGAGGCCATCGCGTAGAGTTCGTCCATGCTCATGGGCTGCGCTTGCGCTGCTGCGATAATCGGATCGAGCTCGTCTTGACCTTCTTGCGCCCCCACCGCTGCTGGAGGGCGCATCAGCGCGCCGAACAGCCTGAACAGCACTTCCTCGAAACACTCGTCATCGACGATGGGCACGGCTCCTTGGTATAGCAGGCGGTTGGACCCCCTCGATTGATCGGAGGTGATCGAGCCGGGCACGACGAGCACTTCCCTGCCGGCGTCAAGCGCCTCGTCGGCAGTGGAAAACGTTCCCGAGGGCAATCCGGCCTCCACGATGAGGACCGCTTCCGCAAGACCGGCAATCAGGCGATTCCGCTCGCGGAACATATGCGGCATGGAGTCGGTGTCAAAGGGACGTTCACTCACGATAGCTCCTCCCGCATCGACCACGCGCTGGAAAAGGGTGCGATGGCAAGCAGGGTACGGCTTGTCGCATCCGCCTCCCAGGAAGACGACCGTCTTGCCGCCAGCCTCCAATGCCGCCCGATGAGCCTCCGAGTCGCAACCACGTGCGCCACCCGAGATGATGAGCACGCCCTTCTCGGCGGCTAGCCGCGCGAAACGATGCGCACAACCCAAGCCGTAGGGCGTCGCCTTCCGGGCTCCGATGACGGCTAACCCGGGAACGAGGACACCTGGATCGCCGATACCGTACAACGCACCAGGAGGGTCCGGCGTGTTCCTCAGCTGCTCGGGATACACTTCGCTGTAGAAATCCAATACGAACCGCTCACCTCGAATCGGCTTTTGACAGCTCATTAGCCCACCCCATCCCTAATCCTGAACGCGAGCGCCTCGCAAAGGTCCTCCTTGCACACGTGCTTTCGCTGGGCGATATCGGCAACCGTACGCGCGACGGAGAGCGTCCTGACGATCGAACGTCCGCTCATGCGGTTCGCGCGCGCCATCCGCTCGAAGAACCGCGTATCGTCCTCGTTTAAATGGCATGACGCGATGACGTCCTGTGTCGTATGCAACTCACCTTCTTGCGATTTACGCCACGATGCGTACTCTCGCCCCAACATGACGCCCTCGCGAAGTGCCTCCGAAGTGGTCCCTCCCTCTGGATTCAAGACATCACCCGGGGGAATCCGCTTCACGTCGATGTGAAGGTCGATACGGTCCATCAGAGGCCCGCCAATCCTGTTCTGATAATCGTTGACCTGCTTCGCCGTGCAGGTGCATTCCCTATCGGGATCCCCGTAATACCCGCATGGGCAAGGGTTGCTCGCCGCTATGAACATGAATCTCGACGGGAACGTGACGTTTCCGTCTGCCCGCGAGATGTTCACATATCCCTGCTCAAGCGGCTGACGCATCTGCTGCAACACCCCCGCTTTGAACTCTGGGAGCTCATCCAGAAAGAGGATTCCCAAATGGGCCAGGGACATCTCCCCAGGACGTACTGGAGAACCACCGCCGATGAGCCCTGGCGCCGTCGCGGAATGATGTGGTGCCCTGAAGGGCCGTTGTCCCTCGAGAACCTTCGAGACGTTCTCGCCGGCTATCGAATGGATGAGCGCAACCTGCAAGATCTCGTCTTCGTCAAGAGGAGGGAGGATCGTCGGCAGGCGCGCGGCAAGCATCGTCTTCCCAGAGCCGGGCGGACCCATCATCAGCAACCCATGTGATCCTGCCGCGGCTATCTGAAGCGCGCGCTTCGCCACCTCGTTTCCCGAAACCTCCTTGTAGTCGAGGGGAGATTCGCATAGGGGCACTTGGGGAGTACCGATTGGAAGGAAGCGCCCTTCACGCAAATCCGCAAGGGAGTGGACCCCCTTCTGCCTGAGGCCTTCTATGGGGACCACGTCGTCGGCATCGATCGAGCAGCTGAGAGCGTAGCCCAAATCCCTCGCGCACAGCGCATAGGCGAGCATGCCCTTGATGGGCCTGACAACGCCCTCCAGCGACAATTCGCCCACGAAGAGCGCATCTCTGACGAACTCGGGATTGATTTGCCCCGTTGCAACGAGGAGCCCGACCGCTATCGCGAAGTCGAAGCCCGATCCCGCTTTTCGGATCGAGCTTGGGGCGAGGTTCACGAGCACGCGATCCCCCGGCATGGCGAATCCGGCGGTTTTGAGCGCGACGCGCACGCGCTCTCGTGATTCCTGGACCGCAGCGTCCACCATGCCCACCACGTTGAAGGCGGGCAAGCCTGACGTCACGGCGATTTCCACATCGACCGGTATCGCCTCCGCCCCGCGCAGGACGGCGCTTTTGACCGAACATCTCCCAGGCACGGCTAGCAATCCCATCCGAACGCGTTGACATAGTGTTTCACCATGGCGCGGTCGTCTTTCAACACGAGCAGCGCGATGACGTCGAAGCGAATAGGTATGTTGACCTCCCCGTAATCGCAGAGGTACCAGGCGGCGATCTTCTCGTACCTCGCCCGTTTCCTGGGCGTGACCGCTTCGGCTGGAAAGCCCTTTTGTATGCCCGTGCGCGTCTTGACCTCTACGAAGACGAGGGTGTCGCCCTGCCGGGCCACGATATCGGCCTCCCCTGCCGGGCAGACCCAATTCCGCTCGAGGATCTCGTACCCTACGAATTCGAGATACCGTGCGGCAGCGGCCTCTCCCCGTCGTCCTAACTCCTTGTTCTTGACGCCTATACGCTCCGAATCGACATGGGCATCATCGTCGTGAGCGCTGTCATGCGGATACTCTTCGTATACGGCTCCTGGAACCACGTCTTCCCGCCAGCAGCCATCCATCGCGTCGTCGTTTAGCATAAAGCCCCCTTTCAACATAGGGGAATGCTAGTAAACGAACCTTGCCCCGCAAGTCGACGTACGCTGACCTGCAATGAGCGCAGATTTAGCCAAAGCCGCCTCGCAATCTTATTCGTAATAGCTTGCGGCTGACCCGCCGTGCAACCTCACATGGCGCGGCGTATCGTCTTGCGTTAACGCGAACCGTTCAACAACTCGCTAGAAAAGGGTTTCCTGTAAGAACGACCTGCAAAAACTCTTACGGTGAATATCTGTGAGCCCATACGTCTCGATGGCTTTCAGGTGATGTGGAGAACCGTAGCCCTTGTTCTCATCGAAACCGTACTCGGGATAGGTTTCGGCCAAACTGCACATGAGGGCGTCTCGCCGCACCTTTGCCAGTATCGAGGCCGCGGCGATCGAGGCGCATTTCGCATCACCTTTCACGACGTTCACCTCGCGCTCGTCTATGTTGAGGGGATTGCCGTCGAGCAACACGATGTCGGGCCTTACACCTGCGCCCTCTATCTGCTCGATCGCGGTGCAGAAAGCCCTTCTGAGCGATGCCGTCATGCCGTTTCTGTCGATATCGGCCGGAGAAACGTATTGGACGGTGAAAGCCAGCGCGATTTCCTCGATTTGCGCGGCTATCGTCTCACGACGCTCGGGCTTTACCTGCTTCGAATCGTTCAAGCCCTCTATGAGGGGCTCTCGCGGCAAGACAACGGCCCCTACCGCCAAAGGCCCTGCAAGCGGTCCCCGCCCCACCTCGTCAAGGCCGACGATGACGGCATCGGGGCTCTCACCGGCAAGCTGGCGTTCGAATTCGTACAGGCCCGCAAGCCTATCTGCCTCCGCGCGCTCTGATTCGATCCTGCGACGCGCTGCCTCGAGGGCGTCGTGCACGCCTTTTCGCGTATCGGCAACAAGCGACCGCTCGAGTGCCGCGAATTCCTCCGCGTCAGCCTCTCTAAGCAGCTTGCGTATTTCCGCCACCGTCGTGAGCATGCATCCACGCCCTTCCAGACCCTTTTGCCTATGAGTCCATGGTAAACCAATTCTCGACATGGCGGGGTCGGGTGACCTGCCGCACGGCGGGGTATGTCAGACGGGGCGGGATGGCGGCGGGACTATGACGGAAAGGGTGCGTCCCTTTGGCACGCCGAAGCTTATACGCAGACGCACCCAGGATCTTGGCAAGACAGTTCGTCATGCGATCACGTACAATGGGTAACGAAGGAATACCCGACGAGAGAGGACAACTATGAACGCCAACGATCTGGACCCCAAGCTAATCGAGAAGGCGAGAGCCTGCAAGACGACAGAAGAGCTCACCGCGCTTGCCAAGGCCGAGGGCATCGAGTTAACCGACGAGCAGCTTGATGCTGCATCCGGCGGCGGTGAATGGGACCACCCCTGCACGAACAAGAAGATTTGCCTTCAAGATTGTATGGGAAAGGGGGCATGAACTTCTGGTGACAAAGGGGCAGTCCCCCTTAATGCGATTTCAGCAGCTTCCGGAAAAGAAAAGACCCGCCGTGAGGCGGGTCTTGCCGAGTTTGCTGTTAGCCCAATCCTAGCGGAAGGACTTCTCCTTAATTTTCGCAGCCTTACCAACCTTCTTGCGCAGGTAGTACAGCTTGGCACGACGGACATCGCCACGACGGACGACCTCGATCTTGTCGATCTTCGGAGAATGAACCGGGAACGTACGCTCGACACCAACGGAGAAGCTCACCTTGCGTACGGTGAAAGTCTCGCGGCTCGTGTGGCCATGACGACGGATGACATCGCCCTGGAAAACCTGGATGCGCTCGCGGTTGCCCTCGGTGATACGATAGTGAACCTTGACGTTGTCGCCAACATTGAAATCGGGGATTTCCTGCTTCTTCTGCTGTTCCTCAATAGCGCGAATGATATCCATTTTCGTTCCTTCTAGAGCTCTAAACCAAATCGGTTATTCGATAACTGTTTCCAGACGCGATTTGTTAGTATATCGCCAGTACACATGCGATGCAAGCGATAAAACCTTATGACGGAAAATACACAACCTAACGCCCGTGCGCTGCACCGGAGGGGTACATCTTGGGGTTGGGGCATCCCAACGCGCACGAGCGGGTTGTATCCGCAAAGCTTCCATGCGCTTATGGCACCGCTACAGAGAACGCTTGTAGCGCGAGACTGCACCTAACCCTGCTCAAATAGGTCCCAATCAGACGTTAAGCTTACTCCTCAGCGGAAACCCCGTCCGTCTCGATGATGAACTTGACGCTTCCCTTCGTGCCCTCGGTAATGCCGGCGAAGTTGTTGTAGTCCTTGGCGGCGGCAGTTATGGCGTCCAAGCGATCCGCGAAAGGCAGGATGTCGTTGTCGATGCGGTCCGAGATTTCAGAAATGCCCTCGTCGTTGAACGTCTGCAGACCGTCGAGCAAGGTACCCGTGCCATCAGCTGCAGCTTGCGTACCGCTTTTGAGGGCCCCAAGGCCGTCATCGTACTGATGAAGGCTGTCTGCCAGCTTGTTGGAGCCTTCTGCTACCTGCTCCGCTCCACCTGCAACCGTGTCGATGCCCTCTACCAGGGCCGGGACTTGTCCGTTGAGTTCTCCAAGCCCGTCTGCAAGCTGGCTGGCTCCAGCGGCAGCGCCTGTTAGGCCCGTGCCCTTCTCCTTGTCGCCCTTGAGCTTGTTAGCGCCCGATTCAAGCGCATCGGCTCCGTAGAGCAGCGTGTCTTCCGTCTCGGAATCCCCGAGACCAGCAACTGCTTCTTCCTGTCCGGATTTCAGGGTTTGCAACCCACCCTTCAAATCGGTTTCAACACCGGAAGATACTGCTTGAATCCCGGTAATCGCCTGCCCAAGACCATCATCAACCGCCTGAGCCCCTCCAATGAGTTGATCGAGGCTTCTACCGTCTGCGGTTGCCGATTCAAGAGCAGATACGCCAGCGTCGGCACCGCCCTTTATCGAAGTCGCACCCTGCTCAATCGCTATAGCGCCTGCTTTAATCCCGTTCTCGCCTGTTGCGCCCTCCACAATATCGTTGTTGAGACCTTTGGCTTCCCCCAATGCTTGCTTGGCGGCATCTATAGCTTCCTTGTCGTGGCCTTCGCTTTTAATGCCTTCCAAAGCCGTCAATGCCTCCTCGATATATTGCGTCGACCCAGTGGCGGCATTCTCTATACCATCTGCGCCTACAGCAATGGCGCTTGCCCCATCCGCCAGTTGCTGAGCACCATCCGAGACTTCGCTAAGCTTACCTTTCATCTCAAGTAACTGGTCTTTCATATCGCTGACACCGCCAGCAATCGCCTGCGCGCCAGCTTGAAGGGCAGTCAGGCCTGGATTGCTCTCGGATCCATCACCCACAACTTGCGAAAGCCCACCTACGACTGCGTCTGTGCCAGTGATGAGCTTATCGGTTCCAGCTACGGCGCTTTCCATGCCACCTTTAAGCTTCACCAAGCCTTCACCGAGCGAACCCGCACCGCTCTCAAGCGCCTCTGCGCCTTTCACCGCATCAGGCAGTCCGTCGGCTAATGCGCTCGAACCATCAGCCAGAGCCTTAACCCCATCGGGAAGGGCTGCAGTAGAGTCCTTCATCGTGCCCATGCCCTTCGAAAGCTCGTCGGCACCGCCCGCTAGCTTGTCCGCACCTGCTGCAAGCTTGCCACTCGCAACCTTTGCGCTCTTGGCGCCGGAAGCCAGCTTGTCAAGCCCGTTCTTCAAATCGCCCGTGCCATCGAGTATCTTGCCCATCGCGTCGGTGAGCTCGCTCGAAGCGTCCTTGAGCTCGCTCGTGTCGAGGTCACTCGTATCGAGCCCTTCCATGAGGCCTGCAGTCGCTATCGTTAACGAGGTCTTCAGCTCGAAATCGGTAACATCTGCAGTGACCTCGAAGTAGTCGGGTATGTCGAAATCCTTCGCGATATTTCCGAGGCTCTTCTGCAAACCGGGCACCGCATAGCCTGCCACGATGAGCCGATCGCCATCGTCGATGATCTTGCCGTTCACCACCTCGGCGTTCTTGAAGGAATCGTTATCGAACAGCATGGCCGTGATGAAGGTGAACGGCACGTAGAGCGTTTCGTCTTTGCCGTTTATCTGGGCTTTCACCGTAGCCGTGTTCTCGTAATCGAAGCGTATCTTCAACTTGCCCGACGCGCCGACGACCTTGTCGTAAGGAACTTTCTGACCGTCGAGGAAGAACGAGACCCTGACGGAGACAGGCGCCTCTTTCGAGGTGCGCCCCTTGTAGAAGACGTCCTTGCCCAAGGTGTCCCACACCATGGAATCGCCTGAGCCGGTGAAGCTGTTGTCCCCCTCGGTGTTCTCGATATCGCTCAGCACCGACGAATCGGCCAGCTGCTTGTCTCCTGACGGGTTCTTGAGGACCGTGGAAACCTCGGCACTCTTCACCGATCCATCGGGGTTTGCAAACAGGTACACGGTCTCGGACTTCTCTTTCGCCACGGGAGCGCTGTATACGCGCTTCCCCGTCGAGGCGGTGGCTGACTCACCCGTTGAAGCCTCTTTCGAGCTCCCGGATTCGTCATCTGCCAAAGCCGCTTGCGGTGCCAATGCGAGGCTGCACAATGCGGCGAATGCGAACGAGTAGCCTATCGAGGTCGTCAGTTTCTTGGGATTGAACTTCATGCAACTAAACCTCCTGCGCGCATGACACCAGAGACTTCTTGGGTTTGAAACCACGGCTAACTTTTACGATGAGTTTATCAAAAGTCATGAAGAATGCGGGAAGAATAAACAAGACGCAAAGCGTCGATATGAACGCACCACGTGCCATGAGGCCGCATAGTTGGCTGATGAGCCCCATCCTCGCGGCGAACGATACGCCTATCGTCGCAGCGAAGAACGAAAGGCCGCTCGTGACGACCGCCGGGAACGTCATGCGGAACGCCATTTCAATCGATTCCCTCTTGGCGAGCCCGCCTGCGCGCTCGCGCTTGTACCGCGTGGTCATGAGAATGGCGTAGTTGACCGTCGATCCTAGCTGGATAGTCGAAATGCAGATGGGCGATATGAAGCACATGACATCGTTGGTGTAGTAC
Source organism: Eggerthellaceae bacterium (assembly GCA_017434045.1). GTDB lineage: Bacteria > Actinomycetota > Coriobacteriia > Coriobacteriales > Eggerthellaceae > UBA9715. The sequence goes on from JAFRGA010000086.1 coordinate 33,357, forward strand.
GGCAACCCAAGGTTGATCATGATGGCAAGCTCTATCACGAGCACGAGGATGAATGGCAAGGCAAGCGATTGGAAGGCGATCATGATGATTATCAGGATGGCGATGATGGCAAGCGCATCCACTACGATGAAATCGTGGTCCATGATCTCGGTGAGGTCCTTGGTGGCGGGAGCCTCGCCGATGAGCATACCGTCAGGATCGTATTCCTTGAGGATCGCGTTGATGGACTCGATCTGCTCGTTTACTTCGTCAGACGATACGCTGAAGGTGGAGTTTATGAGGATGAGCTGCTCGCCTTCGCGAAGGAAGGCTTCCTTGAGCCTTTCAGGTACGAGCTCGTCGGGGACGAGGCCACCCTTGATGGAATCGTAACCTATCACATATGCCACACCGTCGAGCTCCTCGATTCGGCTGAGCATCTCCTTGGCCTTGTAGTGCGGTATATCTGAGCTGCATAGTATCATTTCCGTCGTCGCAACGCCGAAATCTTCCTGCAGCTTCTTGTTTGCCGTATTGAACGGAGTTTCCTCTTCTGTGAGCGTGCTGCCCGGACCGATGACCATGCTCGTGAAATCATAGTAGACCGGCTTGTTTAAAAACCCATATACAGCTGGGAAAACGAGGCCGATGGCCAGGCACAGGCTCACGACGACGGCGGGCTTGCTCGTAATGACCTTCGCCAAGCCTCCGACGTCGGGGATGAGACGCTTGTGGATGAGTTTGAGCATCGGCTTCTCGAAAGTGAGTATGAGTGACGGAAGAATGGTGACAGTGCCGATCATGCCCAGGATGCAGCCCTTCGCCATGACGATTCCGAGGTTCGTTCCCAACGTGAACGACATGAAGACCATCGCGAGGAAGCCGGCGGTGGCCGTCATCGACGAGCTGAAAATGGCCACGAGCGTTTCGGCGACAGACTTCGCCATAGCCTCTCGGTGGTCATCGAACTTGCGTATGTTCTCCTCGAAGCTCGACCAGAGGAAGATGGAGAAGTCCATCGTCACCGCGAGCTGCAGCACTGCGGCAAGCGCCTTGGTGACATAGGACATTTGACCCAAGAAGAAGTTCGTTCCCATGTTGAACATGATTGCGATCCCGATGCTCGCCAAGAAAACGAACGGAGCCAGGAAGGTGTCCGTGCACAGCAGCAGCAACACGATCGAGCAAAGAACGGCCACCGCGACATAAAACGGCTCTTCATGGTCGGAGATATTCTTCAAGTCGAGCACGAACGCGCTCATGCCGCTCACATACACGTTCTCATCGGCAAGCGCACGTATCTGCTCGACCGCGTCGAGCGTGGCTTCTGCAGAGGTCCCCTCTTCGAAGAACACGGCGATCATCTGGGCGTCGCCGTTCTTCATCTTCGAAAGGTACTTGTTCGGGATCGCCTCTTCGGGAATGGTGGATTGCTTGGCGATGTCGCCGTAGCTGAGCGAGGTGGCGACGCTGGGAACCTCCCCTATCTTCTCGGTAAGGTCAGCAACCGCCTTATCGTCGAGACCCTCCGTCACGATAAGCGAGAAAGCTCCCTTGCCGAAATCCTTCTTTAGTATGTCCTGCCCCTTCACGGTGTCAATCTGATCGGGCAGGTAGGTGAGCAGGTCGTAGTTGACAGGCGTCCTCGAGAAGGCTATCGCCGAAGGTATGAGCAAAAGAAGCGCGATTATGAGGATGGGAACCCTCAGCTTCACGACCGCTTGCCCGAATTTGTACATAGTTCTCCCAGCAAATACACTTCATTTAGTACCTTTGGGCATGCTATATACAATTTATCGATTTTTAAAGAAGCAATTTGGCGCCAGTGCCCAAATTTTGTGCATTGACGCCGAATTGCCCAAATAGCGCGTTATCGCCTGCAGCTGTTCTCCAGCGCCATGCGGGCTGTACCCTCGAGCATTCGAATGGCGTTTGCGATGAGGTCCTCCACATCGCGTGTCAGCCCTTCGCGCATGATGTTGATTACGACGCCTTCGAGCATGCTTGCATATAAGAAGACCAGGTCGTTTAAATCCTTCTCGTCAAGATCGAGTCCTTCGCATTGGTTCTCGATGTAGCCCCTCATGCAGATCTCAGCCGCATTGTACAGGTACAAAGCCAGGACATCGCGGCTGACGGAATAATAGACGTGGTAGACAGCTTGGCGGTTCAGAAGGACGAAGCGCATCGACTCCTCGAAAGACTGCTGGAGAGTCTGGATGGTGGCGACGTTTGCGATGATTCGCTTCTCTTCCAGGTGTAATAGGCTTTCCAGTAGGTCGTATATATCATGATAGTGATAGTAGAAAGTGTTGCGGCTGATGCCGCATTCGTCGGTAATCTCGCGCACGGTTATCTTGTCGAGCGGGCGCTCGTTTAAAAGCCTCATAAAGGCTTCCTGTATAGCCTTCTCGGTGAGATTCGACACGTGTAACGCTCCTCGATAGCCTGGAAAGGCAAAACGCCTCTCCAGGCCTGTCCTCATGCTGAAACTTACGAGTTCGCCGGTCCGTCGAGCACTTTCCCGTCTTCCATGGTGGCCCACCCGCCGACGTATACGTCGGTTGCGCGCCCCGTGAGCTCCCAACCTATAAAGCCGCTGTTCTTCGACTTGGACTCGAAATCATCTTCGGAGACGGTCCACTTAAGGTCAGGGTCGATGACGGTGAGGTCGGCCCGCGAACCGGGCTCGAGGGCTACGCGCTCGATGCCGATTATCTTCCTGGGATTGATGCTCATGAGCTCCACCATGCGCTCCCAGCTTATCTTGCCGGTGTTCACGAGGTTGCTGACCACCAGGCCAACGCTCGTCTCGATGCCTGTCATGCCGAACGGCGCGAGCTCGAACTCGCGCGCCTTCTCGTGGTCGGCATGAGGCGCGTGGTCGGTGACGATGCAGTCGACCGTGCCGTCGACAACGCCGTCGATGACCGCCTGCGCATCGGCGGCTGTCCTCAACGGGGGGTTCACCTTGAAGCGCGTGTCGTAGTCCTCCGCTATGGACTCCTCGGTGAGGAACATGTGGTGCGGGGTAACCTCGCAAGTCACGTTCACGCCGTCGGCCTTTCCCCGCCGTACGAGGTCGAGGCCGTGCGCCGTGCTCAGATGCTGGATGTGAATGTGGCCGCCCGTGAGAGCTGCGATCTCGATATCGCGCCCGATCTGGATCTCCTCGCCAGTCGCAGGCCATCCCAGCAGGCCCAACCTCGTGGAGACGGCACCTTCGTTGATCTGCCCCTGGCCCACGAGGCTCTCGTCCTGGCAATGGCTGCTCACGGCCTTGCCGAACTGCAGCGAGTAATCCATCACGCGACGCATCATGCCGGCTGATTGAACACCGCGGCCGTCGTCGGTGAACATGACGGCCCCGTGGTTGACCATATCGCCCATTTCCGAGAGCGCCTCGCCCTTCTCGCCCGCCGTGCAGGCGCCGGACACGTGAACGCGGCACTTACCCACGGCCTTCGCCTTCGAGCGAACGTACTCGACGATGGCGCCGGTGTCGATGACGGGATTCGTATTGGGCATGCAGCAGACGTCGGTAAACCCGCCGTGTGCTGCGGCACGCGTGCCGGACTCGATGTCCTCTTTGTATTCCTGGCCGGGATCGCGCAGGTGAACGTGTATATCGACGAGACCCGGCACGAGCACCTTACCGCCGAGATCCCGCTCGACGCCCTTCTCCATTTTCAGGTCATGTCCGACTTCGACGATCTTGCCGTCGCGGATCAGAACCTCGCAAACTTCGTTCAAGCCCACTTGCGGGTCGATTACGTGTGCGTTCTTCAATAGCAAAGCCATGATTGCTCCTAACTAGGTGGAAAAGGGTCTGACCCTTTTCCACATTTCCCTTATTATGAGATGCCTTCGTCCACGCCACCCAAAAGCAGGTACAGGGCGGCCATGCGCACGAGGACGCCGGCGTAGACCTGGTCGAGGATGACCGAGCGGGTCGGATGGTCGGCCATGAACGCGTCAAGCTCCACACCGCGGTTGATCGGGCCCGGATGGCAGATGATCGCATCGGGCTTCATGAGCTTGTCGCGCTGCTCGTTGAGGCCGAAGAGCATGCTGTACTCGCGTAGCGACGGGAATGGGGCACCTTCCAGGCGTTCCTGCTGGATGCGCAGCATGTAGACGACGTCGAGCTCGGGAAGGGCCTCGTCGAGGTTGCTCGTCACGTAATCGGCGCCCAGCGCTTCAGGCACGGGGGGAAGCAAGGTGCCCGGGGCGATGAGCGTAACCTTCGCACCCATGGTCTTGAGGGAGGGAACGAGCGAACCGCACACGCGCGAATGGTTGATGTCGCCGACGATGCCCACGTTCAGCCCCTTGAAGCTCCCCTTGTGCTCGCGAATCGAGAACAGGTCGAGCAGCGCCTGAGTCGGGTGCTGGTGCTTGCCGTCACCGGCGTCGATGACGCTCACGCCGGACTTGCGGGCAACTTTCTGCGGAACGCCTGCGTGCCTGTCGCGGACGACGATCATATCGATTTTGTACGAGCAGAGCGTCTCGACGGTATCGTCGAGGCTCTCGCCCTTCACGGTACTCGTCGAGCTGCCCCCGAAATTGAGCGTATCGCAGCTCAGACGCTTCTCGGCGATCTCGAAGGAGCTGCGTGTGCGGGTGGACGGCTCGTTGAACATGTTGACGACCGTGTAGCCCTTCAGGACGGGCACCTTCTTGATGCGACGTTCGTTGATCGGGCGGAAGCGCTCGGCGGTGTCGAGGAGCAGCGTGAGGTCCTCTTCGGAGTACTCGCGTATGTCGATGAGGTGTTTGTGGTTGAACGTCATGCTATTCTCCTCCCAACGGTGCAGACCCGGCACGTTTTCCCTCTTCGATTGCCAGAATTTCGACTTCTGACTTGCCATCGGTCTCTTCTAGGAAAAGGCGGACGTTCTCGTCCTTGGATGACGGCACGTTCTTGCCGACGTAGTCGGCACGTATGGGCAGCTGGCGATGGCCGCGGTCGATGAGAACCGCGAGCTGGACCGTTTCGGGACGGCCGATGTCCATGAGCGCGTCAAGCGCAGCGCGGATTGTGCGACCGGTGTACAGCACGTCGTCGACCAGCACGATATCGCGCCCGTCGATGTCGAACAGGATGTCGGTCGAGAGCACTTCGGGGGACATGTACGTCGCGAAATCGTCGCGGTAGAAGCTGATGTCGAGCCTGCCTAACGGGACGTCCACGCCCTCAATCTCGGATATCTTGTCGGCAAGGCGCTTCGCGAGCAAATCTCCGCGCGTGACGACGCCGACAATGGCGATGTTTCCCGCGCCCTTGTTCTTCTCGAGAATCTGATGCGCTATGCGCGTGAGCGAACGTTCGATGCCGTCCGCGTCCATGACGATTGACTTGATGTTTCCGATTTTTGACATGCATCCTCCTCCATACCCATCATGCGAGCCACCATGCTATTGCACGACTCGTTGCAAAAAAAGAGCCAGCAATGCTGGCAAGGACTTAGATGCTGGCATATGTACGTTAACGCTGCGATGATCGCCACTCATCCGCCTTGCCGGTATCTCTGTACCGTCTTAAAGGACCTATAGCATCATACAGCATTCGAAGAGCATGTATAATCAGGCCATGAAGAAGATTACGCGTTTGACATACATGGTCTTGCTCGCCTTGGCCTTCGCGCTCTCGCTCGCCGGATGCGCGTTTTCCGGGGCATCTGGCACAGCTGATAGCACCTCGTCCCAAGCCGCGCCATCCGGCGTTTCCGCGTCGGCTGCGTCAAGCTCGTCAGAAGACGCCTCAACATCAGGGCAATCGGCGCCATATGAGGAAACGGGCGCGTCGACGACATCCGCTGAAAGCGTTTCGGGCGATTCGTCTGACACGTCCGACACCGTGACGAAATCGAAGAAGAAGTCGAAGAAGTCCAAGAAATCCAAGAAGTCGAAGAAGTCGAAGAAGTCGAGCACGTCAGAGAAGAGCAACACATCGAGCTCTTCCACTGATTCGAGCACATCTGGGAAAAACCCTTCGGCCTCAAGCTCATCGAACATGGTCGAGGACTCCTCGAATTCCGCCACGGTTTCCACCGACGATGGCTCGTATGCGACCTCGCATCAGACCGGCACCGATTACGTCCCGCCGAACATCGAGGTGAAGAAAGACGGGACGTACACGGACAAGGACCACGTGGCTCTCTACATTCACACGTACGGGACGCTGCCGTCCAACTACATCTCCAAGTCGAAAGCCCGCAAGGCAGGTTGGGACAAATCGAAGGGCAACCTAGCGAAGGTGCTGCCGGGAATGAGCATCGGCGGCGGGGTGTTCTACAACGATGACCACATGATGCCCGATGCCGAGGACCGCATATGGTACGAGTGCGACATTGACTACGAGGGCGGATTCCGAAACGCCAAGCGCCTCGTATACTCGAACGACGGGCTCATTTACTATACGGACGACCATTACAAGACGTTCCAGAGGCTCTACTAACCGCGAGGGCCCTCGCTCGTCGAGCTTACAGTTAGCGCCATGAATCGAGGAACTTACATGAGTGAACGGGAAACGAGAAACGTGCGGATCATCGGGGCGCGGTGCACCTCTCAGGAAGAGCTGCACGGTTACCTCAAGAAGAAGCTCGGTTTCCCCGACTACTACGGAGAGAACCTCTCGGCGCTCGCCGATTGCCTCTCGGAGATGTGCGAGCCCGCCCACATTACGATTTGCTTGAACGAAGACGACCTCGAGCCGGGCATGCAGGCCTACATGATCCGCTTCGTGCAGGTCTGCGCACGTGAGTCGTTCGTCAACGAGAACCTTACCCTCACCATCGAGCACTGGTAGCGAACGCAGCCCCAGCCCTTAAGTCCTGACTTCGAAACCCGGCCGCCGGCGCGAACCGCCTTTGCCTTATGCGCCTTTCCGCCAATCGACGAGGCAATCGTCGAGACGCCGTTCTATATCATCTCGGTCCATGTTTCGGCCGATGAAGACGAGCACCGTCTTGCGGTCACCGCATTCCTCATCCCAGCGGCTGAGGATCCCGGGATTCTCTTCGAGCACTTGGGCCTGCTCATCTTCGGGAAGCGCTGCGACGAACGGTCCGTTGTCGATGAAGCTGCGCTGCGTACCCGCCTGTTCGAGCAGGTAGCAGACGTCGGGTTGCTCGCTTACCCACACCATGCCTTTGGTTCGAATGATCGCATCAGGCCAAGCTCCGGCGAACACGGCGAACTTGTCGAGGTCGAACGGCTTGCGACGCTCGTACACGAACGACGAGAACCCGTATTCGAGCTCGTCGTCACCATGGTGGTGATGCCCGCATCCATGGCCGTGATCTCCCTCATGTTCATGCCCATCGTGTTCGTGCTCGCCAGCTTCGCCGAGCATGGCGCGCTTCAAGATATCGAGCCACGTCGCCGACTCGTAGACGGCGTCGAAGTCAAACCGGCCGGTGTCGAGCATCTCCTCGAGCGGCACGACGCCCTGTTGCGCCTCAAGCATGACGGCATTCTTCTGCAAGCTTCGCACTATGGCCTTCACCTCGCCGAGCTGCTCAGCCGTGACGAGGTCCGTCTTGTTCAGCACTATCGTCGTGCAAAACTCGATCTGTTCGACGAGCAGGCTCTCGACGTCGTCTTCCTCGAGGTCTTCCGAGAGGAGCCGCGCGCCTCCGTCAAACTCGTCGATCATGCGCGCACAGTCGACGACCGCCACGATGTTGTCTAAGGCCAGAGGTGCCGAAGCCTCAGCCGAGTCGATGCAGAACTCCGAAATCGTGTAGGCGATGGGCATCGGCTCGCAAATCCCCGAAGCCTCGATGACGATGTAGTCGAAATCGCCGCTCTCGGCGATTCCTCCCAGCTGCTCGGCAAGATCGTCTGAGAGCGTGCAGCAGATGCAGCCGTTGGTAAGCGGGATAACGCTATCTGCCTGCGATAACCCGCCTTCGCGGATGAGGCTCTCGTCGATGTTGACCTCTCCGATGTCGTTCACGATGACCGCGGCGCGCAAGCCCCTGTCGTTCGAGAGCACGTAGTTGAGCAGCGTGGTCTTCCCGGCACCGAGGTAACCGGTCACGAGGATGATCTTTACGGGTTGCTTCCCATCAGGCATGTTAGCCCCTTTCGCCCTACGCTTTCGCGCATCACGTTCGTCTGCGACTCACGACATCATATCAGTTCACAAGGAGTGTTAAAAAAGAAGGCTAGGACGCGAATCCTAGCCTTCGTTCAATACCGTAATCGGCACTCGGGCAAACGGGACGATGCCCTACCCCTCCATGCCGAGCTTCAATGCCTGCAGGTTCTTCTCGATGAGGGCAGCCTTGCGCGGCGGAACGGCCTTGCGGATGGCGGCCTCGATGCTCTCGACGGAGCAGAAACCCGTTTCCTTCAGCAGCTTGCCGACGAGCACGATGTTGGCAAGACCCTTCAAGCCAGCATCCTCCGCCATGTTCGTGGCCTCGAGCTCGAAGACGGTGATGTCGTCGCGCTCGGGAATGCGCGTGATGAGCGACGTGTCGGCCAGGATGATCCCGCCTGGCACCACCGTCTCCTCGAACTTCAGAAGCGACGGCTGGTTCATGGCGATGAGCGCAGTCGGGTCCATGATCAGCGGGCTGCCGATGGGCTCGTCGGAAACCGTGACCGAGCAGTTCGCGGTGCCACCGCGCATCTCGGGACCGTAACTGGGCAGCCAGGATACTTCGCGATCCTCGATGAGGCCGGCGTAGGCCACGACCTTGCCAGCGAACAGCAGGCCCTGTCCGCCGAATCCGGCGAAGACGACTCGCATCTCCTCCATTAGCGATCGCCTCCTTCCTTTGGCGTGTTCAGGCCGGGAACGGCCGCTTGAGCAGCCTCGACCTTGGCCTTGGACGGCAGCGCGGCGTGAATCTCGTCGAGCTGCGGGTTCTCGGCCATGGCGATGGGGCACGCGGCGGCGCGAGCTGCAGCTGCCTCGGCGGCATTCGCATAGCCTTCGGCCACGACGTCGCGGTAGACGCCGAGCGGATAATACGGAAGCATGTTCTCGCGCATCCACTCGAACGCATCGGTCGGCGTCATGCCCCAGTTCGTCGGGCATGTGCTGACGACCTCGACCAGAGAGTAGCCGATTCCGTCGACCTGGTTCTGGAAGGCTTTCTTGATGGCTTTCTTCGCCTTGCGGATGTTCTTCGGCGAGTCGACGCAGACGCGCTCGAGGTACGCGACGCCGTCAAGCGAGCTCAGAAGCTCGCAGACGCGCACCGGGTAACCTGCGGTCGTGACGTCGCGGCCGTACGGCGAGGTCTGCGTGACCTGGTTCGGAAGCGACGTGGGAGCCATCTGGCCACCCGTCATGCCGTAGATGGCGTTGTTGATGAAGATGATCGTGATCTTCTCGCCGCGCGTGGCCGCATGAACGGTCTCGGCCATGCCGATCGACGCCAGGTCACCATCGCCCTGATAGGCGAAAACGACCTTATCGGGATGCACGCGCTTGACGCCGGTCGCCACCGCGGGCGCACGGCCGTGGGCGGCCTCCAGGAAGTCGCAGTTGTAGAAGTTGTACATCATCACCGAACAGCCGACAGGCGACACGCCGATGGTGTCCCCTTCGATGCCAAGCTCGTCAATGACCTCTGCCACGAGGCGGTTCACGATGCCGTGCGTGCAACCCGGGCAGTAGTTTGTGACCACGGGGGCCAGCGAATGCGGACGCTCGTAGACGAGCTTCTCTTCAGCCTGGGCCATGTTACTCACCCAACCCTTCGTTGATCTGGCGAATCTTGTCGAGCACCTCGGCCGGCGTGGGGATGACGCCGCCGGTACGGCCGTAGAAGTCGACCGGCGCACGACCGTTCACGACCAGGCGGACGTCGTCGACCATCTGGCCCATGTTCATCTCGACGGAGAGGAAGGCTTTAGCGTGGTCGCAGGTTGCCGACAGGGCATCGGCAGGGAACGGCCACAGCGTGATTGGCCTGAACAGACCCACTTTGATGCCCTCCTCGCGCGCATAGCGCACGGCGGTGCGGGCAATGCGGGACGAGGCGCCGAACGCGACGACGATGATGTCGGCATCGTCGCAGTCGACCTGCTCGCACATCTGCTCGGTTGCCTTGATCTGCGCGTAGCGCTCGAAGCGCTCGAAGTTGGTGCGCTCGAGTTCCTCGGCGACGAGGTACAGCGAGTTGGCAACGTTCTTCGGACGGGCGTTTCCGTGGCCGGTCGTCGCCCACGGCTTCTCGGGAAGCTCGGTGCGGCGCTCGGGAAGCTCCACAGGCTCCATCATCTGGCCGAGCATGCCATCGCCCAAGATCATTACCGGCGTGCGGTACTTGTCGGCGATGTCGAAGGCGCTGTAAGCCAGGTCGGCCATCTCCTGGACGGTGGACGGCGCGTAGACGACCATCTGGAAGTCACCGTGCCCGAGGGCCCTCGTGGCCTGCCAGTAGTCGGATTGGGACGGCTGGATCGACCCCAAGCCGGGGCCACCGCGCTCGATGTTGATGATCAGGCACGGCAAGTCGGCGCCGGCGATATAGGACACGCCCTCGCTCTTCAGCGACACGCCCGGCGACGACGAAGACGTCATGACGCGCGCGCCGGCCGCAGAAGCGCCGTACACCATGTTGATGGCTGCAACTTCGCTTTCAGCCTGCAGGTAGGTACCGCCCTCCTTGGGCATGCGCTTGGCCATGTAGGCCGCAAGCTCGGTCTGCGGGGTGATGGGATAGCCGAAGAAGAAGCGGCATCCCGCGCGGATAGCGCTCTCGGCGATAGCCTCGTTTCCCTTCATCAGGACTTTCTCTGCCACGTCAATCACCTCCAAACCGTGATCGCTACATCAGGGCACATCACGGCACAGGTCGCACAGCCAGTGCACGCGGACTGGTCGATGCTGTGTGCCGGATGGTAGCCTTTATCGGTGATTACTTCCGGGTTGAGTTCGAGGATGTGCTTGGGGCAAACGGTCGTGCACAGGCCACACCCCTTGCAGAAGAACTCGTCCACTTCGATTCTTGCCATGGTTTCCTCTCGTCTTTTCGCGTGATAACAAACCTGGTACAGGATAGCGCTTAAGTGTGTCGAAAACATAAAGGTTTGCGAAATGGTTACACCAGTTACCTCGCCCGTTTCTTGACTGTTTTCGCACTCTCCCGTGTCATAGGGCATGACAATAGCATATCCTTATGGGCGTCTCCAGTACTTCATGCGAAAGGATTGCCCTTGAACCTCGGCGAAAGCACTTCCCGCCTGTCAACGGGCACCTCGGCACGGGATGCGCGCCACGATGCTGCTCTGAGCGGCAGCGATGCGCAGGTGACATGCCCAAACTGCGGCGCAGGCTTCTCCGACCTCGAAGCCCGCTGCCCATATTGCGGCACGTTCAACCCCAACGGTGCCGAAATCGCGTACATGCAGGAGCTTGAAAACATCAAGGAGGTCACAGACGACCTCGACGACGACGTGCAAGGCAACCTCAAGGCGTCTTTCCAGGGCAACGCCAAACGCATCATCCGCCTCATCGCCATCATCGTGGCGGTCATCCTGGCGTTCATCCTCGTCAATACGTTCATCAACAAGAACGACGAGCAGCAGAAGGTTCGCGGCTTCCAGGCACGGGAGTCTTTCAGGGAGCAGTACTTCCCCGAATTCGACCGCCTATACGAAAGCGGCGACGATGCGGCCCTCAGCGAGTATGTCTGGAGCTTGATGGACGACCCCGGCTTCGATGCGCTGTATTCCTGGAAGCATGCCGGGTACCTGGAGGCCTACAATGACTGGGAAGCCTTGAAGGTTTCTGAATCCGAGATGCAGAAGGGCGCATTCCGAATCGACGATTACACGTGGTCGGTCTCGGTAGCCATCCGCCTTGCTTACCCGAACGTGAACACAGGGTATCAAATCAACCAGCTCACGGATGAGGAAGAGGCACGCGCCGCCCCGTATAGGGCATACGCCTTGCAGTTCCTCCAGAACACGCTTCAGATGAACGAAGGGGAGATTAAGTCCTTCGTCGATGCGTGCACCGATGAGCATGGCGATATCATGGACAACGAATTGAAGAGCGCCCTCACGCAACGTTTGGGGGAGCTCGGGACTCTGTAGACGGGGAGGTGCACCATGCAATGTCCCAATTGCGGAGGGCACATGGGGCTCGAGGACGCCTATTGCCCGTACTGCGGCACGCGAAACTCCATGGCCGCCCAACATCAATCCGACATGGCCCATTACCGCGACGAGTACGAGCGCACACAAGAACAGGTGCTGAGGAACACGTCGTTTGTGCAGCGACACGGAAGCTGGCTCGTCATACTGGTGATACTGCTCGTCGCCTTGATGGTAGGGTTCGGCTTGCTCGCGAACGCATGGGATATCGGATACTCGATCCGCGAGAAGAACGTGGAAAGCGGCATGCAAGCCGATAGGCTGGTCTTGGAATCCTATCTCGAGCAGGGTGATTACGGCAAATTCCTCGGATACTACGAAGCGAACGACATCAACCTGAGCCGCGATAACCCGTATCAGGGCGTGCGGATGGCCGCCGGCGCATACGTCAACCTCCTTCAGGATGTTGCCTCCCTCAACGACCCCAACGGCTATTCGTTCAAACCGGACCGCATTTCCGACACGTGTTACTACCTGGCCGAAGACTTGAACAAGATATATACGCTGGAAGAAGAGCACTCCGGCTACCTCGATGAATACCTCCCCGACTCCATGCGGGGATATCTGGAGGACATCCGCGATCGCACATCCGCGATCGCGATAACGTATTTCGGGCTCACGAAAGACGACATCGAGACAATCCCCAGCCTCTCGAAACGCAAGCTAGCCCAGATGATCGAGGAGGGAATCAAATCATGAGGCAATCAGCTCAGAAGATGCGCTCCCCCTTGAAAATCGTCGCGATCATCCTCGCCGTCGCCGTCGTGGTTATCTACGCTGGAGCCGCATACTCGATTCACGACACTTCCCAGGGATACGTCTACGACTACGACGCCCGCGACTACCTCTACCCCGCTGAAAGCGGGCGCTACGGCGACCTCTACGATACGGCGATCCGGGATATGGGCAAACAGGCCGAATACAGCCCGGAAGTCGAGGAATGCCGCGCACTTGCGTTCTACTACGAGCAGGCTGTCCTCGAACATGCCTACAGGGCGACCGGCGACATCGAGAAGGCAGATGCTTTCGCCGCCCGCATGAGCGAATACGGGGCACAGCTCGGCTCCCTTTCCAAGAAAGCCGAGGACGTTCGCGAAACCGTTGGAGGGTAAAGACTCAGGCGTCGATCCCGACAGTGCGCAGCCCAGATGGCACGCGCATTACTCCCAAGGCGTTTTGACGTAGGGCTGCACGAGGTACTGCGACTCGATGCCCGGGACATCGACGTTCGGGGGAACGGTCGTGCAAACCACGGGAAGGTCCATGAGCCGGGACAGCTCGTCGGCATACTCCACGCCTTTCCTGATGGTTTCAGCCGTTGTCGCCTGCTTCAAATGCGAGTTGTTGACCAGGGCCGTGACCTTCAAACGCGACGCCTCCTCTATCTCGCGCAGGTTCTCGATCGCATCGGCGGGATCCTGCACGAGATTGCGGTAGCGGTTGGCCACGTAGTACATCGCATACCCCTTGGCCTCTATGGCGCGCGCGTAACGGCCGAGCGCCACGGACCCGGCATCGTCCCCGCCGACGTCAATCAACACGAGCTGTCCGTCGGAAGCGTCCTGAATAGCCGGAAGGATCCTTCCTGTCAGGCTCGGCACGTCAAGGCTCGTGCCCGCTTCCGAGAACACGGGCGCAACGAGCTCCACTCCCTCGGCCTCGAGGACCGTGCGTTGTTCCGATACGCGGAAATACGGGTTCACGATGTCCATGTCGATGACCGTCACCGAACGCCCGTCGCGCGCCGCATCAAGCGCCAGGTTCATCGTGAAGTTCGTCTTTCCGCTACCGTAATGCCCCACGATCACTGTGATGGGGCTCAGCGCGCTTTTCATCCATTCAGGCAGCATCTTGCTCCCGCTTCTAATATAGGTAGACCTGACAGCGGCCCGGGCCTTGCGTCAGGTTTTGGGGCGTGTTAGATGAGTCAAAGGACGTTCCTCCGACTCATTTGCAAATGAGTCGGAGGAACGTCCTTTGACTCATCACAGCGACCTGACTGCAGCCCGGTCATTTGACTCGCCCTTTTTGATTCTACACCAAGCCGTCGATGTCCTTCTTCGCGTCCTGCTCGCGGATGGCGACGCGGCGGATCTTGCCGTTGACGGTGCGCGGAAGCTCGTCGACGTAATCCACGATGCGGGGATACTTGTAGGGCGCCGTCTTTTTCTTAACCCATTTCTGCAGCTCACGCGTAAGGTCATCGCTCGGCTTGAAGCCGTCCGCCAGCACGACCGTCGCCTTCACGGCCTTGCCGCGCACCGGGTCGGGAACGCCCGTGACCGCGCACTCGCGCACGGCCTCGTGCTCCAGCATGACGCTCTCGATCTCGAACGGGCCGATGCGGTAGCCGCTCGACTTGATGACGTCGTCGTTGCGGCCGACATACCACAGGTACCCGTCCTCGTCGCGCCAGGCAGTGTCTCCCGTGTGATACCAACCATCGTAGATGGCTTCCTCGGTTTTCTCGGGGTTGCGGTAGTACTCCATCATGATGCCCGCCGGATAAGGGTCGACCTTAATGCAGATCTCGCCCGTCTGGCCCGTGTCACACGGTGTCCCGTCGTCGCGCTGGATCTGCATCTCGTACAGCGGCATCGGCTTACCCATCGAGCCGGGTCGTGGGATGCTGTTCGTCAGGTTGCCCACCGTAAGCGGGGTCTCGGTCTGGCCGAAGCCCTCGTAGATGGTCAGGCCCGTGTTCTCTTTCCAGAACTCGAAAAGATCCGGGTTCAAAGCCTCGCCAGCCGTTGTCGAGTACTCGAGCGAAGACAAATCGAAGCTCTCGAAATCGGACTGCATCATGAGACGGTACATCGTCGGCGGGCAGCACAACGTTGTGATGCGGTACTTCTCGATCATCCCCAGGATCTCGTCCGCATGGAAACGGTCGAAATCATAGGTGAACACGCATGCCTCCATAATCCACTGACCGTAATACTTGCCCCATACGGCCTTGCCCCAGCCCGTGTCGGCGATTGTGAAGTGGATGCCATCAGGGCGCACGTTGTGCCAATGCTTGGCCGTGGGAATGTGCGCAAGCGCGTAAGACGAGTTGTGAAGCACCATCTTGGGATTTCCCGAAG
Source organism: Eggerthellaceae bacterium (assembly GCA_017434045.1). Lineage (GTDB taxonomy): Bacteria > Actinomycetota > Coriobacteriia > Coriobacteriales > Eggerthellaceae > UBA9715. Next base: position 48,551 of record JAFRGA010000086.1, read on the forward strand.
TGCCTGACGAGAAGTACATGAGCATGGGCTCGGCGGCGAGCGTCTCACGACGCTCGAAGTCGGCGGATGCAGCACTGACCCCCGCGTTGAAGTCCTCCCATCCGTCGCGCTCGATGCGCGCCGCGCAAATGCCCTCGGGACCCGAGAGCGCCGCACCGATCGGTTCGTCGCTTATGGGCCTGCCCGCGTCATCGAACGGCGTGAGCCCACCGCCTGCGCCGTTGACGAGGATGAACTTCTCGACAGTCGGGCAGTCGTAGGTGTTCATCGTCGACTCGACGATGCTTGCGATATCGCCAACCGAGGTTGCGATGACCGCCTTGATCGACGCACCGTTGAGACGGTACTCGAGGTCGTGCTCCTTGAGCATGAACGTAGCCGGCACCATGATGCAGCCGAGCTTCGCAAGAGCGGTCGCCACAAACCAGAACTGGTAATGACGGCGCAGGATGACCATGACGAAATCCCCGCGGCCCAGCCCGAGCCCGGCGAGGTAGTTCGCCGTCTTATCGGACCATTTCTTCATGTCGCCGAACGTGAAAACGTGCTCCTCGCCCTCCGGGTTGCACCAGATCATAGCCCGACGGTCGGGATCGTTCACCGCGATGTCGTCGACGATGTCGTAGCCGAAGTTGAAGTTGTCGGGATAATGGACTCCAAAGTGGTTGAGTACGCCGTCCTCGCCGTACGTTTCCTCGACATAGCGATCGTTGATGTTTCTCATGAGTGGATTTCCTTCGTGATAAAAGCCAGTTACAGGTCGTTGAAACGTTCGGGAAACGACCGCCGCTCGAGCCGCGAGGTTCATACAAGCAGCTCGAGCGCCGTTCGCCTCCCTAGATAATGTCTTCGACGCTGGGCTTGATCACAATAGCGAGGAACGTGCACGGCTCGCCGCCGATGGCCACCATGCCATGCCCGCGTCCCGAATCGTACATGACGGTGTCGCCAGGGCCCAGTTCCTCGGTGTGGTTCTCGTAGGCGAAACGCAGATGCCCCGAGATGACGAAGTCGAGCTCCATGCCCTTGTGGTACGAGAGATGAATTGGAGCCGCCTGCTCCTCCTCGAGATACGGGGCCGTCACGACGAAGGGCTCTGCGAGCTTGTTCTGCAGGTGCGGCGCCTTGTGCAGGTACTCGAAGCCGGCACGGCGCTTGATCGAGAGGCCCTCCCCGGCGCGAACGAGCGAATACCCCCTGAGATGAGGCGTCTCGCCAGTCAAGAGCTCGATCACGTCCACGCCGAGCTTCTTCGCGCATTTGTAGATGAAGGTGAACGAGAGGTCCTGGTCGCCCGATTCCTGTGCCGCGTATTCGGCAACCGAGCGGCCCGTGGCCTCGGCCATCTCCTGCATGGTCAAGTCGCAATCTTCGCGCAGGGCGCGGATCCTGCCAGCTACTTCCTTGATGTTCGGTTCTTCCATCTCAACTCCTGCCTTCTGTTTCGTGCCGGTTTCTTAGCCGGCGCCTCACCTTGTAAAAAAACGGACCCGGTATCCGGGTCCGCTCGAACATGCTCTGCCTTGTAAAACAGCTAACGTCGACCAGCCCCGGAACAGGTTTCCCAAATAAAGCCCGTAATTCGTGCGATATAGAGGTTCATGTTCAGGATGTTCCCCATGCTGCTGGGCTCGTTCGCCCTACCCTTTCTGGTCCGCAAGAACTGTTTTCAGTAAGTTTAGTCATATTAAGGCGTTATGCAATACCCTTTTTCCACCTTTTTACGATACGCGAATGAATTTCGCCGCGAAATGGGCGTCGGGGGAATCGTCGGACAGCTGCGACGCGAAGCAGGCCTTGCCGTTAATCGGGCCGAGCTTGAACCCGCTCCCCTCCTCGCTTTCCAAAAACCGCTTGACCACGCCGTTGTTCTCGGCGTACGTCACCGTGCAGGTCGAGTAGACTATCTGCCCGCCGACCTCGACATGCCCCGCGGCGGATTTGACGAGCGCGAGGCTCACGTCGGCAAGCTCGTCGATCTGGGTAGGCTGGAGGCGCCAGCGGATCTCGTGGTGCCGCCTGAGCGTACCCAATCCCGAACAGGGCGAATCGATGAAGATCGTCGAGAACATGCGGTCGCCCATGACGCTGTCGAGGCGCGTGGCGTTACCCGTGACGAAATCACTGATGTCGACGCCATAGGACTGCGCCCGCTCGCGCAGCAGGTCCGTCTTGAAACCATGGCTGTCCATGCAGGTGAGGGTAAGCTGATCGCCGAATTTGCGGTGGGCATTGCTCTGAAGCATCATCGTCTTGGTACCCCTGCCCGAACCCACTTCGAGCATAGTCCCGGGCATGCCATCCTCAAGCACGATCTGGGCAACAGCCTGGGCAGACGCATCCGAAACGAGAATCTTTCCCTGGGAGAAGAGTCGGTGGATGCGCCCATCCGCCAAGACCCGTGGATTCGGCACGCGATAGCATCCCTCAACGTCGACGCCGCCCGACGAGGCGGGCTCGAGGTCGACTCCGACTTCCTTGAATATAGACACAATCTCGTCGTCAGTCGCCTGGAGGGCGTTGACCGCTATGAAAAGCGGAGCGGGCTTGTTGGAAGCGCTCATCAACTGAACCGCGCTTTGCGCGCCCAAATCGGCGATGAGCAGCTTGGCAAGCCACGCAGGGAAGGCATACAGGAGCGCAAGGGCCTCGACATCCTTCGTCGGGTCGCCAAACGGGAACTTGTCGGACATCTCGAGGATGCGATGCAGGACCGCGTTGGCAAGGCCGGAGGCGCTCGGCGCTACGGCGCGCACAAGCTCCACGCCCTGGTCGACGGCGGCATGCGGCGCCTTCTTCAGGAAAATTATCTCGTATGCCGAGATGCGCATGGCATCACGCACGTCCGGCTTCAAATCGCGAGGGTCGGCTATCGCCCGGTTGATGATGTTGTCCAAAGCCCCCTGCGTGCTGACCACCCCGAGCGTGAGCAGCGTCGCAAACGAGCGGTCCTCGGCCGAGATCTTCGAGGTGTCGATGGATGCCTCGATGATTTCCTGGGCAAAGGCCTTGCGTCTACGTACCTGCTGGGTAGCGTACAAGGCTGCCAGACGGCCGGGGCTTGCCTTGCATTTCTCGTAGAGTTCCCTGAAGTCGGTATGCGTGGCAAGACGCACCTTTCCGGAAGCGGCCTCCTCCTGCTCTGCGAGCTTGGCGGCCTTGTTCATCACCTTCTGCTCGGAAAACGAGATGGAACGCGGTTTCCTCTCGGGATCTTTCTGACGCGGGTCGAGCACGCCGCGGTACACTGTCTTGTCATCGCTTACAAGATGCTCGACCTTCTTCTTGTCGAATGATTTCTTGGAGCGCACGGTGCGGGTCTTATTGGGAACCCAACGGCGGCCTTCACGGCCTTTGCCACTCGTCTCGCGGTCGTTCTCCATTATGATCTCCCCCACGTTAACACTTTGCCCTTGGCTCCTTGAAGTCCTGCGACGAACGCCTTCGCATCCATCGCCTTCTTGCCGTCGGGCTTGACCGACTCGATTTCGAAAGGCGCGTCGTCTGCCATTGCGAACAGGCGCTTCGCGGCGAATACCGCCTCGCCCTTCTGCAATGCGGAACAAGCCTGCAATCCCTCCTCATCCTGGACGGACGAGGCTCGAAGCACCGTCAGCAGACGCTGCCCTACGACAGCACGCGACGGATGGGCGTCGCTCGACGCATGAACGCGAGCCACGTTGCCCAGAGCGGTGTCGTCAGGATCGAGCATCAGCTCGGGCTTGCTTATCTTAGAAGCGTACGTCACGCCGGAATCGGGCTGCACGGTCCAGGACACATCGCCCCGCTCGATAAGGTCAAGAGCTGCGACCAGGCCCTTCGCGCTCTCGGCGGACAATTCCCGCTCCAGCTCCTCGTAGTATTTTCCATCCACGGCAACCTTCGTCTGCAGGCAGTACGGACCCGTGTCGAGGCCCTCCTCCATCCGCATGATCGATACGCCGGTACACTCGTCGTTAGCGAGGATGGCCCGCTGAATGGGCGCGGCGCCACGCCAGCGGGGCAGCAGGGACGTATGCGCGTTAAGGCAACCGAACGCGGGAATGTCGAGTATCTCCTTCGGAAGGATTGCGCCATAGGCGATGACGCAGATCGCATCGGGGTTCAGCGATTCCACGAGGTCGTGCGCCTCTTGCGTGCGCAACGACGTCAGTTCATGTACGTCAAGTCCCAGCTCCAAGGCGCATTGCTTCACCGGGGAGGCGATGAGCTTCTTACCGCGGCCGCGAACTGCATCTGGGCGGGTGAACACCCCGACGACATCATGCTTCTCGGCAATCGCCGGCAAAGCTCCCGCTGCAAGTTCGGGTGTTCCCATGAATACCAGACGCATTAGCGCACCTTCGGCTCGAAGTCGGTGTCACCGGGTTTCGCCCCCATGCGTCGTGCTTCCTCATACAGCTTCAGCGCCTTGATGCGCTCGCGAGGAGATGCAGCTTCGAAAAGGGTTATTCCGTTGAGATGGTCAATCTCGTGCTGAAGACAGCGTGCGAGCAGGCCGTCGCACTCGACGACCCACGCATCCCCCTTAAGGTCGTGGTACTTGACCTTGGCATTTGGTTTGCGCTCGATCGGGATGCGGATGCCGGGACACGACAGGCAACCTTCTTCCTCGATTTCAGGCTCGCCCCAAGTCTCAAGGAGCTCGGGATTGACGAGCGTCATGGGATCGCGCACGTCTTCGGGACCGCAATCCACGACGATGAGCCTCTTCGATACGCCTACCTGGGGAGCTGCGATGCCGACGCCATCGGTGTCGTACATGACGCGCTCCATCTGCTTCGCGAGCTTCTTAAGGCTCTTGTCTCCTATTTCGCACGGTTCCGCTATCTGGTTGAGCAGCGGGTCCGGCGATGTGATGATCTTCAACATGCGCTGTACCTCTTGAGTTTTCAATCAGAACAATTTGGATAGTATACCCTCGTCGCGTTGCAAACTCCCTGCTAGCATAAAAAGTCCACTCGACAAGCCCTTTATACGATTTGCACAAGGTCTGGGGAAGCCTGACAATAACCTAGTGTAAGGCTTTAGCAAGTACGCCCGCCCAGCCCGCGTGAGGCCCTTCCGAGCGCCCGCGCAACAACCGCGCCTTCAAGAAGGCGGCTACACCCGCAAGCGCGGGGGACATCGAGGCGCACTGCCAGGTAGTCGCTCTGGATGCCGCCTTCGCTTGCGCGGTTGGGGCGCGGAGAAAGCGCGAGGCGGGCCGAACGCGGGCTTGGGCGGGCGTAGTGACCCAGAGTTCGGTCGTTTTTGTTCTTAGGGTGTCAAGCCGACGCCATGGGCGGCGCGCTTCGCGGCAATGGTCTTCTGCAGCTCGACGCATGCCTGGAACACGATGTCACGCTCGTCATCATCGACGATTTCGGGGGATTTCAGCTGGGCGTTCATGGCGGCGAGGCTTTGCTCCATGTCTCCGATCTCGAGTTCTTCCACGAGAAAGCGGGCGATGTCGCGCACGTTCCCGGCATCGTCGAAGGAAGACGAGGTGAGCAACCCAGCTGCCCGCGGATACTGGGCCGTGACAGCCGAGACGATGGTAGCAGGGCTCGCGGCAGGGTTTTCCTCGAGTATGCGAAGGATGCATTCTGCCAGCTGGGAGTGGGTGAGCTCATGCCATTGCGTTTGCACGAGCGTCTCGACATGCTCGAGGGCAATCACGGGATTCTGCGCGAAAAGGCTCAGCAGACGCCGTTCGAATTTCCGACGGCTCCGCTCGGCTTCTGGAAGCTGCACGTCAAAGGCCAAACCCTGTGGAGCTGGCATATCCTCCTCGCGCTGATCGTAAGCACGTGGGGGCTGAACGGCTTCCAAGGCATCCAGAACATCCTGCTCACGCATCATCAGCTTGCCGGCAAGCTGGATGGCGTAATCCTTCGCCAGCATGGACTTCTTGATGGGAGCGAGCACGACGAGCACATCGGCAAGCGCCCTCGTGCGCCCTTCGGCACTGCTCAGGTCATGAGCTGCGAGCCTTCGGTCTATACCGTAGGCAATCAGCGGCTTTGCATTGTCGACAAGCGTCTTCAGCTCGTCCGCACCGCGTTTTGCAACGAAATCGGCGGGATCGAGATCGTCGGGAAGCGTCACGGCGCACAATTCGATGCGAGCCTTCCCCGCCTCGGGCGTCATCTCCTCGTTGATGAACGCCAAGGCCCTATCGGCAGCGCGTTGCCCGGCAGCATCCCCGTCGAACAGGTACACGATTCGTTTCGATGCATGGCGTGAGATGAGGCGCACGTGCTGCAAGGTGAGGGCGGTTCCCAGCGTGGCAACCGCATTTTGGATTCCGCTCTCATGGAGGGCGATGACATCGGTGTAGCCCTCCACGATGATGGCGGTTCCCGTGCTCACCATCGCGTTCTTCGCCTTGTCGAGGCCGTAGAGCACGTTCGATTTATGGAACAGGGGCGTTTCCTGCGAGTTGAGGTACTTGGGCTCGCCCTCTCCGATAACGCGTCCCCCGAAGGCTATGCATTCGCCCTGGGGATTGTTGATGGGAAACATCACGCGGTTGTAGAACCGGTCGTTCAGCCTGCTCCCGTCGCGGCTGACGGCAACGTTGGCGGCAATCATCTCGTCAGGCTTGAAGCCTTTCGACGAGAGGTGCCTCACGAGGGATTGGCGTCCTGGCGCGAATCCCAGATGCCATTTCTTGGGAACTGTGCCGCCGAATCCCCGCGCCGCAAGATAGGAACGCGCTTGAGCTGCATCGTTCGACTTCCCGCGCATCAGCTGGGCATGGTAGAAATCGTCGGTGGCAGCGCATACCTCGCGCAGGCGCGCCTTGGCCGACGTCGACATACCCGAACGGCCCGAGTCCTTGATGTCGATTTGGGCGCGCTCGGCCAGATAGCGCACCGCATCGGGAAAGCTCAGGTCCTCGGATTTCATGATGAAACCGAATACGTCGCCGCCCTCACCGCAACCGAAGCAATGCCACAGCTGGGTGCTCGGATCGATCTTGCAGGACGGGGTCTTCTCGTTATGGAACGGGCAGCAGCACCAGAAATCGCGCCCTCTCTGCCTGAGGACAGTACGTTCGCCCATGATGGCGACTATATCGCTCGCCTCGCGAACCTTTTGGATGTCTTCATCGCTGATAGCCATGCGCATGCTGCAGCCTTTCCCGCTTTGATTTCGAAGTATAACCCATGGATTGCCAAGCGCGCTGCAGCATGGGGCGCGCTCTTGATACAATGGCCTGGATACACGATAGGAGTTTTCATGGCCTGCAAAAACACACCGTATCTAAAGCTCGACCCCGAAATCGAGGCGGCGATACGCGAGAACCGCGACAAAGGCTGGAGGAATCCGCAAGCGTTCAAGGATTCCGACGTCCTCAGGCGCGAACCCAACCCGCACGACGAGGCGACCATCACGCGCTCCGCCTTTGCCCGCGATATCGAGAAGATCATCAACACGCCGGCATACAACCGCTATGCCGATAAAACCCAGGTGTTCTCGTTCGTCGAGAACGACGACATCTGCCGTCGCGGCCTTCATGTGCAGCTGGTCAGCAGGATCTCGCGCGGGATCAGCGACCTTCTCGGCCTCAACACGCAGCTCGTCGAGGCCATCGCACTCGGACACGACCTCGGCCACACCCCATTCGGCCATGCGGGCGAACGTTATCTCAGCCAATGCCTTGAAGAGCACACAGGAAGGTCCTTCAGGCACAACGTCCATTCGGTGCGCGTCATGGACAGGCTCTACCGCTGCAACATCAGCTTGCAGACTCTTGATGGCGCGCTGTGCCACAACGGCGAGTTCGCGCAGCAGGTTTTGAATCTGGGAGACATGCGGACGTTCGACGACCTCGATGAGGCAGTCGAGCTCTGCGCCGAGGACGTTTCGCAGATTAAGCATCTCAAGCCCTCGACCCTTGAGGGATGCGTCGTACGCGTCAGCGATATGATCGCCTATATCGGCAAGGACCGCCTCGACGCGCTCGACGTCGGCGTGATAGACTCTCTCGACGTTTTCGATTGCAAACTCATCGGGAAAGACAACTCGAGCATCATCCACAACATGACGGTCGACATCGTGAACCACAGCTACGGGAAAGACCACATCGCGATGAGCGAGGAGGCGTTCGAGGACATCGTCACCGCGAAGAAGCAGAACTACCAGCTCATCTACTACAAAGAGGGCACGGTCTCCGAATTCGAGAACATCGTCGAGGAGATGTTCCAGGAGATGTACGAAGAGCTCCTGAACGAGCTTCTGGCCGGCGACGAGGACTCCCCCGTCTTCATGCACCACGTCGCCAATCTCTGCAAGAACTCGCGCAGCATCACGCCCGAAAAATACCTCTGCGAGGAGCCGAACCAGGTCATCTGCGATTACATCTCGTCGATGACCGACAGCTACTTCATCGCCTTGTACCACCATCTCTTCCCCACCAGCAAGAAGAGGCTCTTCAAGCGCGAATACTGCTCAGACTTGCCGAAATAACGCGCTCGCTCGAACACGCAATGCCCGCTTGTTCTGTCCGGGTTAACTTGCGGTCGCATGGTTCTTTCGGATAAACGATCGAGGGGGACAGTACCCGTCGATCGTTTGTTCAAGCAGCGCCTGACACCCTGCAAAGCGAGCGGCCCCGAGGTGCCCGGCATTGGCTTGAAAGGCAAGCGCCGCGTACCTTGCGTACGCAAGCGCAGGCTTGAAAGCCAAGGCTGGGTGTCTCCGAGCCGTAAAACTGAAGCAAAGCCTTTCAGGCAAGGTAGCGAGCAGCTGCAGGGTGCGGCATATAGACGAGAAGAGCGCGCCGACGCGTACTTTGATACGCGAGGCGCGCTCTGAACGTCTAGATGACGTGCACTGCAGTTGCGCAGCGTTTAGTAGTTGCGGCGTTCGTAGAACGCCGCAACCCTATTAGATCATGTGCTGGATCATGATGAACAGCGGGCTGAAGGTCAGCGAGATGATCGTCATGAGGTTGATGAGGATGTTCATGGACGGGCCGGAAGTATCCTTGAAGGGGTCACCGACGGTGTCGCCGACGACGGCAGCCTTATGGGCCTCTGAGCCCTTGCCGCCATGGTTGCCCTGCTCGATATACTACTTGGCATTGTCCCAAGCACCACCGGAGTTCGACATGAAAATGGCGAGCAGCATACCGGTGGCAACGGCGCCGGCGAGGAATCCGCCGAGCATGGCCGGGTCGAAGCAGCCGATGGCGATGGGAATGACCACAGCGAGCAGACCCGGGAGCAGCATCTTCCTCAGAGCAGCCTGGGTGGAGATGCCAACGCACTTGTCGTACTCGGGCTCGGCCTTGTACTCCATGATGCCCGGGATCTCGCGGAACTGACGGCGCACCTCAGCGACCATGGCATGTGCCGCCTCGGAAACGGCACCCATGGTGAGGGCGGCGAACATGAACGGGATCATGGCGCCGATGAAGATACCGGCAACGATCATCGGGTTGGTCAGCGACAGGCTGAACGCAGGATCGGCATGATGCATGGTTGCCTGATAGGACACGAACAGCGAGATAGCTGCAAGGCCGGCAGAAGAAATCGCGAAGCCCTTGGCGATAGCCGCGGTGGTGTTGCCTACGGCGTCGAGGCCGTCAGTGCGCTCGCGGACTTCCTCGGGCAGACCGGACATCTCGGCGATGCCGCCAGCGTTGTCGGCAACAGGACCGTAAGCGTCAACGCCAACGGTGATGGCCGTGTTGGAAAGCATGCCCGTAGCAGCAAGGCCAACACCGAACAGGCCGGTCAGGATGGACTCGCCAGCAGGCGTCGAGAACGCCATGTTGCCGAACGTGTAAGCCAAGATAATGGCGAAAGAAACCAGGAGGATCGGAATGATCGTCGAGAGCATGCCAGTCGACAGACCCTGGATGATGTTGGTTGCGGCACCAGTCTCGGAAGCCTCTGCCAACTTATGAACCGGGTTGTAATGATCGGAGCAGAAGTACTCGGTCGTCTTGCCGATGAGAACACCAGCAACAAGGCCGCTGATAACAGAGCCGAACAGGAAGATCGGCTGGCCGATTTGAGACTGACCGTTCCAAATGAAGAAGATCACGAAGATCGCGCAAATCTCGAGACCGGCGGCCAGGTACGTACCACGGTTCAGAGCCTTGTGCAGCTCGGCGCCTTCCTTGGCGCGAACAGCGAACAGGCCGATGATCGACGTGATGATGCCGCAAGCAGCGATGATGACCGGGGTAACAACGGCCCAGATCATGTCGATGCTGCCGAAAGCGCCGAAGTAACCGAGCTCGGCGAAGGTAGCGGCGAGAATCGTCGGGGCCAAGATGGAACCGGTGTAGGATTCGAACAGGTCGGAGCCCATGCCCGCGACGTCGCCCACGTTGTCACCTACGTTGTCGGCGATGGTAGCCGGGTTGCGGCGGTCGGCCTCGGGGAGGCCCGCCACACCCGTGCCGACGCGGGCAGCGCCCCCGCCAGCAGCCTTGGTGTAGATCCCGCCACCAACACGGGCGAACAGCGCGACTGCGGAAGCGCCAGTGGCGAAACCCTCGACCATGCCGACATGCTCATGCATGAGAGCTGTGGTGTCGACGCCGAAAACGAGCAGGATAA